>JAQZBU010000127.1 GCA_029237735.1 Ramlibacter sp. | reverse complement strand
GGCACGGCAAGGCGATTGCTGGACCTGCCGGCCTACGTGCCGGAGGGAAAGCGAAAGAATCTGATCTCGCTCAACGAGGTGTATGAGACGGTGCAGCGCTCGATCTGGAGCGAGCTGGCGACGGGCGCGGAGATCGACCGGCTGCGGCGCAACCTGCAGCGCGAACACATCAAACGGCTGCAGACCCTGCTCACCCGCGGCTCGGCGGCGATGCCGCCGGATGCGCTCAGCCTGCTGCGCTGGCCGAAAGCCTGGGCGCATTGGGCGAGGCGCTGCGGGCGAGGATGCAGCGCAGCTAGCGCGTCTGTTTGCCGGACTTGATCCGGCATCCATGGCTTCGTGGATTGCGGGTCAAGCCCGCAATGACACTCTTACTTCAGCTCGAAGGTGGCCAACTTCTTCGGCACTGCCACGTTCTTCAGCGTCGCGTACACCGGCACGCCGTCTTTGTACTTCGGGTAGTCCTCGCCCTGGATCAGCGGCAACAGGTAGCGCTTGCAGCGTTCCGTGATGCCGAAGCCGTCCGGGGTGATGAAGTTTCGTGGCATGAATTTTTCGACGTTCGCGACCTTGGCGAGCGGCGCCATGCCGATCTTGTACTTATACGGCTTGTCGCTCACGCGGTCGATGGTGGGCATCACGGCGTTGTGGCCCTTCAACGCGAGCTGCACTGCGGCCTTGCCCAGTTCGTAGGCCTGCTTCACGTCGGTTTGAGATGCAATGTGGCGCGCCGCGCGCTGCAGGTAATCGGCCACGGCCCAATGGAACTTGTAGCCGTGCGCCTGCTTGACCATGTTGGCCACCACCGGCGCGGCGCCACCCAGTTGCGCATGGCCGAACGCATCGCGCGTGCCTTGCTCGGCCAGGAACTTGCCGTCGGGGTAATGGCAACCTTCGGAAACCACCACGGTGCAATAGCCGTGTTCCTTGACCAGCTTGTCGACGCGGGCCAGGAATTTCTTCTCGTCGAACTCGATCTCGGGGAACAACACGACGACCGGGATGCCGTGATCGGCGATCAAGCCGCCGGCCGCCGCAATCCAGCCCGCGTGCCGGCCCATCACTTCGAGCACGAAGACCTTGGTCGATGTCTTGGCCATGGACCGCACATCGAACGAAGCCTCGAGCGCCGACACCGCGACGTACTTTGCCACCGAGCCAAAGCCCGGGCAGCAATCGGTGATCGGCAGGTCGTTGTCCACCGTCTTGGGGACGTGGATGGCTTGTATCGGGTAGCCCATGGCTTCGGATAGCTGGCTCACCTTGTAGCAGGTGTCGGCCGAATCTCCGCCGCCGTTGTAGAAGAAGTAGCCGATGTCGTGGGCCCTGAAGACTTCGATCAGGCGTTCATACTCGCGCTTGTTGGCCTCCAGCGACTTGAGCTTGTAGCGGGCAGAGCCGAACGCCCCCGACGGTGTGGAACGCAGCAGGGCAATGGCCGACGCCGACTCCTTGCCCGTGTCGATCAAGTCCTCGGTCAGCGCGCCGATGATCCCGTTGCGCCCGGCATAGACCTTGCCGATCTTGTCTTTATGCGCGCGCGCGGTTTCGATCACGCCGCAGGCCGATGCGTTAATGACGGCGGTGACACCGCCCGATTGCGCGTAAAACGCGTTCTTCTTTTTTGCAGCCATGGTTGAAAAGTGAGTTGGTTGATTCAATCGGCTAGCGCGCGCGACACAACCTCGCGCACGTCGTTGCTCAAATCGGGTTTGGCCGCGACGCGGGCGATCGCCTCGCGCGCGGCACTGCGCATAGGCTCCACGAGTTTCTTCCAGCGGTCCAGCGCGCGAGCCAGCCGCGCGGCAACCTGCGGGTTGATGCCGTCGAGTTCGATCACGCGCTCGCTCCAATATACATAGCCCGCGGCGTCGGGGCGGTGGAACCCGCCGGGGTTGGCGCTGCAGTAACTGAAGATCACGCTGCGCGCGCGGTTGGGGTTGCGGATGTTGAAATCCGGGTGCTTCATCAGCTGCTTCACGGCCGGCAGCACGTTGCCGCCCCGGTCCGGCGCGCCGGCCTGGAGCGCGAACCACTTGTCCAGCACCAGGGCCTCGTCCTTGAACAACGCATGGAAGCGCTGCAACGCGGGGCCGGCCAGCTCGTGGCCCGTCGTGACGAGCGCAGCGAGCGCGTTGAAGCGGTCCGTCATGTTGCCGGCGTCCTTGAAGCGCTGGTAGGCCTTGCCCGGCCAGACCGTGTCGGCGCTCCTGCGCGCCGCTAGGCACAGGTGCGTTAGCGCCATCCCGGCCAGCGCGCGGCGCCCGGAGGACACGGAATCGGGGCGGTAGGCGCCGTTCTCGCGGTGGGCCTCGAAAGCCCATTGCCAATCATCGTGGAGCGCGTGCGCCAACTGCTCACGCATCGCTTCGCGCACCGTGTGAACACGCTGTGGATCGACGACGTCGAGTTGTTCGGCGATGTAGGTTTCGCCTGGCAGCGTCAGCGTCAGTTCCTTGAACGCCGCGTCGAGCGAGGGGTTGCGCAGGATCTTGCGCATCGCCTCGACGTACGGTGCATCGAGCTGTATGTCGCTCGCCGCCAGCCCTTCCTGCCTGATGAAGGCGAGGGCGCGGTTGACGGCCAGCCGCTGGCCAGCCTCCCACATATTGAACGGGTCGGTGTCGTGCGCCAGCAGTATGAGCAGTTGCTCGTCGCTGTAGTCGAACTCCAGGATCACCGGCGCGCTGAAGCCACGCAGGAAGGAAGGCACCGGTTCGGCTTGCAGGCCGGGGAAGCTCAGCGTCTCGCTGGCTTCAGTGAGAACATGCATGCCGTTGGTGAACTCACGGCCGTCCGGCGCCAGCAGGCCTAGCGCGATCGGGATCACGAAGGGCTCCTTCGCATCCTGCCCCGGTGTGGCATGGCAGCTTTGCGACAAAGTCAGGTTGTAGATTCCCGAGGCCGCGTCGTAGTGCGTGGCCACCTTGACGCGCGGTGTGCCAGCCTGGCTGTACCAGCGCTTGAACTGCGGCAGCACTTGCGCCAGCCTGGAATCGGGGTTGGCGTCGGCTATGGCCTGGGCGAAGTCGTCGCACGTCACTGCGCTGCCGTCGTGGCGCTGGAAGTAGAGGTTCATTCCCTTGGCGAAGCCTTCGCGGCCCACCAGGGTCTGCATCATGCGAACGACTTCGGCGCCCTTCTCGTACACGGTGACGGTGTAGAAGTTGTTGATCTCCAGGTACTGGTCGGGCCGCACCGGATGCGCCATCGGGCCCGCGTCTTCCGGGAATTGCGCGGTGCGCAGCACGCGCACGTCCTCGATGCGCTTCACCGCGCGCGCGGACGGCGCGCCCGCCAGGTCCATGCTGAACTCCTGGTCGCGAAAGACCGTGAGGCCTTCCTTTAGCGACAGCTGGAACCAGTCGCGGCATGTGATGCGGTTGCCAGTCCAGTTGTGGAAGTACTCGTGGCCCACCACGCTTTCGATGTTGTTGAAATCGGTGTCCGTAGCCGTCGCCTGGCTGGCCAGCACGTACTTCGTGTTGAAGATGTTCAGGCCCTTGTTTTCCATCGCGCCCATGTTGAAGTCGCTGGTGGCGACGATCATGAAGCGCTCCAGGTCCAGCGACAGGCCAAAGCGCGCCTCGTCCCAGGCGACGGAGGCCATGAGCGAGTTCATCGCGTGTTCGGTCTTGTCCAGGTCGCCGGGGCGCACATAGACTTGCAGCAGGTGATCCTTGCCGGCGCGCGAGGTAATACGCTGCTCGCGCGCGACGAGCTGCCCCGCGACCAGCGCGAACAGGTAGCTGGGCTTGCGAAACGGATCCGCCCAGCGGGCGTAATGGCGGCCTCCGTCCAGCTCGCCTTGTTCCACCAGGTTGCCGTTGGACAGCATGACGGGGTAGGCGGCCTTGTCGGCTCGTATCAACACCGAGTAGCTCGCCATCACGTCCGGGCGGTCCAGGAAGTAAGTGATGCGGCGGAAACCCTCGGCCTCGCATTGCGTGAAGAACGAGTCGTTGCTCACGTACAGGCCCATCAGCTTGGTGTTCTTCGCCGGGCAACAGGTGGTGAAGATCTCCAGGTCGAAAGGCTCGTAGCCGTCGGGCAGGTTCTCGAGAACCAGCTGGTTGTTCTCCAGCTTGAACGAGGTGCCCTGGCCGTTCACGAGCACGCGCGCCAGGTTCAGCTCCTCGCCGTCCAGGCGCAGGGATTGCGGCACCACGTCGGCGTTGCGCCGCACCTTCATCTTGTTCAGCACCCGGGTCTTGGCCGGGTCGAGGTCGAACGTCAGGTCCACGTTGTCGATCCAGAAGGCCGGGGCCTGATAGTCGGAACGGTAGATGACGTTGTTGTGTCCTTCACGCATGGAAAATCTCCAGGGTCATGTTGAAGTCGGACGATTCAAGCCGCAACAGGGCTGAGGTCCAGTATTTCGAGGCCCGCTTCTCGTGAAGCGCGCAGCAATTGCTTGTCCGCGGAAACCATGATCACGGCTCCGCACGCCTTGGCACAGGCCAGGTGCAGCGCGTCCAGAGTCCCCAAGGGCGATTCGAGTCGCTCGATCAGGTCGCCGGCCAAGTTGAACGTCGCGCCTTCAACCGCATGGAAACGCAAGGCGCCTGCGGCGATTTCCTTGAGCAATTGTTGCGTCGCCTTGCCGACGAAATCGAGCCCGACCGTGCCCATCCGCAGCCGCCGCCTCAGGACCGAACGGAATTCCGTGACCGTCAACGATGAAATCGCCATGCGGTACTTTGAATCCATCGCGAAAGCCTCCATATCGGAAGTCCGATCCTCATTCAGGAAGCGTTTGATGAACGCGCTGGTATCAACGTAGGCGGGCTGGTTCACTCGAGTACCTCGTGCTGCGCGCTGCGGTGCTATGTACCGCGCCGGTCACGTTCTTCGCGAATCAATGTCGACGAGTCCACGTCCTGCGCGGGAGCCAGGGCGCGAAGCCACGCCAGCGACTCGACCGCGGGCGGGGCCGCATCGATCGGCAGTATGCGCGCGATCGGCTGGCCGTTGGAAATCAGAATCAACTCTTGCTCCTGCGCGAGGGTTTGCGAAAGATGCGGAATGGCCGAGCGCAGCTCACGAACGTTCATGCTTTTCATGGCGTGTCACCAAATCATCAAGCGTGTCACCGCAGTATAACCGCTTTGCGAGGCAGCCGCCAGGTTCACGCATAAAGGCTCTCAAGGAAACTCGTTCTTGCAAGTTCATGGTAATCGCGCACTTGCGCGACCACATGGGCTCCGGTCAGTTCGCCGGCTTGGTGACTCGTGCACACGGCTACGGCGCGCATGCCCGCGCGCCGCGCGGCCTCGATGCCGAAAGGCGCATCCTCGAAAACGATGCACTGCCGCGGCTCGACGCCCATGCGCCGCGCGGCCTCCAGGAAGATCGCGGGCTCCGGCTTGCCGGGCAGCCCCTCGTCACCGCCCACCACCGCGTGCGGCGCTTTCTCCATCTTGAGGTGCGAGAACGTGAAGGAAATGTTGTGCCGGTCGCCGGCCGTGCCCACGCCCACCTTCAGGCCGCGCGTCATCGCGTCGGCCGCGAAGCGGCGGAAGCCGCCCACTTCGGCGAACACCGGGCTGAACAGCTCACGGTAAATCGCTTCCTTTTCGCCGATCAGGGCCAGGGCTTCGTCATGCGGCACGTCGCGCGCGAACACTTCGCGGACGCACTCGACGCCGGTGCGGCCGGTGGTGCGGCGCATGATCTCGGCGACATCCATCTCAAGCCCGTGGCGCCGGGTGAACTCCACCCAGCTTTTCGCGTGCCACGGCATGGAGTCGACCATCGTGCCGTCCATGTCGAAGATCAGGGCCGTGGTTTTCACGGGCTGTCATGCCGGACTTGATCCGGCATCCATGGCGGAGTGGTGCCTTGCCTGCATGGATTGCGGGTCAAGCCCGCAATGACAATCCTTGATGCGGCTGTTGTCCAGCACGTAGCTGCGGATCTGGTGGCCCCAGCCGACGTCGGTCTTGGTGTCTTCCAGCTTCTGCTGCTCTTCCATCTTCTTGCGCATCTCGTGGTCGTACAGTCGAGAGCGCAGGCGCTTCCATGCCACGTCGCGGTTGCTGTGCTGGCTGCGGCTGTCCTGGCACTGCACCACAATGTTGGTGGGCAAGTGCGTCAGGCGCACGGCCGAGTCGGTCTTGTTGATGTGCTGGCCGCCGGCGCCGCTGGCGCGGTAGGTGTCCACCCGCACGTCAGCCGGGTTGATGTCGATCTCGATCGAGTCGTCGATCTCGGGGTACACGAACACGCTGGCAAAACTCGTATGCCGCCCGCCCGCAGAATCGAATGGCGACTTGCGCACCAGTCGGTGCACACCGGTTTCGGTGCGCAGCAGGCCATAGGCATAGTCGCCCTCGAGCTTGATGGTGGCGCTCTTGATGCCGGCGGTGTCGCCCGGGGTTTCGTCCTCGACCGTCGTCTTGAAGCCCTTGCGCTCGGCGTACTTCAGGTACTGGCGCAGCAGCATGCTGGCCCAGTCGCAGGCCTCGGTGCCGCCGGCGCCGGCCTGGATGTCCAGGAAGGCGTTCAGCGGGTCGGCCGGCTTGTTGAACATGCGCCGGAACTCCAGCGCTTCCACGTCCTTGGCGAGCTTGGCGGTCTCGGCTTCGATCGTGGCGAGGCCGGCGTCATCGCCTTCCTCCTTGCTCATCTCGAACAGTTCGAGGTTGTCCGAGAGCTCACGCGTGAGGTTGGACAGGGTCTCGACGACACCATCGAGCTGCTTTTTTTCCCGGCCCAGTTCCTGGGCCTTCTTGGGGTCGTTCCAGACCTGCGGGTCTTCCAGTGACGCGTTGACGGTTCTCAGGCGCTCCGATTTGGCATCGAAGTCAAAGATACCCCCGGAGGGCTTGCGTGCGGACGGAAAGATCGGCGAGCTGGCTGCCGATCTGGTTGATGCGTTCTGCTTCCATGGTGAAAATCCTTCGAAGAGCGGGATTCTCGCATGATGACCGTCATGCCGGACCTGATCCGGCATCCATGGTGGAGTGGTGCCTCGCCTCGATGGATTGCGGGTCGAGCCCGCAATGACAGGGATCTAGTTCTTGAAGGCCCCGAGTTTCGCTTGGGCGCCGCGGTTACCCATCGTGGCGGCGCGTTCGAGCCAGCGCACCGCCAGTGTCGGGTCGCGCGGTGCGGTGGCACCCTCCATGTAGGCGATTCCCAGGAAGTAGCTCATCTCCCCGCGGCCGAACCGGATGCCCTCCGGCGTTGCCTTGCCAGAGCGCTTGACGATGGCCGGGATTTCGCCCTGGCCGTTGGCGTAAGCGTGCATCTGCTGGATCGTGGTGGCGAAGAAAGTGTCACGGGCCTGGGCGGCAGCGGTCTTGTTGGGCATCATGGCAACGAGCTCGTCGGCCAGGATGGGCAGGGCTTCGAAGGGCGTCATGCCGCCCGCCATGCGCGGCGAATACCAGGCACGCAGCATGACCTTGTCCAGCGGCAGGAGCTCGTCGACTTTCCAGGGGAAGTAGCTCAGCACGGTCTGGCCGGCGGGGTGGCCGCGCACGCCCATCACGTGCATGGCCTCATGGTATGCGCAACGCCACGCGTCCTTTGAGCGCATCTGCACGACGGCCGAGTCGATCTTGGACTCGCTCTTGAAATCCAGGTAGGTGACGCAGGGCTGGTTGTCTTCCAGCTGGTTGTCGGGCGTGATCTCGACGGTAAGGTTGGCCGTTCGCTCGTCGGGCTGCCCAGTCACGTCGATGAGCTTCACGCCCGCCTCGGCCGTGACCGCCCGCAATGCGGTGAGTGTGTTTTCGCGGTGGGCGGCGAGGTTGACGCCATGGATGCGCACGCGGATGTCGTTCTCCCAGCGCACGATTCGGGTGGGCGTGCCGCTCTGGTGCCACAGCACCTCCCACAAGGTGCCGACGCCCTGGTCGAACTCCTCGGCCACGGCCGCGTAAGGCCAGGTCACAGCCGCCAGCAACAGTCCCCAACAAATCCTGCGCATTCGTCACCCCGAACACAATTGGTGACGCAAGTGTGAAGTAGGAGCTGTCCTACTTCAAGTGCTGTTACTTCTTGAGCTGGCTGGACCGTAGCACAGCGGTAATTTGTCTCATTCGGACGGGTTTTCCCCTGTCTCCAAAAAGCCCTCCACCAGCCGGGCGAGTTCTTCGGGCTGGTCGTGGTGCAGCATGTGGCCGGCATCCTGGATGACGGCTTGGCGCACATCGGGGACTGACTTCAAACGTTCGTGGTAATCGGACAACGTGTATTTTCCTTGCCACCATTTCGTCAGGTTGTCGTCGCTGGCTTCGACCGAGAGTGTCGGCGCGCTGATCTCACTGTAGATTTCCAGCACTTCATCCAATCGGTACAGCTGCGCATTGATGATCTTGTGCGCGGCATCGCCCAGGATGCGCCACTTGCCTTCGGCGTCGGGCCGGGCCCAGTGGCGGGCCAGCCAGTCGGCCTTGTCCTGGTTCAGGCGCTTGTTGGTCTTCATCAGCCGCTGAGCCACGCCGTCCACCGAGTCGTAGGCCTTCAGGGCCATTTCGCCGCGGTGGAAGGCCTTGAGCTCGTCCATCCACTTCGCGAAGCGCTTGGGTGCCTGTGAGGGTTTCGTGGCAGCCATGCCGAAGCCTTCGAGGTTCACCAGACGCCGGACGCGCTCCGGACGGCAGCCGGCGTAAAGCATCGCGACATTGCCGCCCATGCTGTGGCCCACCAGGTGCACGGGGGCACTCGGCGAGTAGTGGTCGAGCAGGATGTCCAGATCGGCCAGGTAGTCGGGGAACCAGTAGTTGTCGGCCCCAGAGGTCTCGGTCAATCCGTATCCCCGCCAATCAGGGGCGATGACGTAGTGATCGTGCGCGAAGGCGTCGACTACGAACTGGTACGACGCCGCCACGTCCATCCAGCCGTGCACCATCACCATCGGCACCTTCCCAGGCCCTGGTTCGCCCCAGACCAGCACGTGGTACTTGAGGTTGCGGATCGGGACGAACTGGCTCCTGGGGGTTCTTTTGGGTTGGTACATCGGCGCTTGCGTTGCTACATTGGAGGTAATCATAAGGAGACACCAGCATGTCCGTCAGTCAAGGCAGGGACAACCATTCGCGCATGCACGCGGGCTTTCGCTGGCAGGTGCCGGAGTACTTCAACATCGCGCAGGTGTGTTGCACGCGCTGGGCGCAGAAGGCCGGTGCGACCGAACGAACCGCGATCCGCGCACACGGCGCCGATGCCGGTGCCCAATACCTCTCCTACGCCGAGCTGCAGGCGCGTACCAACGCCCTGAGCCACATGTTTGCGCGCCTGGGCGTGCAGCGTGGCGACAGGGTGGCCGTCGTCATGCCGCAGCGGTTCGAGACCGCGATCGCCTACATGGCCATCTTCCAGCTGGGGGCGGTGGCCATGCCGCTGTCGATGCTGTTCGGCCCCGATGCGCTCGAGTACCGATTGCAGGACAGCGAGGCCGTGGTCGCGATTTGCGACGAGAGCTCCATCGCCAACGTGGTCTCGGTGCGCGACAGGTGCCCCCTCCTACGAACGCTCATCGGCGTCGGCGGAGCCGCCATCCACGCAGACTTGGACTACGACGTCGAGATCGTCCGCCAGCGCACCGATTTCATCGCGGCGAAAACGAAGGCGGATGAAGGTGCGGTGTTGATCTACACAAGCGGCACCACCGGCCCGCCCAAGGGCGCGCTGATCCCGCATCGCGCCCTTATCGGCAACCTGCCGGGGTTCGTGTGCAGCCAGAACTGGTTCGGCTTCGACGGCAAGTCCAACAAGGACACCAGCGCCGTCTTCTGGTCGCCGGCCGACTGGGCCTGGACGGGCGGGCTGATGGATGCGCTGTTGCCCACGCTTTACTTCGGCCGCTCCATCGTGTCCTACAACGGCCGCTTCAGCCCGGAACTGGCATTCACGCTGATGCAGGAACACGGCGTCACGCACACCTTTCTGTTCCCGACCGCGCTGAAGGCCATGATGAAGGCTTACCCCGAGCCGGAGAAGCAGTTCACGCTGAAGCTGCAGGCCATGATGAGCGCGGGCGAGGCCGTGGGCGATGCAGTGTTCTCGTATTGTCGGGACCATCTCGGCGTCATCGTCAACGAGATGTTCGGCCAGACCGAGATCAACTACATCGTCGGCAACTGCTCGATGAACGGCCGAACGGAAGGCGGCATCGGCTGGCCGGCGCGGCCCGGCAGCATGGGGCGCGGCTATCCGGGGCACCGCGTGGCGGTGATCGACGACGAGGGCAACGAATGCCCTCGCGGCGTGCCCGGCGACGTGGCGCTCAATCGCTACGACGTCCACGGCCACCCGGACCCGATCTTCTTCCTCGGCTATTGGAAGAACGAGGCGGCGACCCGCAACAAGTTCACCGGCGACTGGTGCCGCACCGGCGATCTCGCCACGCGCGACGAGGACGGTTACCTCTGGTACCAGGGCCGCGCCGACGATGTGTTCAAGGCTGCGGGTTATCGCATCGGGCCCAGCGAAATCGAGAACTGCCTGGTCAAGCACCCGGCCGTGATCAACGCCGCCGTCGTGCCCAAGCCCGACCGGGAACGCGGCGCGCTGGTCAAGGCCTTCGTCGTGCTCTCGCCTGATTTCGCCGCAACGCGCGCCAGTAACGGAGCCGACTCGGGCGCCTTCGACGCCCAGCTCGTCGCGCAGCTGCAGGCCCACGTGAAGGGCAAGCTTGCGCCCTACGAGTACCCGAAGGAGATCGAGTTCATCGAGGCGCTGCCCATGACGACGACGGGCAAGGTGCAACGGCGGGTGTTGCGGCTCCAGGAGGAGGAAAGGGCGAAGGAAATGTCATCCCGGGCTTGACCCGGGATCCATGGTGGCGCGCACGATAGCTGGATTGCGGGTCGGGCCTGCAATGACATGACGATGGAAGGCTCTTCGGGCATGCGCGGCTCCGCGCGACTGCGCCCTACAGCGACTTCAGGTACTGCGCGAGGTCGGCGATTTCCTGCGCCGTCAGGCCCAGCGAGCGCTTGGTGTTGTAGCGTTGACCGACGTCTTCCAGTGTCGCGGCCGAGCCGTCGTGGAAATACGGGGCGTGCTGCCACAGGCCACGCAAGGGCGACGTGCGGTATTGCTTTGTCGCCGAGCGCGCCGCGTAGCTCGGGTCCTCCGGCTCGACCACCGAATCAAACGTCGGGTGCAACGTGGCATTCGCATCGGTGAAGCTCGCGCCCGTGTGGCAGGTGGCGCAGCGTCCCTTGCCCTCGAACACGGACTTCCCGCGCGCCGCCGCCGCCGCGTCGAAGCTTCCCGCCGGTGGCGCCGGCGGCAGCAGGGTCAACTGGTACGCCTGCAGCGCGGGCAGCTTGTCCGTGACCAGGTCCACGGCTCCGTTCGTCACCGAGAGGTTCAGCCGCGGCTCCGCGAAAGTTCCCAGCCCGCCCATCTGCGTCACCGCCACGTAGCGGTTCCAATAGGCGATGTCGGTGCCGTCGCCCGTGAGCGTGATCTTGTGGATGTCCTGCAAGCCGTACGCCGGGGGGATGACAACGGGTTTGCTCTTGCCGTCGATGTTGAAGCGCGGGTCGTACTTGCCTTTACCCCATGAGTTGTAGATGGCTTTCGTGGCCGCGGGCAGGGCGGGCGACAGCGCGATGATGGCCCCGGGGTTCAGATCGACGTTGGGCCAGCCGTCCAGGCGCTTGCCGATGCCGGCGGAAAAAGAGTTGTCGACAGTGGAATGGCACAGAGCGCAGGTGATGCCCACACGGGTCAGGGTGTCCTTGCCGTTCACGGTTTCGACCGTGCCCTTGACGCCCACTACCGCGTCGAGCTTGAGCAGCGCGACCGTGGTGGCCGGGCTCTTCAGGTCAACCGTGCCGTTCTGGATGCCCGCAACGACCGCGGCGGGCAATGCTTCGGCGTCCACCTTCAAACCCACCGACAGGGCGGTCACGGGATCGACCGCCTGGCTGATCACCTCGTTCATCTTCAACTTGTCTGTCCAGAAGGCCTCGTCACCGAATGTGTCGAAGCGGAAGACCTGCTTGCCTTGCGCGGCGAGAGCCCGCTGCCGGTCGCCGTCGTCGCCTCCGCCGCCGCATCCCGCGGCGAGGCCGGCAACCGCGGCAGCTGCCATCCAGCATCGCCAGCGAGTTGCCGGCTCGCGAACGGACGGTGTGTGCATCCAGCGGGGGCGGAAGATTTCCATGTGCGTCTCCTTGATGCCGCGAATTGCCGCGGCGACAAGTCGTTAGATGCTTCGCGCACGTGAAATGTGACAATCGATTATTCTGCGCAGTCCCTTTTGCCCGTCGTAGTCCCTTCCATGCAAAAAGTCCAACTCGGCCATAGCGACCTGCACGTCACGCCCATCTGCCTAGGCACCATGACTTTCGGCGAGCAGGTCGACGAGCCCACCGCGCACGCCATCCTCGACCGCTCACTGGAGCGCGGCGTTGACTTCATCGACACGGCCGAGATGTACGCCGTGCCCGCCCGTGCCGAAACCTTCGGCGCCACCGAGACCATCATCGGCAACTGGTTCGCGAAGAACCCCGGCGCTCGCGGCAAGCTCGTGCTGGCCACCAAGGTGGCGGGCCCGTCGCGCGGGATGCCTTGGGTGCGCGAGGGCGGGGGCCTCACGCCCCAGGACATCGCGGCGTCATGCGAAGGGTCACTGCGGCGCCTGAAGACCGACGTGATCGATCTGTACCAGATTCACTGGCCCGAGCGGAATGCCCCGGTGTTCGGCCAGATGTATTACGACCCCACGAAGGAGCGCACGCAGACCTCGCTGCGCGAGCAGCTGGAGGCGTTGGCCGGCCTCGTGAAGCAAGGCAAGGTGCGCCACATCGGCCTGTCCAACGAAACGCCTTACGGCGTGCATGAATTCGTCCGTATTGCCGAGGAGCACGGCCTGCCGCGCATTGCCACGGTGCAGAACGTGTACAACCTGCTCAGCCGCGGGCTGGAGAACGGCCTGGACGAAACCATGCACCGTCTGGGCGTGTCGCTCATTCCTTACTCGCCGCTGGGGTTCGGCCTGCTGACGGGCAAGTACGATGAGCCAGGTATCGACGGCCCGGGGACCCCGCGCAACGCGCGCATCGGAAAATATGAAACGGTGCGCAAGCAGCGCTGGGGCCGCCCCGAGGCGCTGGCCGCCGCGCGCCGCTACAACGCGCTGGCGCGCGCCCACGGGCTGACGCCCACGCGCATGGCCCTGGCGTGGTGCTACACGAAATGGCAGGTGGCCAGCACGATCATCGGCGTCACCACCGTTGCGCAACTCGACGAAGATCTGGACGCCTGGGGCACGAAACTCTCGCCCGAGCTGCTGGCGGAGATCGACCAGATCAGGTGGGAGATCCGCGATCCCGCGATCTGAACCGGCTGTCATCCCGGACTTGATCCGGGATCCATGTCGGCGTGCACAATACCTGGATTGCGGGTCAAGCCCGCAATGACAGGCATCATGGCCAGGAAAGAGCACATCAGCGAAACCCCCGCCACCGCCTTCCTCAAGGCGAACAAGGTGGCGTTCACCGAGCATCCGTATGAGTACCTGGAGCACGGAGGCGCGCAGCACAGCGCGCAGGTGCTCGGCTTCGACCCGTTCACGGTGGTCAAGACGCTGGTGATGGAGGACGAAAAGTCGCGGCCGCTCATCGTGCTGATGCACGGCAACCGCAAGGTGTCCACCAAGAACCTCGCGCGCCAGATCGGCGCCAAGTCCGTGGAGCCCTGCAAGCCCGAGGTGGCCAATCGCCACAGCGGCTACCTTGTGGGCGGCACCTCGCCCTTCGGCACGCGCAAGGCAATGCCGGTGTACATCGAAGAGACCATCCTCTCCCTGCCCCGCATCGCCATCAACGGCGGCCGGCGCGGCTACCTCGTGGGCATCGAGCCGCGGGTTTGCGTGGAGCTGCTGGCCGCGAAACCCGTGAACTGCGCACTGGCAGAATAGGCTGCCATGCAAACGCTCGCTCCCCTCCTGGCCGCCGTCGCGGCCTACCTGATCGGCTCACTGTCTTTTGCCGTGATCGTCAGCCGCCTCATGGGGCTGAAGGACCCGCGCACTTTCGGCAGCAAGAACCCCGGAGCCACGAACGTGCTGCGCTCGGGCAGCAAGGCAGCCGCCATCGTGACGCTACTCCTCGACGCGCTCAAGGGGCTGCTTCCGGTGCTGGCGGTGAAGCTCTGGGGCAAGCCCTACGGCATGGCCGACGGCACCATGGCGCTGGTGGGGCTTGCGGCTTTCCTCGGGCACCTCTGGCCGGTTTACTTCAAGTTCAAGGGCGGCAAGGGCGTCGCGACTTTCATCGGCGTCGTGTTCGGCATCAGCTGGATGCTGGGGCTCGGCACCGCAGCCACCTGGCTGATCATCGCCTTCTTCTTCCGCTACTCGTCCCTCGCTTCGCTGGTCGCGGCTGTGTTCGCACCGGTGTACTACCTGCTGGGGAATCGTGTTGCGTGGTATGCGGAAGCAAGCATCGCCCTCGCGTTGGCGGCGATGGCGATGCTGCTGGCTTACCGGCACCGCGAGAATATCTCGCGGCTACTGAAGGGCACCGAGTCACGCCTCGGCGCCAGGAAGGCCTAGCCTTACTTCGTCGCGCTGGCGGCCGCCGCCTTTTCCTTGCCGGTGGTCACGTCCACGGTCGGGACGCTGATCGTCTTCTCTTCCGTCTTGACGGTGGGGACGGTGACACTCTTCTCGGTCGACCCAACCTTCACATCCGGCGTCGTCACGTCGTATTTGGGCAGCGTGACGTCGCCCTGTTTCGTCTTCTCGACTTCGTACTTCGGAACGGTGACGTTGCCCTCCTGGGTCTTCTTCACGTCACAGGCCGTCAAACCCAGAACGCTGAATGAAACGATGGCCGCGGCCAGAATGCTCTGTTGCATGTGATGCTCCCTGTTGATGACTGTCGGCGCTACTCCCGGCGGCCTTTCCGCCTAGGGGTTTGCGCTGAGGGAATTCTTGCCGCGCAGGGGCAACGCGGCTGTAGGAATGGCGCCCCAACCGCTGTACGGGCGAGCCCCATGGCTCTGCCGGGGCGGAGCTGCCTAGCTGTGGATCAGCAACCGCGTGACCAACGGCGGCTCCGCGCCGATGTGGAACGCGAGCTTGCGGTCGCGCAGCGCAACATCCGCGGCGGTGACGCGGTCGAAGCGGCGCAGATGTTCCGTCCACGACTCATCGGTGATCTGCTCGACGTAGCGGCCGGGCTCGTACAGGTCGTGCAGCACCTGCCAGTCGAGCGCGCCCTGGCGCATCCGGCTGCGCCGGCTCTCCTGCATGAGCGCCATGAACTCATCGGCGCGGGCCGGGTCGATGCGATATTCGATGTTGACCTGGATGCGGCCGGACTGCGGCGGCGCCTCCGCGTGCGGCACCTTGAGGACGCGCGAGGGCGTCAGGTCCTCCTCGATGCCGCGATCCACCACGAGGCGCTGCGCGATCGCCATGAGGACAACCCCCGATACGGAGGCGATCGCCAGGCTCTCGTGGATATTGGTCAGGTCGGCGATCTGGCCCCACAGCGCCGCGCCGGCCGCGGTCGATCCCATCAGCGCCATCTGGTAGATCGACATGCCGCGCGCGCGGACCCAGTCGGGCAGCGCCATCTGCGCCGAAACCGTGAGCGAGTTGGCAACCGTGATCCATGCGACGCCCGCAACCACCATCGCCGGCACCGCAACGTAGATGCTCGGCGCGAAAGCCACGACCAGCGTCGCTGCGGACTGCAGGGCCGTGCCGGTGAACAGCAGCGTTTGCATTGGCAGCAGCCTGCGGATACGCGGCATCGACAGTGCGGCGACGATCGCACCTGCGCCCATCGAGGCCAGCAGCACCGTGAACGTGCCGGCCGCGCCGCCGGGCAGGCCGCGCGCCACCAGCGGCAGCAATGCGAGCAGGGCAGTGGAGTGCAGGAAGAAAAGCGAGATGCGCAGCAGAACCGCATGCATCCGCCTCGATTGCCACACGAACTGAATGCCCACGCGCATGGCGCTGGTGAACCGTTCGCGGCCCAGCGGGCTTTCCTTGTGCACACGGCGCCAGCGCATGATGGTGAAGCCGGCCGCCAGCGACAGCACCGCGTTGAGCACGAAGACCCATGCGCTGCCCGCGCCAGCGATGATGGCGCCGGCCACGAGTGGGCCGACGATGCGCGATGCGTTCATTGCGACGCCGTTCAGCGCCAGCGCCGCCGGCAGCTGGGCCCGCGGCACCAGCTCGGGCACGATCGCCGCGAACACCGGCCAGCGCATGGCCAGACCGATTCCGTTGGCGAAGGTCAGCGCCAGCAGCAGCGGCGCCGTCATCCAGCCCATCAGCACCGTCACGCAGATCACCGTGGCGATGCCAGCCACCCAGAACTGCGTCACCATGAAGTAGCGCCGCCGGTCCATGATGTCGGCCAGGGCACCGCTGGGCAGCCCAAGGAGGAAGACGGGCAAGGTCCCCGCGGATTGCACCAGCGCTACGAACAGTGGCGACGGGGCGATCGAGGTCATCAGCCACGCGGCGGCCACGTCGTTCATCCACATCGTCGTGTTGGCTGCCATCCAGGTCAGCCACAGCATGCGGAATACCGGCCGGCCGAGCGGCGCGAATGCCGAAAGCGATTCGTCGGAGTGGCGCGGCGCGGCCGCGGATTCTTCGATGGGTTCCGGCATGCCCTAGTATCGACGCTCCAGCACCATCTGGTCGTTCTCACGCTTCATCTGGAAGCGCGTGAGGAAGCTGTTGCCCAGCAAAATGTAGGGCATGGGTTGCGGCGAGACGACGGCATCCACGTCGAAGACCTCGACATCGCCGACACGCACGGAGCCCAGCTTCATCTTCCAGGCCTGCGCCACGCCATTGGCGGTGCTGACCATGCCGCGCTCGCCGGCC
>JAQZBU010000126.1 GCA_029237735.1 Ramlibacter sp. | reverse complement strand
CCATGCCGCCTGCATCCCCCGCGATCGACCCGACGCGCTGCCCGCTCTGCGGGCAGCCGAACGCGTGCGCCAACGAGGTCGCGCGCGAGACCGGCGCCCCGCAGCCGCCGTGCTGGTGCACGCAGGTGGACTTCAGCGCGGAACTGCTGTCGCGCGTCCCGGCGCAAGCCCAGCGCACGGCGTGCATCTGCCGGGCCTGCGCGGAAAAAGAGTAGCTGTCATGCCGGACTTGATCCGGCATCCATGACAGCGCGCGACGATGGATTGCGGGTCGAGCCCGCAATGACATGCCTACGAGGCCACTCGGCCTTCTAGCTTGGCTTTCAGGAAACCACCCGTGCCGTAACGCGTGACGCGGCTGTAGAAGCGGTCGGTCAGGCGCTGGACCATCGCGGAGTATTCGTCCACCAGGCCGGGCAGGATGGTGAAGTTGTCGTAGTTCACCACCGCCACGACACGCTGCTCGGGGCTTCTCACCACCGGCTCGAGCAGCTGCGTCGCTGTCCGCTCGACTTCGGCTATGGCCGCCTTGCTGCCGATGTGCAATCCCTCGAAATTGATGAAGAGCATGCGGTGTTCAAGGTCCAGCTCGTAGCGCTGTGCGAGCGGCTTGGCCAGCAGGCGATCGCGCAGCCGTATCGGCGCATCAGTGAAGATGGTGGTGTCCATCAGCCGCAACTCCGGGCTGATGGACGGCATGAAATCCATCTGCCCGAGCACATCGCGGTCCAGGTCGATGCCGGGCGCGATTTCCACCAGTTCCAGCCCACCCGCGTCGTCCAGGCGGAACACGCAGCGCTCGGTCACATACCAGACCTTCTGGCCACGCCGCCGCGCCTCGCGGCCGCTGAAGGTGCGGTGCTCGACTTGCTTGACGAATTTGCGCATGGTGCCTTCGCTTTCGATGCGGACTTTGCCGTCCTCGAACGTGACCGACAGGTCGCCGGCGGTGAAGGTGCCGACGAACACCACGGTCTTGGCGTTCTGGCTGATGTTGATGAAGCCGCCCGCGCCGGCGACGCGCGTGCCGAACTTGCTCACGTTGAGGTTGCCCTCGGCATCGGCTTGCGCCAGGCCCAGCACGGCCAGGTCGAGCCCGCCGCCATCGTAGAAGTCGAACTGGTTGGGCTGGTCGATCACCGCCTGGCTGTTGACCGCCGCCCCGAAGGACAGGCCGCTGGCGGGGATGCCGCCGATTACGCCCGGCTCGGCGGTGAGCGTCACCAGGTCGATCACACGCTCTTCCGCCGCGACTGCCGCGACACCCTCGGGCATGCCGATGCCCAGGTTTACCACGCTGTTGGCCTTGAGCTCCAGCGCCGCGCGCCGCGCGATGACCTTGCGCTCGTCCATCGGCATCTTCTTGAACTGGTCCATCGGCACACGGATCTCACCCGAATACGCGGGGTTGTACTGCTCGATGAAGGTCTGCATGTGGAAGGCCGGGTCGGACGCGACCACCACCGCATCGACCATCACGCCCGGCACCTTCACCTGCCTGGGATGCAGCGTGCCGCGTTCGGCGATGCGCTCGACCTGGGCAATGACGATGCCGCCGGAGTTGTGCGCTGCCATCGCGATGGCCAGCGCCTCGAGCGTGAGTGCTTCGCGCTCCATGGTCAGGTTGCCGTCCGGGTCCGCCGTGGTGGCGCGAATGATGCCCACGGAAATCGGGAAGGCCTTGTAGAACAGGTATTCCTGGCCGTCGATTTCCATGAGCCGCACCAGTTCTTCGGTGGTGCGCGCGTTGATGCGGCCGCCACCGTGGCGCGGGTCTACGAACGTGTCCAGCCCGACTCGGGTGAGCGTGCCGGGCTTGCCCGCCGCGATGTCGCGGAACAGGTGGGTGAGCACGCCCTGGGGAAGGTTGTACGCCTCGATCTCGTTGGCCACGGCGAGTTTCTGCAACGCAGGCACCAAACCCCAGTGGCCGCCGACGACGCGCTTGACCATGCCCGCATGGCCCATGTGGTTCAAGCCTCGCTGTTTGCCGTCGCCCTGGCCCGCGGCGTAGACCAGCGTCAGCGCGTGCGGCGAGCCGGTGCCGGTTTCCGCCTGCGTGGCAAGGAAGCGCGCCTCCAGTGCAACGGCGACTTCCTCGGCGAAGCCAATGCCCACGAAGCCGCCGGTGGCCACGGTGTCGCCATCGTGGATCAGCCGTACGGCTTCGGCGGCACTGACTACCTTGTTGCGGCGCCCGCCCAGCGGCGCGTGGGGGTTCAGGTCGGTGGTCAAGGCAGCTCTCCGTTGAAGGCTTCTATCATCGCTCTCACCGAGCAGTCACGACTTCAGGAAAACCCATGGCACCCATTACTTTCACAGGGCCGGCTTGAGCGGCGGCGACACCCTTGCCGTCTTGAGCGAACGCCACGGGCCGCGCTACCGCTGGCTGCTGCTCCTTTCCGTGATGGTGGGCACCATGGCGTCGATCATGTCGTCCACGATCGTGAACGTCGCGATTCCCGACATGAGCCATCATTTCGCACTCGGACAGGAGCGCGCCCAGTGGGTGAGCTCCGGCTTCATGGTGGCGACGACGGTGTCGATGCTCACGACACCGTGGCTGCTGGCGCGCTACGGCTATCGCCGCACCTACATTGCCGCCATGCTGCTGCTGATGGCGGGCGGCATCGTCGGCGGTTTCGCGAACGAGTTCAGCCTGGTGCTTGCCGCGAGAGTGGCCGAAGGGCTGGCGGCGGGCGTCGTCCAACCGATCCCGGCGATCATCATCCTGAACGCCTTCGAGCCGGACAAGCAGGGGCGCGCCAGCGGAGTCTTTGGCATGGGCGTGGTGCTGGCGCCGGCGCTCGGTCCCAGCATCGGCGGCGTGCTGGTCGATCTCTTCGGCTGGCGATCGATCTTCTTCATGGTCGTCCCGTTCTGCCTGGCGTCGATATGGCTCGCCCTGAAATTCGTGCCCATCACCGCGGCCGGTGGCGCGACGGCGCAGCGCGGCAGCACACTGGACTGGCGCGGCCTGGTGCTCGGGGCGATTGGCACGCTGTGCCTGCTCAACGGCCTGGTACAGCTGCACGGCGGCGGCCCCACCGCCGGATTACTGCTGGCGGCTGCCGCTTTGGCGCTGGTGGGTTTCATCGCGTGGCAAAGACGCATGAAGGCACGAGGGGCGGCGCCGCTCATGGACCTCGCGCTGTTCGGCTACCGCAGTTTCGCCATGGGCAGCGTGGTGGCTTTCATCTACGGCACGGCGTTGTTCGGCTCCACCTACCTGTTGCCGGTGTACATGCAGCTGGCGCTTGGGCTGTCGCCCTCGTACGTGGGCACCATCCTGCTGCCCGCGGGCTTCGTCCTGGCCTTCACGATCGCGTTGGTGGGCCGGCTTGCCGACCGCAAGCCCACGCGAGTGCTGGTCAGCATCGGGCTGGCGCTGCTGGCGGTTTCGTTCGCGCTGATGGTCACGATCGGCCTGGGCACGGCCATCTGGGTTCTCGTGGCGTGGGCGATCCTCGGGCGCATAGGGCTGGGCTTCATTCTGCCGTCGCTGAACCTCGGCTCCATGCGCGCGCTGCACAAGGGCCTGATCCCGCAGGGCTCGAGCGCGATCAACTTCCTGCGTATGCTCGGCGGCGCGGCCGGGGTGAGCCTGTGCGGCATCGCGCTGGAGTGGCGCATCGCCGCGCATGGCGACTCGCTGGCCAACCCGCAGACCAGCGCCGCGCGCCTGGCGGCCTTCAACGAGGTGTTCTGGATGCTCTCGGCGCTGTGCGCGCTGGCCGTGGTCGCCGCGTGGCAGCTACGTGAACCCCGCCCCGCTGCGGCGCCGGACAGGCCACAATAGCCCTCATGTGCCAGCTGCTCGGGATGAACTGCAACACGCCGACGGACGTGACGTTCAGCTTCACTGGTTTCGCCCAGCGCGGCGGGCGAACCGACCATCACGCCGACGGCTGGGGCATCGCCTTCTTCGAGGGCGCGGGGCTGCGGCATTTCGTGGACCATCAGCCCGCCTGCGATTCGCCCGTGGCCGAGCTGATCCGCCGCTACCCGATCAAGAGCCGAAACGTCATCGCGCACATCCGCAAGGCAACGCAGGGCGCCGTGGCGCTGGAGAATTGCCACCCCTTCGTGCGCGAGCTGTGGGGGCGCTACTGGGTCTTCGCGCACAACGGCAACCTCGAGAATTTCCATCCGCGCCTGCACGCGAGCTTTCGCCCCGTGGGCGCGACGGACAGCGAACGCGCCTTCTGCTGGCTCATGCAGGAGATGGCGAAATCGCACGCGGGCGTGCCGAGCGTGCACGAGCTGACGCTGACACTGCGCGAGCTCACGCCGCGCATCGCCAGCCACGGCACTTTCAACTTCATGCTCTCCAACGGCCAGGCGCTGTGGGCCCATTGCTCCACCAACCTCTTCGTCGTGGAGCGCAAGCACCCCTTCGCGCACGCGCACCTGGCCGACGAGGACCTCTCCATCGATTTCGCGCGCAACACCACGCCGCAAGACAAGGTGGCCGTGGTCGTGACGGCGCCGCTCACCACCAACGAGAACTGGACGGCAATGGCGCCGGGCGAGCTGCGGGTGTTCGTGGACGGCGAAACGGCGGGCTAAGGCCGTTCAACAACAAAAGACGTGGCGTCCGCCGAGAGTCGTCCACTGCTGCTGGATCTTCCCGGCGTCCTCATCGGACCGGGCTTCGACCATCATGAGGATGCCGCCGTTGCGGATGCCTGCGTCGTAGTGGTGGACCCGCTCTTGCGGAATACCCCAGTCGGCCAGCGCTCCGATGAGCCCGGCCGCCAGCCCCGCGGCGCCGGCACCCGCCAGCGCGGCGGCCAGAGGGCCCGCCACGACGAGGCCCAAAGCGGGCAGCGCCAGTGCCACGCCCACTGCCGCGAAAATCGTGACCAGGATTCCGACCCGGCCGCCCTTGGGGCCACCGAGCTCGCCACCTTCGGCTTTCCTGCTCGCCAGCAGCGTCGTGATGGCGCTGTCGTCGGAGAAGAATCGCTTGCGGGTGTCCTCTGACAAGACGACGTTCACGCGCCGATCTCATAGCCGAGCTCGACGCAGGCCTGGTACGCGCGCTCGGCGCTGTCGCCGTCGCTGAACAAGCCTGTGACCATTCGGCGCTTGCCATTGGATGATGCAGTCATCGCACGCCCTCCATGCGGGTCATCGACGCTTCACGATACACCTAAAGCGCAGCACGCTGCGGTAGGCCGCTTCCTACCACGCCGCGCGGCGACGTCGCCTTGGCGGCATGCGCGAGCCGCTACAACATCGCTCTCCATGGGAAAGAATAATGCCGCCAACCAAGAAAAGCCGACGCTGCCGTCACTGAACCCCGACATCCGCCTGATCGGCACCATCGACGAGAACATGCTCCAGAACTACCTGGACCAGAGCGGCAAAGTGGAAGGCGATCGGCCCGTCGTGCTGGAGCTGAGCACCGCCGGCGGCGAAGCGGACACAGCGCGCCGTCTTGCTCAGGACGTGCGCATGCTTTCACAGGAGCGCGAAGTTTTCTTCCTGGGCAAGACGTACGTGTACTCCGCCGGGATCACGGTGATGGCAGCCGTGCCGCCGTCGCATCGCTTCCTCACCCGCGATACGCTGCTGCTGATCCATGAGCGGCGAATGGAGCGGACAGTTCAGCTGTCGGGCGCGCTGCGCTCGTCTGTTGCAGTCATCCAGGATCTCATGGCAGAGCTGGAAAGCGGCCAGGCGCTGGAGCGCGGTGGGTTCGAAGAACTGGTGGACGGCAGCGCGCTCAGCGTCGATGAGTTGATGGAGCGCGTGATGCAAAAAGACTGGTACATGACGGCCGAAGAGGCGCTGTCGCTGCGCCTCGTGGCAGGCCTCGTCGGGTAGTGTTAGTCATTGCGGACTCGACCCGCAATCCATCGTGGCGTGTCAGTCCCCAACGATGGATGCCGGATCAAGCCCGGCATGACATTTTTAGCCGCGCAAAGCGGCCTCCAGCGCGCCTACGAACATCTCCGGCACGTCGAAGCCCGCCTGCTGCGTGATCTCCTGGAAGCACGTCGGGCTGGTCACGTTGATTTCGGTGAGGCACTCGCCGATCACGTCCAGGCCCACCAGCAGCAGGCCGCGCTTGGCCAGCACCGGGCCTATGCCGCGCGCGATCTCGAAATCGCGCGCCGACAGCGGCTGCGCCACGCCCTTGCCGCCGGCGGCCAGGTTGCCGCGGATCTCGCTGCCCTGCGGGATGCGTGCCAGGCTGAAGGGCACCGGCTCGCCGCCGATGATGAGGATGCGCTTGTCGCCCTGCGCGATCTCCGGCAGGAAGCGCTGGACCATGATGGTCGTCGTGCCGTGGCGGTTCAGCGTCTCGATGATCGAGCCCAGGTTGAGGCCATCCGCCCCCACGCGGAAGATGCCCATGCCGCCCATGCCGTCCAGCGGCTTGAGGATGATCTCCTCATGCTCGGCGTGGAAGCGCTTCACGTCTTCGGCGTCGCGTGTCACCAGGGTCGGGCCGATGTACTGCGGGAACTCCATGATCGCGAGCTTTTCCGGGTGGTCGCGTAGCGACGCCGGCTTGTTGAAGGCGCGCGCGCCCTCGCGTTCGGCCTGCTCCAGCAGGTGGGTGGCGTAGAAATACTCGCTGTCAAACGGCGGATCCTTGCGCATCAGGACGGCGTCGAAGTCTTTGAGGGCGCGCGAACCTTCGCGGTCCACGGTGAACCAGTCATCCAGCGAGCCGGTGAGCGTGATCTCGCGCACGCGGGCCCGGACGACGTCGCCGGTGCGCCAGGCCAGGTCTTGCGGTTCGCAGGCCGAGACGCGATGGCCGCGACGCTGCGCCTCGCGCATCATGGAAAAGGTCGTGTCCTTGTAGGTCTTGAAGACTTCCAGGGGGTCGGCGACGAAAAGGATGTTCATGGGCGGGTCTTGTTGGCGCCTGTACTGTTGCACAAAATCCTGAAACGTGCCGTTCGCGGGGAATGGGGGCATGGATTGCGGATCGAGTCCGCAATGACAGCCGTCAGATCTCGATCTTCGAGCCCAGTTCGACAACCGAGTTGTTCGGCAAGCTCAGGAAGTCGGCCGCCGCGCTCGCGTTGTGGTGCATTTGCGCGAACAGCTTCTCGCGCCAAGGCGCCATGCCGCTGCCGATGGTGGGAATCACCGTGTCACGCGAGAGGAAGTAGCTGGTCTTCATCTTGTCGATCTCGCAGCCGCGGGCCCGGATCTGCTCGAGCGCGCGAGGCACGTCCGGGTCGTTCTTGAAGCCGTAGTGCAGGATCACCTGCCAGCAGTCGTGGCCCAGGGGTTCGATCTCCACCCGCTTGTTCATGCCGATCCACGGCACCTCGTGGTTCTGCACGGTGACGAACAGGTTGTGCTCGTGCATCACCTTGTTGTGCTTTAGGTTGTGCAGCATGGCGTTGGGCACCATGCCGGGTTCGGCCGTGAGGAAGACGGCCGTTCCCTCCACTCGCGTGGGAGGGCTCACGAACACGGCTTCCAGGAAGCTGCCCAGCTCGATGGCCTCCGATTTCAGCTTCTCATTGAGCAGGGCGCGGCCCTGCTTCCAGGTCATCATCAGCGTGAACACCGCGCCGCCGATCGCAAGTGGGAACCAGCCTCCATGCATCAGCTTGAGCATGTTGGAGGCAAAGAACGTGAGATCGACGACGAAGAACAAGCCAGTCGCCGCGATGCACAGGGCCAGCGGGTAGTGCCACCCGTAGCGGATGACGAAGAAAGTCAGCGTCGTCGTGATCAGCATGTCCAGCGTCACGGCGATGCCGTACGCCGCGGCAAGGTTGCTGGACGAGCGGAACATCACCACGGCCAGCACGATCGCGACGAAGAGGCCCCAGTTCACGAATGGTATGTAGATCTGGCCGGTTTCGCGCACGCTGGTGTGCTGGATGTTCAGGCGCGGCAGGTAGCCCAGCTGGATCGCCTGCTTGGTGACGCTGAATGCGCCCGTGATAAGGGCCTGCGAGGCGATGACGGTGGCCGCGGTGGCCAGGACCACCAAAGGCAGCAGCGCCCAATCGGGCGCCATCATGTAGAAAGGATTCTTGACAGCCTCGGGCCGTGCCAGCAGCAGCGCGCCCTGGCCGAAGTAGTTGAGCGTGAGCGCCGGCATCGCGACGCCGAACCAGGCCAGCCGGATCGGCTTCTTGCCGAAGTGTCCCAGGTCGGCGTACAGGGCTTCGGCGCCGGTGACGCACAGCACCACGGCGCCCAGGATGATGAAGGTGGTCCCCGGGTTGAAGAACATGAAGCGCAGGGCGTGGTGGGGGCTCAGCGCCTGCAGTATTTCCGGATGGTGGACGATGTGCGAGACGCCCAGGATCGCGATGACGAGAAACCACAGCAGCGTGATAGGGCCGAAGAAGCGCCCGATGCCACCGGTACCGCGCTTTTGCACGGCAAAAAGACCAAACAGCACGACGAGCGTCAGTGGGATGACCCATTCCTTGAACGCGGGCGAAACGACCTCCAGCCCCTCGATCGCCGAGAGCACCGAGATGGCGGGAGTGATGACGCCATCGCCGTAGAACAGGCAGGTGCCGAAAATGCCTAATCGCAGCAGCCATCGGCGCAGCTCGGGCTTGTCCTTGACTGCCTGCGAAGCCAGGGCGAGCATGGCGATCAGCCCGCCCTCGCCATTGTTGTCCGCGCGCAGCACCAGCACCACGTACTTGATCGAGACGATCACCGTGAGTGTCCAGAAAAAGATGGACAGGATGCCGTAGACGTTGTCGACGGTGAAAGGAACATGCCCGGACCCGAACACCTCCTTGATGGCGTAGAGGACACTGGTGCCGATGTCACCGTAGACGACACCGATGGCGGCCAGGGTCAACGCCGCGAGCGAGGATTTCGAGCTTTGCACTAAGTCTCCCGTCTTGGGCCGGTGTAGATCGACCAGCGGGGTTCCGTTACCTTTGGGACCGCTATTGTGCCCCTGCCGGCCGGGAGCGGGCAGTCATGTTGCAGTGCAGCAACGCACTTGGGGAGCTCGCCCTACGTCAATCGTAGACCTCGGCATCAGGGTCCGTGGCTTCGAGTTCGTAGCTCGCCGCCAGCATCGCCAGGCGACCGATCACGCCGTACATGTAGAAGCGGTTCGGGGCGCTGGCACCCGGCTTTTCTCCGGGCTGAGGTAAGCGCGTACTCTCGGCAAAGGCCAATGGAACAAAGCTCGAGCCGGGGGCGTTCAGGTTTTCGTCGATGCCTCGCTCGGCGTGGATGCGGTAGAAGCCGCCCACCACGTAACGGTCCATCATGTAGACCACTGGCTCGGCCACGGCGTCGTTGATGCGCTCGTTGGTCAGCACGCCTTCCTGGATGATGACTTGCTGGACCGGCTGGCCGTCCTTGATGGCCGACATCTTGTTTTTTGTCTTGCGGTTCAGGTCGTCCAGATCCTTCACATCGCGCACGGTCATGATGCCCATGCCGTAGGTGCCGTTATCGGCCTTCACCACGACGAAGGGCTTCTCGTTGATTCCGTATTCCTTGTACTTCTTGCGGATCTTGGTGAGCAGCGCATCGACGTTGGTCGTGAGGCAATCCATGCCCGCGCCCTCGGCGAAGTTCACCTCGCCGCACATGTTGAACATCGGGTTGATGAGCCAGGGGTCGATGCCCAGCAGCTTGCCGAAGCGCTTGGAGACTTCCTCGTAGCTCTTGAAGTGATTGCTCTTGCGCCGCACCGACCAACCCGCGTGGAGGGGCGGCAGCAGGTACTGCTCGTGAATGTCTTCGAGGATGCCCGGAATGCCTGTCGACAAGTCATTGTTGAGCAGGATCGTGCAGGGATCGAAATTCTTCAGCCCCAGGCGCCGCTTGCTGCGCACCACCGGCTCGAGCAGGACGGAACCGCCGCCCGGCAGGTCGATCGAGGTCGGCTCCTTGATGTCGGGGCTGATCGAGCCGATGCGCACGTTCAGGCCGGCCATGTGGAAAATTCGCTTGAGCTGCGCGAGGTTGCTCAGGTAGAAGGTGTTGCGCGTGTGGTTCTCGGGGATCACGAGCAAGTTCTTGGCCTCGGGGCAGATCTTCTCGATCGCGGCCATCGCGGACTGCACCGCCAACGGCAGCATCTCGGGCGTAAGGTTGTTCCATCCGCCGGGGTAGAGGTTGGTGTCCACCGGCGCCAGCTTGAAGCCGGCGTTGCGGATGTCCACTGAGCTGTAGAACGGGGGCGTGTGCTCCATCCATTCCAGGCGGAACCACCGCTCGATGGCGGGCATGGAGTCCAGGACACGCTGCTCGAGTTCGTTGATGGGCCCGGTCAGGGCCGTGATGAGGTGCGGGACCATGCGGCGCTCTTTGCTTCTTTTGAATATCTGACAGGAATTGTAGGGATCTGAGGGCAACTGTGCCCGTTGCAAGCCCTCGGGGATTCAGGTGGAGCGCGCCAGCGGCAGGTTCAGGAGCAGGTTCTGGGGCTTGAGCTTCAGGCGCTTGGCCGGGTCCATGGCCATGGCAAGGTACACCGGCCGCCCGGCGATCTCGGCACGCATCGCTGACGGCTCTTCGAATTCCAGCCTGAACAGGCAGAGCATGCCTGCCATGCGCTCGTCGCTCACGTCGTGGCCCTGGTACAGGTCATTGAGGATGGAACTGGCTTGCGCATCGAGCCCGACGTGCCAGACCCACTGGTCGTCGTCGATCGCGCGCTCGGTGGTGATGCGCACGCGGGTTGCGAGAAAGTGCATAACCCAGGCTTCGAGCACGCGGCACAGCGCATCGAGCGCCGGCTGGCCGTGGTTCAGGCTGACGACGAGGTCGTGCGCTTCGTCGCGTTCCCAATACAAGTCCTGGTTGTCCGCGTGCAGGACATCGAGTTCGGCGGTGCGCACAGGTGCGCCGCCCTGCTTGAGCAGCTCGCCGAGCGCGCCGAAGTTGGCGGACACGGCATGCCGCTCCACCGTCTCGTCGTCGGCGGCCATGACCTGGCCGTCGTCCTGCAGCGCGATGCGCTGGGCTCGAAA
>JAQZBU010000234.1 GCA_029237735.1 Ramlibacter sp. | reverse complement strand
GGCGGATTGGAGGGTTTCATCCTGCGCTTGCTCGAAGCGCGGGCCTTCGGGGAGCCAGGCGCGGCCGACGATGCGGAACGCGAGGCTGGGGTCTTTGCGTTGAAGGAAGCGGATGGCGGGTTCGACAGTGTCGGCGTAGCGGTCGGCGTGTTCGAGGAAATAGGCGATTGGCGCGGGTACGTTGGTGCGCTTCGCAGCCATTGCACGCCGGCGCAACTCCTCGGCCATCCGCTCGATCAGGGGGCGCGAATAGAGCCGGAGGAACAGCTCGATCGAGGCGTCCGCCTGCATGACCTCGATGTTCGGCGCATGCAGGCGCAGGAAGCCGGTCAGGTACGCCGTCGCGGGGTACGGCGTGTTCAGCTGGATCATCGGCGGAGTAACGAGGAGAACGCGCATTGGGCCGGTATTTTGCATCAAGAGGCCGGAATAGGCGCCAGGCGTCTGTTTCACGGCTTTTGATCGCTGGTGGGCCGTGATTTTGGGCAATGGTGGTGAGTGGCGCGTCCGGATACAGGGGCGCGGGGGGATTACAGAGTAGCCTGCGTTGGAAGTTCGCAGGAATCCAGACGCACGGTTACGGGCGCCGATGCCGCGCATTATTCGACAAGTCGTCGTATAACTACCGGGAGGCGTTTGACGACAAAGAATAGCTTGTGCTGAAGTGTGTTCAAGCAGTCGCGAGGTTGGGTGGAATGTCATGCGGCCCGGATCTCTCTCTTTTTGCGGTTCTTGGCCGTCTGATTAAGAGTTAGACGAATGGCGAAACTCCACCTCGCTCCCAAGGACGCCCCTGTATCCGGCAAGCGCGCCGCTCGGTTCAACCGTTAGGGGGCATCATGAACACTCCTTTGCTCCTTCGCCGCGTCAGGAATGGACGAACCGATTTCGTATATGGACTCAGCGCCGATGTCCTCCGGCAGGACGGAGCAGAGCTACTCAGGTGGAGTGCGTACTTTGGAGATGTCACGGCTTGCCGAGTTCTGCTTGAAGCGGGACAGTCTCTGGGCGCGCTGGGTGCTGATCTCGGCCTCAATGGTGCGGCGTTTCACGGCCATTGGCAGCTGTGTGAGTTTCTTCTTGAGAACGGAGCTCTGGCGAGGTCCGCAGACCCGGCAACAGGTGAGACGCCACTGCATTCGGCATTGACGAATGAGGACAGGCTCCGCTACGACCTCGTTGTGAAGGTTCTCCTTCGCGCGGGTGCTGATCCGAACGCCGTGACAAAACCGGGAGCACCGACCGGTGCCTTCATGCGGGACGCCAGAACCAGGGGTGAATCACCTTTGCACAGGAGCGCGCTCTTTGGCACCGCCGAGACTGTTGCCCTCCTGCTGGATGCAGGTGCGAGCCGGGAGGCACAGGATGCATTTGGGGATACGCCGCTGGCTTGGGCCAGCTGGGCGCGCAGGCCGGTTGAAGTGCTGCGCGCGTTACTGTACGCCGATCATCGGATTCACCCGGAACACAAGCCCATGCGTGCAAACCTTCTTGGCACACCTGACGGTCCCACCTAACAAATCACTGGCGCGCGCGCGGCCCCCAGCTCAACCGTCAGGCGACATGAGAGCCATTTAGAGGTGTCCCAATGACTGCTTGTCTCGAAGGTGTTCATCCCGTCCTGATGGCGAAAGACGTGGCGGCAAGCGTGCAGTTCTACATGCGACTTGGATTCGATCTCTTGTTTCAAGACAATTCGAACGAGCCTGGATATGCAGTATTGCGCCGCGAGTCCGCTGAGCTGCATTTTCAATGGCAAGCCCCTGAACAGTGGGCATACCCCATTGACCGGCCGTCATATCGTTTCAAAGTCAGCGACGTCGACGCTTTGTATCAAGAGTTTTCCGCCCGCGGGGGCATCGTCGAACAGGCTGATCAACAGGGTCCGTGGTCTCGACCCGCGAACACTCCGTGGGGCACAAGGGAGTTCCATCTGCGCGATCCTGGAGAGAACAGTTTGCAGTTCTACCGTCCGCAAGATTCACCGGCAGACCATTTTGTCTAACACATCGTTAGAGCGGACGGGCGCGGGATAAAGTGCCGCGCTCATACGCCGGGGTGCGCGGCGCTCAACTCAACCGTCAGGCGCCAGGAGTCTCATGTCCATATTTTCCACAAAGACCTCGCGGCTGACCCATCTGTTCGAAGTCGCTGGCGCCCCTGATCCGCTGTCCTGGGCAAAGTCCGAGATCGACGAAGACATTCCGCAGCTGGCAAGATTCATGTTCCTGCGCCAGGCTTGGCGTCTCGTCGTCGCCGATGCAGATGTGCAATGGATCGATCGCGAAATTCAGCAATCGACGCACAGCCCGGAAGCGCCAGGCGCGGGCTTGGGTCAAGCGCTGTCGCGACTCTTGAATAGCGGCGCAAGCCGCGAGGACCTCACGGAGCTGGCTCGCACGGTTCAATGGCAACTGCTTCACGGCTTGTGCTATCAGCTGTCGGACCCCTCGATCCAGGAACCAGAACTCAGCGAAGTGCGCTGGGGACTTTTTGAAGTCAACGATAAGGGTGAGGTGGGGCGTCCAATCGACGGGCTTCACGAGTCCGTTCTGGAAACGGATCCCACCGGTCGAGAAATGCGCCCTAGGGATGCTGTCTGATTTGCGCGCGAAAGTCAGTGACGCCACCCGACACCCAAGACCCCGACCTCCTCCGCCGCCTCCTGCGTGCCAAAGACCGCATGGACGCCGCCTCCCACGAGGAATGGCCCGTCGAACGCCTGGCTAAAGTGAGCCACATTTCCCCCGGCCACTTCGCCCGCCAGTTCAAGGAAGCCTTCGGCCTGCCGCCCCACCGCTACCTGCTCACCCGCCGCATCGAAAAGGCCAAGGCGCTGCTGCGCGACACGCAGATGTCCATCAGCGAGATCGCATTCCACACGGGCTGGGGAAGCCTGGGCACCTTCGGCCGCACCTTCCGCGACGTCACTGGCGAGAACCCGAGCACCATCCGCGAGGACACGCAGGCCAGCGCGCACAACCTGCCGCGGCCGCCAATCGTCCCGATCTGAAGACAGCAGTTTCGGAGAAGCGGCGCCGGGAGAGCGCCGGTATAAAAGAACCTCCAGAACAAAGGAGGACTCATGAGTCAGGGCGTGGAAGTAGTCGGTCTGTACGTGAGAGACCAGGACGAGGCGATCACGTTCTACGAAAAGCTGGGGTTTCGCGTACACACGGACGTGCGAAACGGTGAGTTCCGCTGGCTGACGGTGCAGCATCCCGAGCAGCCCTCCTTCCAACTCGGCCTGTTCGTGCCGGGGCCGCCCATGCTGGATGCGCAGTCCGCGCAGACGCTGCGCGCGATGGTGGCCAAGGGCGCGATGCCGCCGCTGGTGTTCGTGGTCGACGACTGCCGGACTACCTACAATGAGATGCGCGCCAAGGGCGTGGAATTCATGCAGGAGCCCATCGACCGCTTCGGCACGGTGGACGCGGGGTTCCGCGATCC
>JAQZBU010000125.1 GCA_029237735.1 Ramlibacter sp. | reverse complement strand
GGCACGGTGACCGCCGGCGGCACCCTGGCCGTCGGCATCGTCGGCAACGCTCTCGACAACGTGCTGACCGGCAATGCCAATGCCAACGCGCTGACCGGCGCCGACGGCAACGACACGCTGGTTGGCAATGCGGGCAACGACACGCTGAACGGCGGCGCGGGCAATGACAGCCTGGATGGCGGCATCGGCACCGACGCGCTGGCTGGCGGCGCAGGCGACGACACCTACATCATCAATCTGACGACCGATGTGGTGACCGAAGGACTCACCGCGGGGACGGACACGGTCAACCTCGTGTTCGCTGCCGCGGCGACCTACACCATGACGCTCAACGTCGAGAATGCAAATGTTGCCAACGGCACCTCGGGAGTCAACATCACGGGCAACGTGCTGGCCAACGTCCTGAACGGCAACGCCGGCAATAACACCCTGGTTGGCGGAGACGGCAACGACACGATCGCCGGCAATGCAGGTACGGACGTCGTGGACGGTGGCTTGGGTACCGCGGACGTCCTGGTGTTGTCCGGATCTGCCGAGGACTACCTGATCACGCGGCCGACGCTCGCGCAAACCGTGTTCAGCCGCGCAGGCGTGCAAGTGACCGTGTCGAACGTCGAGTTCGTGCAGTTCGATGCCGGCGGTCCGCAGGCCTATTCGTCGGTCGTTGCCCAGACCGGATCGCCCGGCAACGACGTGTTGACCGGTTTCGCCGGCGACGAGACTCTGGACGGCGCCGCAGGCAACGACTCCGTGTCGGGGTTGGGCGGCGACGACACGCTGTTCGGCGGCGCCGGTAACGACACCATCTTGGGCGGGGCCGGCACCGACATCCTGGACGGCGGCGCGGGCGTCGACACCTACGTGTACGCGCAAGGCGATGGAGATGACCTGATCGACCAGAACGACACCGTGGCCGGCGTCATCGATATGCTGGTGTTGAGCCAGACCGGGCTCGCGGCCGGCCAGGTGACCTTCACCCGCGGCTATCAGACCTACAACGATCTGGTGGTCAACATCACGCAGGCCGACGAAACCGTGGACCACGTCGCCATCGTCGGCTTCTTCAGCAACGACGCGGTGAGCCTCGGCACCATCGACCAGGTCCAGGTGGTCATCGACGGGCTACTCCACGTCTACACCCAGGCGATGCTTGCGGCGGAGGCGCTGCTCGACGGCGACGGTGACCACATCTTCGTGGGCTACAACTCCGCCGACACTGTCGCGGGCAGTGTGGCCGGCGACTGGATTGCCACGGGCAACGGCAACGACATCGTGAATGCCGACGACGGCGACGACATCGCCTTTGGCGGCGGGGGCGCCGACCAGCTCAACGGCGGGGACGGCGCTGACCTGCTGGCCGGAGGGGCCGGCGCGGACACGATGGCCGGTGGCACCGGTAACGACACCTTGAGCGGTGGCGCCGGCGGCGACCTCTACCGCATAGAGGCCGGCGGCGACGACGATGTCATCAGCGAAAGCCTTCCGTCGCTGACTGACGAGCAGCTGCAGAGCGGCATTGGCCCCATATACGTCGTCGGCGACGGCGACGCGCCGCTTGCCACCGATACCGACACCCTGAGCTTCCTGGCGGGCATCGCGGAGGCCGACGTGCGCGCCACGCGCAGCGGTAATGACCTGGTCTTCACCATCGCCGGCGCTGACACCGTCACGGTAGCGAACTACTTCGCCAACGGCGTGGCGACCATCGAGCGGGTGCTCTTCGCATCAGGCGCCAGCTGGTCATCGACTGCGATTCGTGCCAAGGTGCTGGTCCCAACCAGTGGCGACGACGAAGTCACCGGTTACCTGGGAGGCGACCGCTTGAACGGCTTGGCCGGCGACGACACGCTGGACGGACGAGAGGGCGGCGACATCTTGACCGGCGGCGACGGCAACGACGTGCTGACGGGCGGCAGCGGCTCCGACCGCTTCGTCTTCAACGTCGCGCCCGACGAGGCCACCAACCTGGACACCATCATCGACTTCCAGTCCGGCGTAGACACCATCGTGCTGAGCGCGGGGGTGTTCACGGCGTTCAGCGGCTTGGTGGGCACGCGGGTGGGCCTGAGCGACAACCTGACCTACGATAACGGGACGGGTGCGCTGGCCTACGACCAGGACGGCGCGGGCGCAGCGGCCGCTGTAACGATCGCGATCATCGGCGCCGGTCTGCATCCCGCCTCGCTGGGGACCGACTTCGTGAACCTGATATAATCTCCGGCTCAGCGGCTGTAGCTCAGTTGGATAGAGTACTTGGCTACGAACCAAGGGGTCGTGGGTTCGAATCCTGCCAGCCGCACCAACATTGACGAGGGTCCGCACGTTAGCGCGTGCTGACCCTCTTTCTTTTGGCGCGAGTCCCTGCGTGACTTCTCCGCCAGCCTCCGTCGCGATCCGCTGGTGACGGCCCCTACGCTTTTTTCGTCGTCGCTTTCTTTCCGAAGCTTCGTCGCAATGACAGCCACGGGTCAACTCACGATGCCGAGGTGCCAGGGTACGAACTCATGATCGCCGAGGCCCAGCGCCTCGCTCTTGGTCTGCTCGCCCGAGGCGTGGCGCAGGATCGCTTCGAAAATCCGTTGGCCCATCTGCTGCACGTCGACGTCGCCGTCGAGGATGGCACCACAGTTGACGTCCATGTCTTCCTCGAGCTTGCGGAACATCGGCGTGTTGCTGGCCAGCTTGATGGTCGGCGCGGGCTTGGAGCCGAACATCGAGCCGCGGCCGGTGGTAAAGCAGATCAGGTTCGCTCCGCTCGCGATCTGGCCGGTGGACGCGACCGGGTCGTAGCCGGGCGAATCCATGAAGACAAAGCCGGCCGTGTCGATCGGCTCGGCGTATTCATACACAGCCTGCAAGGGCGTCGTGCCGCCCTTCATCGCCGAGCCCAGCGATTTCTCGAAAATGTTCGCAAGGCCACCCGCCTGATTACCCGGCCCAACCACGCCGTTGAACTGGCCGTTGTGGCCGCGGGTGTAGTTCTCCCACCAGGCCAGTCGGTCGAGCAGCTTCTGGCCGACGGCGGGCGTCACGGCGCGCCGCGTCAGCATGTATTCGACGCCGTGGATCTCCGGCGTTTCGGAAAGGATGGCCGTGCCGCCGTGGCGCACCAGGATGTCCATCGCGGCGCCGAGCGCCGGATTGGCCGTGATGCCGGAGAACCCATCAGAGCCGCCGCATTCGAGGCCCACCTTGATGTGGCTCGCCGGCACGCTTTGCCGCTGGTAGCTGTTGGCGATCGGCAGCATCTCCTCGACAGCCTTGATGCCCGCTTCGATCGTCACGCGAGTGCCTCCGACTTCCTGCATCACCATCGTGCGCATCAGACGGCCGCTCTCCAGCCCTTGTGACTCCATCAGGCCGGAGACCTGGTTGCGCTCGCAGCCCAGGCCGACGATCAGCACGCCGGCCAGGTTGGGATGGCGCGCGTAGCCGGCCAGCGTGCGGCGCAGCACGTCGAAGTGCTCGCTGGGCGACGACATGCCGCAGCCGCTGGTCTGAGCGAACGCGGCCACGCCGTCGACATTGGGAAATGCCGCGAGGCGCTCCGCCGTGAAATGCGCGGCGATGTTCTTGATGACCGTCGCCGAACAGTTGACGGACGACAGGATGCCGATGAAGTTGCGGGTGCCGACGCGGCCGTCTTCGCGCACGAAGCCCATGAAGCGGGCGCGCTCGCCCTCCGGCACGTAATCGACCGGCTTCACGTCCTGGCTGAAGCCCGGGTCGCGGTCGAACTCGACCATCGCGAGGTTGTGCGTGTGCACGTAGTCGCCCGCCTCGATGTCGCGCGACGCCGCTCCGATGACGGCGTTGTACTTGCGGACTTGCTCACCCTGCGCGATGCGGCAAGCCGCGATCTTGTGGCCCGCGGGCACCTGCGCGCGCACGCGCACGCCGAACTCCGGCAACTCCTGGCCAAGGGCCAACGGTGCCCGCGCGACCAGGACGTTGTCGTCGGCGTGCAGGCGGATCAGGGGACTGAGGCTCATGGTCATGCTGCGGCGATCAGCCCTTTTGCAGCAGTTCCCTCAGCTTCAGGCGCTGGATCAACTGGGTCTCTCGGTCGTACACGACCTGCACGTACTTCTGATAGTCGGGGCCGTCCAGGTACATCACGGGCGCGTCGATCTTGTCGGCGACGGCCTTGAACTCGCTGCTGTTCACGGCGAAGCGGAAAGCGTCGCGCAGTTTCTTTTCCACCGCTGGGTCCAGGCCCTGGGGCGCGCCGATGCCGTTGGGCGCATCGACGACCACCTTGAAGCCGAGCTCCTTGAGCGTGGGCGTGTCCTTGAAACGCGCGGTGCGCTGCTCGCCCCAGGTGGCCAGCAGGCGCAGCTTGCCGGCCTCGACGTGGGGCGCCCACGAGCTCGAGTCCGCGAGCATGTCGACCTGGCCGCCGAGGGTATCGGACAGCGCCTGCGCGCCGCCCTTGTAGGCGATGGCGTTGAGCTCGATGCCCGCGGCCAGCGCGAACTCTTCCATGCCCACGTGCGTGGCGCCGCCGACGCCTGCGTGCGCATAGGTCACCTTGCCCGGATTGGCCTTGGCATGAGCCACCATATCCTTCAAGGTCTTGAACTTCGACTCGGGCAGCACCGCGATGCCGAACGTCTGGCCCGAGGTGCGTGCGAGGTACGTGAAGTCTTTGCGCGGGTCGGCCTGCAGCGACCCCAGCTGCGAGAAGCGCGTCACCGAGATCGGGATCTGGCCGATGGTGTAGCCATCGGGCCTGGCGCTCGCCAGCGCCTTGGCGCCGATCATGCCCGCCGCCCCAGCCTTGTTATCGACAGCGATCGGCTGCTTCAGCACGCCGGCCGCCACCTGGCAGATCGCGCGCATGGACTGGTCCGCCGTGCCCCCCGCGGGCCAGGGACAGATGAAGGTGATAGGCCGTTCGGGATAGTTCGATTCGGCGGCGAAGGCCAGCGAAGGAGCGGCCAGGCCTGTGGCGGTCGCGGCACCGCCGATCAGCAGTTGGCGGCGCGTAATGGAGGTGGCGGGGGTGAACGGCATTGTCTTCCTCACGGGATGGATGAATGGGTGTGCAAGATTGTTCGCGATCCGGTCATAACAAGCTAATCACATATCGTCATTGCATCATGAGGTGCTGGTTATGATGGGCGGTGTCCTCCATCGACCGCGTCCTGCGTTCCAACATCAAGCTGCGCCACCTGCAGCTGATCGTGGCGCTCGATCAGTTTCGGCACCTCGGCCGCACGGCTGAGTTCATGTCGGTGAGCCAGCCGGCCGTGTCCCGAATGCTGACCGAGGTCGAGACCATGCTGGGCCTGCAGCTGTTCGACCGCTCCAGCCGCGGAACCGTGCCGACAGCCGGCGGTGTCATATTGCTGCGCTTTGCGCGCGCCGTACTCGCCGACTACGAACGCGCGCGCGACGAGATCCGCGCCGTGGAGAGCGGCGCTGCCGGGCGCACGCGCGTGGGTTCGATGGTGGTCGCGATGCCCGTGCTGCTCGCCAGCGCCGTGATAATGCTCAAGGAAGAGTCGCCCGAAGCCACGGTGCTGGTGGAGGAGGGCGATCTCGCGCGCCTGCTGCCCCAGCTGCGGCTGGGAGAGATCGACCTGTTCGTCGGCCGCCTCGAGCCAGGCTATGCGGCGCCGGACTTGGTCACTGAGGCCCTGTTCAACGAGCAGATGGTGGCTGTGGTGCAGCCTGCCCATCCACTGGCGCGAAAGCCCAGGCCCAAATGGTCGGACTTGACAGCTCTACCGTGCGTGATGCCGCCGCCGTGGGCTTCACTTCGGGTGAAGCTGGAGCAGCAGTTCTTCAAGCACAAGCTCCAGCCGCCGGCCGACATCATCGAAACCGCATCCTTTCTTGCGATATCTTCCTTTGTCCAGCAGCGCGGCGCCGTGGCATTCGTCGCGAGATCCGTAGCGACGCATTTTCAGACGCAAGGCATCTTCAAGGTGTTGAAGCTCCCGGTTCCGGTCGACCTGCCGCCGGTGGGCCTGATCACCGTGCGTGATCGGGCGACGACACGTATCACACAGCAATTGATGGAGTGCTTGCGCAGCGTGGCCGCGCGCCAGATGTCGGCGCAGCTTGTGGCTGCCAAGCGCGGTCGCGGTTCAGGCGGCCTGCGTCTGTGACCGGGCAATCAGGAAGCACTGATGCGAGCAGTAATCCACCAGGGAATCAATCTCGGTCGATTTGTCGAACACCGCATCGACGCCCAGCTGGGCGCAGCGCTTACGAATGTTGGCGTTGATGTAGTTGCTGAACACCACCACTTTCTGGTTGGGGCGCCGCTCGTTCATCCGTTGGGCGAGGTGGATGCCGCTGCCCTGCTTGAGGAACAGGTCCACGATCAGCAGGTCCCACGCCTTGGGGTTCTCGTGCAGCCACGCGATCGCTTCGTCCTCGGTGGCGCTGGTACCTGCTACTTTCACGCAAGTCAGTTCCTCCAGAGTGCCGATAAGGTTCTCCCGGATGGTAGGGTTGTCCTCGACTACGAAGGCTTGCAGGTACACGTAAGACTCGTTCTGGGAAAAGCGGTGGGTGTACACCAATGTAAGCCCGGCAGTTCTCAACGGATACCCGGATGCCTGCCTGTTCTCGTGTAGGACGCTGCCTACCATCCCACAAACCCTATAGGCAGGCCTAAGATCGCGATAAATGCTCACCACTGTCCGGTCCGATTCAACCCAGTCCCGGCTTCAACAAATTGAAACATTGTTGAAGCTGCTGGAGCGCACCGCGTTCATCGGTGTGTGGTCGCAGGACCTCGCCACTGATGAGCTGGCATGGTCAGACCAGCTGGCGAGCTTGCACGATGCGCCGCGCGGTTACAGTCCGTCACGAATTGACGCATTTGCTCACTACGCACCTGAGTGGCGCGACGCGATCCGTGCGCTCGTGCAGACCTGCGCGCGGGACGGGACGCCCTTCGACGAAGAAATGCAGATCGTTACGCTGAAAGGCCGGCGCGCCTGGGTGCGAACCATCGGTCACGCGGTACGTGATGAGTCGGGCGCTGTGGTGCGGGTAGAGGGCGCGGTCCAGGACATCGCGCCGCACGGCCACCGAATGGGTACCTTGTCGCGGCACACGGTCAGCATGGGCGGCGCGATGGGCAGCGGAGAAGCTTTCGCGACCATCGACCGCGAGGGCCGTTTGACCTATTGCAACGAGCAGGCCGAGCTCCTGCTCGGCCGCGACAGCTCGCAGCTCCTGGGCCGGCAGATATGGAACATGTTCCAGAAGACGGTGCGGCTTCGGCTGGAAGAGCAATTCAGGCGCAGCTTCGGAAGCGGGGAGATGCTTGAAGTCGAGGAATTCGACGCCAACGTTTCGCGGCGGATCGAAGCGCGCTGCTATCCCTTTGGCGCGGGCCTCGCGGTCCACCTGCGCGACGTAACCACACGCCACAATGCGCAGGAGCAGCTGCGACTGCTGGAGAGCAGCATTGCGCGGCTCAACGACATCGTCATCATCACCGAGGCGGGGCCCTTCAACGCGCCGGGACCGCGTATCGTGTTCGTCAATGACGCGTTCGAGCGCCGCACGGGCTACTCTCCGCAGGAGGTGCTGGGGCGCACGCCGCGCCTGCTGCAGGGTCCCGGCACGCAACGCAAGGAGCTGGACCGTATCCGCAGCGCCATGGAGCAATGGCAGCCGGCGCGGGTGGACTTGATCAATTACAAGAAGAACGGCGAGGCGTTCTGGGTTGACCTCGAAGTCTCGCCTGTATGGGACCACGAGCGCCGGCTGACCCACTGGGTGGCCGTCGGCCGCGACATCACCGAGCGCAAGATGGCCGAGGAAAAGATCCAGTACCTGGCCTTCTACGACCCGTTGACGCGGCTGCCCAATCGCCAATTGCTGCTGGACCGCCTCCAGCGCGCGCTGGGCGACCATGACGGGCCGCACGAAGGTGCGTTGATGTTCATCGACCTGGACAACTTCAAGGTGCTCAACGACACGCTTGGCCACCAGAAGGGCGACCTGCTGCTGCAGCAAGTGGCGGAGCGCCTGCGCTCCTGCGTGGCCCGCGGCGACACGGTCGCGCGCCTGGGGGGCGACGAGTTCGTGATCCTTCTGGAGAACAGCGGCAACAAGCCCCTGGAGCCGGCCGCCGGCGCGCGCATCGTGAGCGAGCGCATCCTCGCCAGGCTGGGCGAGCCGTACGTGCTGTCCGGCCATCTCCATCACAGCACGTGCAGCATCGGCGTGACGCTGTTCGGCCGCTCGCCCTGGACGGTGAGCGAGCTCCTCAAGCAGGCCGACCTGGCCATGTACCAGGCCAAGAACTCCGGGCGCAACACGGTCTGCTTCTTCGACCCGGAGATGCAGGCGGTCGCGACGGCCAACGCGGCGCTGGCCACCGACCTGCGCGAAGCCTGGCGCGAAGGCCAGTTCCTGATCGACTACCAGCCGCAGGTGGGGCCGGACGGCCGCATGACGGGCGTGGAGGCGCTGCTGCGGTGGAAGCACCCGAACCGCGACATGGTGCCGCCCTCGCATTTCATTCCCACCGCCGAGGAGACCTCGCTGATCATCCCGATCGGGCACTGGGTGCTCGAGCAGGCCTGCGCGCAACTGGCCGCGTGGGCCAAGCGGCCCGACCGGCGGCACCTGAGCATTGCCGTGAACGTCAGCGTCCGGCAGTTCCGCCATCCGGATTTCGTGGACGAGGTGCTCACGGCCATCAAGCACGCCGGCATCCCGCCGGAAAAGCTGAAGCTGGAGCTCACGGAAAGCCTGCTGGCGGACGGCATCGAAGTGACCGTAGCCAAGATGGGCAGCCTCAAGGAAATGGGCGTGACGCTGTCGCTGGACGATTTCGGGATGGGCTATTCATCGCTCTCCTACCTCAAGCGGCTGCCGCTTGACCAGCTCAAGATCGACCGCGAGTTCGTCAAGGACATCCTTACCGACGCCAACGACGCCGCCATTGCGCGCACGATCGTCGGGCTGGCGCAGAGCCTGGGGCTGGGTGTGATCGCAGAGGGTGTGGAGACGGAGGAGCAGAGGGCCTTCCTCGCGCGGCAGGGCTGCTTCGAGTACCAGGGCTATCTGTTCTGCCAGCCGCTTTCCATCGATGAACTCGAGGCATTCATGGATGGGCTGGAGTGACGCTCAGACCGGTGCGATCTGCAGCGGCGCTGTGGCCACCGCGCGCGGCAGGCGCATGGTGATCTGATCAGGGCCGCGAACCAGTTCCACGGATTCAGCGGCTGCCAGCGCCTGGACGTCGGACCAGTCCAGGGACCTGTAGCCCGGTTCGAACACCATGGCATCCACAGGTTCCTGGCGGGGCGTGACGTTCACGGTGATCTCTGCGAAGCCGTTGCGGGCTTCGGCCTTCACGCGCACTTCGCACGGGCCGGAGGCCGCGTCTGTGAGTGTGATCAGCGAAGCAACCAGCAGGTTGCGCAGGGCGATGCGCCAGACCTGGAAATCGCCGTCCGTCACCTCGCGGCTGACGGTGAACCCGCGGAAGTTGAAATTTCCGTTGAGCAATGCCAGGCATTCGTCCACGCCTTCCGACAGCCGCACCCCCTGCTCCTCGCCGGGCTCGATCCAGGTGGATACCTTGAGGCAACTGGCCACAGCGTCGCGCGCGAGCCGGTTGAGCTTGGAGATGTTGGCCTGGAACTCGGCGGGACTAGGGGAGGCGCGCTCGATGCGAGCGTTGAGCACTTCCGCCATCATCGATATGGCCTGCAGATTCACGACCATGTCGTGCTTGAGGACAGGCCCTAGCCGGCGCAGGACGCCGTAGCGCGCCGCTTCCGCGCCTGCGCGCGGCTTGCGCGCCGCGGGGGTGGTGTCGTCCAGGTCGCGATTCATGCCCGGACCTCGCACTGCTGGCTCATCGTTTCTCCATGGGGATCGGCAGATATTCCACTATCGCAGTGCCTCCCCACGTAGGACAAGACGTAAGCGGATGTAGGACAAAGACAATGCTGAGCTCCAACCAGTATGGTATTCCAATGGTTATGCTTCTCATATGAGCAAGGCATTCACACGTGAAACCGAGGGCCAGGACGAGGACGACGTCTCGCTGCCCGACGTTCCCGCGGGCGGCAAGAACTACATCACGCCCGCAGGCTTCGCGCGCCTGCGCGCGGAGCTGCTGCAGCTGATGGACGAGGAGCGTCCCAAGGTGGTGGAGGCGGTGCACTGGGCCGCGAAGAACGGCGACCGGTCCGAGAACGGCGACTACATCTATGGCAAGAAGCGGCTGCGCGAGATTGACCGGCGTATCCGCTTCCTGACCAAGCGGCTCGAGATCGCGGAGGTGACCGATCCGGCAATGCACCGCGGCCACGACCAGGTGTTCTTCGGGGCTACCGTCACCTACGCCGACGAGTCCGGCGCCGAGCGCACGATAACCATCATGGGCATCGACGAAGCCGACAGTTCGCAGGGCCAGGTGAGCTGGATCTCGCCGATCGCACGCGCATTGCTCAAAGCGCGCGAGGGCGACGTGGTCAAGCTGGTCACGCCCTTGGGCGCAAAGGAAATCGAAGTGCTGGAGGTGCGATACCCCGCACCGGCTTGAGGGGTCAGCCGCCCCCAGGGCGGATACGCTGCACGCGAATCACTGAAGGCGTGCGCCTGAGGGTACGAACCACGGATTCGAGGTGAGTCAAGTCCCGCACTGCGACGATGAACCGCATGTCAGTCGCGTCCTGGGCCCGCTCGTCGCCCATGTCCACGTGCGCGATATCGGCCTCCGAGCTGGCGAGCGCCGCGGCCACGCGTGCGAGAACGCCCTTGCCATTGACCACGGTGACGAGCAGGCCTGTCTCGAACGGCCTCACGGGCTCGTCCGCCCACTCGACGCTGATGAAGCGCTCGCTGTCCTTGTGCTGCAGGCGCCTGGCCACCGCGCAGTCCTCGGTGTGCACGACCAGGCCTTCGCCGCGGCCCAGGTAGCCCACGATGGCATCGCCGGGCACCGGACGGCAGCAGGTGGCGAACTGGACCGAAGCGTTCTCGCTGCCGTCCAGGACGACCTCCCCCTGGGAGACGTTTTCGTGCGCGGTGTAGCGCTCGCGCGTGATCAGCAGCGCGTCGGGCTTTTCACCGCGCTCTGCCAGCATCGTCGTGAGGCGCTTGGCCACGATGCTCGCGATGCGCTTGCCCAGGCCGATGTCGGTGAGCAGCTCGGCGCGGCTGCGGCTTCCGGTGAACCGCAGCAGCTTCTCCCAGATCGCCTTGTGCTCCTCGTCGTCGGCGGGGAGTTTCTCCAGGCCTTCGGCGCGCAACGCCTGCGTCAAAAGTTTTTCGCCCAGCTCCTGCGATTCGGCCTGCGCGAGCGTCTTCAGGTGGTGGCGGATCTTGGAGCGGGCGCGACCGGTGCGCACGAAGCCCAGCCACGCCGGGTTGGGCGTGGAGACGGGCGCGGTGACCACCTCCACCACGTCGCCGTTCTTCAACTCCGTGCGAAGCGGCACCTGAACGCCGTTGATCTTCGCGGCCACGGTGCGGTCGCCGATGTTGCTGTGGATCGCGTAGGCGAAATCCACCACCGTTGCGCCGCGCGGCAAGGCCATGATCTGGCTCTTGGGCGTGAAGACGTACACGGCGTCGGGGAAGAGATCGATCTTGACGTGGTCCCAAAACTCGGCCGCGTCACGCGTTTCGTGCTGAATGTCCAGCAGCGACTGCAGCCATTTGGTGCCCAGGCGGTCGGAGGCCTCGGCATCCAGCTCGCTGGCCTTGTAGAGCCAGTGGGCGGCAACCCCCGATTCCGCGACCACGTGCATGGCCTCGGTACGCATCTGGAATTCGACGTTCACGCCAGAGGGCCCCACCAGCGTGGTATGCAGCGACTGGTAGCCGTTGACCTTGGGGATGGCGATGTGGTCCTTGAACTTGCCCGGCACCGGCTTGTACATCTGGTGCAGCAGGCCCAGGGCCGTGTAGCAGTCGATCACCGAGGGGACGATCACGCGGAAACCATAGATGTCGGTGACTTGCGCAAACGAAAGGTGCTTCTCGTCCATCTTCCGATAAACCGAGTACAGCGTCTTCTCACGGCCGGCGATGCGCACGTTCATCCCCGCCTGCTCGAACACCCCTTCGACTTCGCGCTGCACCTTCTGGATCAGGTCGCGCCGGCGGTTGCGGGCCTTGGTCACGGCCTTGCTCAGGATCGCGTAGCGCCACGGCCGCAGGTGCCGGAACGCCAGTTCCTGCAATTCGCGGTACGTCTGGTTCAGGCCTAGCCGATGCGCGATGGGCGCGTAGATCTCCAGCGTTTCCGAGGAGATGCGCGTCCACTTCTCGCGCGGCATGTCGTCCAGCGTGCGCATGTTGTGGGTGCGGTCCGCCAGTTTGATGAGGATCACGCGCACGTCGCGCGCCATCGCCAGCAGCATCTTGCGGAAAGACTCGGCCTGGCTTTCCTCGCGCGTGTTGAACTGCAGCTTGTCCAGTTTGGTGAGGCCGTCCACCAGTTCGGCCACCGGCGCTCCGAAGCGCTCGATCAGCTGGGGCTTGGTGACGCCGCAGTCCTCGATCGCATCGTGCAGCAGGGCGGCCATCAGGGCCTGGGCGTCCAGCTTCCACTCCGCGCATTGCGCGGCCACTGCGATGGGGTGGGTGATGTAGGGCTCGCCGCTGGCGCGGATCTGGCCGAGGTGGGCGGTGTCCGCGAAGCGGTAGGCTTTTCGGACCTGCTCGACCTCCCCGGCGTCCAGGTAATCAAGCCGGGCCGTGAGCGCGGCAAAGCTGGCCGCCGCCGCGTTGGCCGCAGCAGGGCTGGGCAGGGCCGGCGCGTCGGGGCGCTTGCCTTTGCCCTTGCCGGGGTTCGTATCCAGCACGGCGCTCATGCTCTTAATGTACCGTGCGCCTGCAGTAATGGTGCTGTGCAATAAAAAAGCACCGCAAGGCGGTGCTTTTTTTTGGGGTGTGCCTTCTCTAGCCGGGGACCTTTTTCAGCATTTCCAGGCCGATCTTGCCTTCGGCGATCTCGCGCAGGGCCGTGACGCCGGGCTTGTTCTTGCTCTCGATCTTGGGCGCGTGGCCCTGGCTCAGCATGCGAGCCCGATAGGTGGCCGCCAGCACCAGCTGGAAGCGATTGGGGATTTTCTCGAGGCAGTCTTCAACGGTAATACGGGCCATGGATTCTCCAGGGGGTCAGGTGATGTTCAGGGCTTTGAAGGTGTCAGCGCGGGCGCGGCGCTGGGCCGAAAACTTGAGCCTTTGGGCATGAACGATGGCTTTCAGGTCAAAAAGCGCCCGCTCAAATAACTCATTGATTATAACG
>JAQZBU010000233.1 GCA_029237735.1 Ramlibacter sp. | reverse complement strand
GCGCGGCGCGCTCCACTTCGGCCGGATCAGGGGCGGACCGGTACGCCGGATACACGTCGTGCCCCGGTTGGGCCCACACCTCGGCGGCATCGATCTCGTGCTTCTGCACGTCGTAGGGCAGGGCGATGTGCGTGGCGCCGGGCCGGCCGGTGGTCATGGCGCGAAAGGCGCTGCGCACGGCGTGCGGGATCTGGTCGACCCGGTCGATGCGGGTGTTCCACTTGGTCAGGGGCGCATACAGCGCCTGCTGGTCGAGCTCGGTCAGCGGGAATTTCCCGCGGGCGCCGACCGAAACGTCCGACGTGATCCCCAGGACCGGGATGGACGACTCGTTGGCCTCCACCAGCCCGGGCAGCAGGTAGGTGGCGCCGCCGCCGCTGGGGCCTTCGCAGACACCGGGCTTGCCCGTCACGCGGGCGTAGGCGTCGGCCATGTAGGCGGCGCTGCGCTCGTCGCGCGTGAGGATGTGGTCCATCCCGTGGTCGAGCCGCGCGAGCGCGTCGTAGTAGGGCAGGCTCGTGTCGCCGCACAGGCCGAAGATGTGCTTGACGCCATTGAGCTGCAGCATTCGCACCAGTGCGTCGGCGCCATTCATGGTTGTCCTGAGGGGGAATTGGTCGGAGTGTGTTCGAGTGTACTCAAGCGCCGCGCGCACGGGTCGCGGTTCCAGGCCCCGCGCGCGCCGCGGGCCACTGGCGACGTGGCGGTGATGCTTGCCGCGAGTCTGGTTCAGGTCACTTCGCGGACGCGTCCGTTCGTCCGTCCCGCGCCTGCTCCTCCGCCATCGTCCTGACCCTCTCGGCGATGGAGTCCGAGATTTCGTTCAGCAAGGCAACCTGCTGCTCCAGGTCCGCCATGCGTTCTGTGCTTTCCGCACGACCGAGCGCGTCGATCAGCTCGCGATTGGCTGCCTTCAACTCCTGCTGGACAGAGGACAGTTGATGCAGGAGGTCGACGATGGAGTTGGACTGACGCAAGAGTTTCCGTTCACGCAATGCAGACGCGGGTCATGCAGCGGAGATCCGCTACTCCAGCGGCGCCGGGCGAGAATTCCTCGTCTCTTCCAGGTACGGAGCCACGCTGTCCGATCCATGGCCGCTGCGCGCGCCTGGCGGCGATGGCGATGGCGATGGCGGTGGGGACGTGGGGCGTTCCTGTTCCCGCTCCTGGCGGAGACCGGCGAGCTTGCCCATCAGCCGCCGCAACAGCGTGCTGGGGGGGCGCGCAGGTGGTTCGCTCGGGTGCGCGCGCCCCTGCGGTTCACGCCGATTCATCTTCGGAGTATTCATTCGCCGGCCAGTACGCCCTCGTCGCCGCACTGGATCAAGCAGAGCTTGAAACACCGGTAACCGGATTGCGCCATGCGTGCGCCAGCATCGAGGTCAGGTCACGGACCGAGGGGACGGCGGTCCATGAACGTCATCGCTGTCTCGAACAACGCGCGGGTTCGCGCCTCCAGCGCGTCCACCCGGACTTTCAGCAAGGCGGTCGCGACGGCGGGAACGTTCGCGGATCGAGCTTCCGCCAGCTGCCGGGCGGCGAGCTCCCATTCCTGCCGTGCGTCGTTCCACTCCTCGAGCGCGGTGACGAGTGCAATGCTTGAAGTGTCCATTCGGCCTCCCCTGGCTTGCCAGCGTAGGCGCCTGCGCCCGCAACGGGGGTCCGTGCAGGCGAAACACATCATTGCAGATGCAACCGGACCATCGGAATTGCCCACCGGGAAACCCCGGTGCGAAATCTTGCGCCGCCGGAAAACAATGGAAGGAAATTCCATTTTCAGACAGGTCGCCCATGCCCACTCGCCGCTCCGCCCTGGCCCGCCTCGCCGGCACCGCTGCCGCGCTCTGTCCGCTGCCTCTGCTGGCGCAGGACGACAAGACCGCCATCCGGCTGCTGGTGGGCGCCTCGGCGGGAACCGACTTCACGGCGCGGCTGGTGGCCGAGAAGCTGCGCGATGCGCTGGGCCGCCCGGTGGTCGTGCTGCAGAAGCTCGGGGCGGGCCAGCGGGTCGCCCTGAATGAGTTGCAGAAGTCCGCGCCGGACGGCCGCACGCTGATGCTGGTGACCAGCGCGCCGTTTTCGATCTACCCGCACATCTACACCAAGCTCGACTACGACCCCTTGAAGGACTTCACGCCCATCGCCGGCGTGTCCGCCTTCGACGTCGGCATCGCCACCGGGCCCCTCACCGGCGCGCAGAACATGAAGGACCTGGTGGCCTGGCTCAAGGCCAATCCCCAGCAGGCGATCTATGGCTCGGCGCCGGGGACCGGCTCGCTGTCGCATTTCGTCGGCATCTCGCTGGGCCTGGCGCTGGGCCAGCCGATGACGCACGTGGCCTACAAGGACAGCCCGGTGGGCCTGCTGGACGTCTCCAGCGGCCGCCTGCCGATCATGATGACCGGCCTGTCCGGGATGATCGAACTGCACAAGGCCGGCCGCATCCGCGTGATCGCCTCTTCGGGCAACGCACGCTCTCCGCTGCTGCCCGACGTGCCCACCATGCAGGAAGCCGGCATCAACGTGAACACCACGTCGACGGTTGGCATCTTCGGGCCGGCGGGCATGGCGCCGGAGGTGGTGCGTCCACTGACCACCGCGATCATGGCCATCGCCGGCACGCCGGAGTTTCGCGAGAAGCTCGCGCCGTTCAACGTCTTCCCCAAACCCACCACCCCGCAGGAGCTGATGGCGACGCTCCAGGCGGAAAACAGGCAGTACGCCGGCCTCGTGAAGGCCAGCGGCTACACCCCCGAATGACGAAGGAGGCCTTGTCTTGAACGCACCAGTCGTGGGCCAAGTGGCCAGCAACTCCGAGGCGATGACCCGCGTGGGTCCCGGCACCGTGATGGGAGACCTGATGCGGCGCTACTGGCTGCCGGCCCTCGGGTCGAGCGAACTGAAGGCCGACGGCGACCCGGTGCGCCTGATGCTGCTGGGCGAGAAGCTGATCGCCTTTCGCGACTCGCAGGGCCGCGTCGGCGTGATGGACCATCGTTGCCCGCACCGCTGCGCCTCGCTGTTCTTCGGCCGCAACGAGCACGACGGCATGCGCTGCGTGTACCACGGCTGGAAGTTCGACGTGGAGGGCAACTGCCTGGAGATGCCCAACGTGCAGAACGGCGACG
>JAQZBU010000124.1 GCA_029237735.1 Ramlibacter sp. | reverse complement strand
AAGCCATGGATGCCGGATCAAGTCCGGCAAACAGACGCGCTAGCTGCGCTGCATCCTCGCCCGCAGCGCCTCGCCCAATGCGCCCAGGCTTTCGGCCAGGTGGGCACGTGTCTCGACCGATCGGGTGCTCTTGCCCGACGCGGTGCGCAGCTGGGTTTCCAGTCGCGTGGCGTTGTAGCGCAGCAGGCTGAGCGCATCCGGTGGCATCGCCGCCGAGCCGCGGGTCAACAAGGTCTGCAATCGCTTGATGTGCTCTCGCTGCAAGTTCCGGCGCACGCGGTCGATCTCCGCGCCCGTGGACAACTCGCTCCAGATCGCGCGCTGCACCGTCTCATACACCTCGTTGAGCGGCGCTGCACCGTCTCATACACCTCGTTGAGCGAGATCAGATTCTTTCGCTTTCCCTCCGGCACGTAGGCCGGCAGGTCCAGCAATCGCCTTGCCGTGCCCGGGCTCATCAGGCGGTCGAGCGCGGCCATCTGGACGCGTGCGGTGGCGGCCGTGATATCCGGCGGGCCGCCGCGGTCCCACTCGTTGTAGTCGACGGTGAGCGACGACAGCAGCTCGGGCTTGAAGCGGAAGCTGCCGGCGCTGAACAGGCCACTTGCCAGGAACTGCAATGCCTCGCGCTGCTTGGCGGGATCGACCGGACTGAAGGCCGGCCGCGCGTTGGTGCCGGGCAGGTCGCGCTCGGCGTGCATCCCGCCGACGTACTTGGCGGCGAGGTCGGCCACCGCCGTCAGCGGGCCAAAGCCGGCCATCAGCGAGCGGCGCTGGCGCATCGGGTCATCACCCAGACGCGGCTGTCGCTCCTGCACCCGCGCCCACAGCTCCTGCGACAGCTGCAGCCGCTTGCGGTACCAGGCCAGCGGGTTGTCCCCGAGGTCGAAGCGGTTGGTCATCGGGTCCATGCCTTCGGCGCCGGCGAACCCGCCTGCGTCCGCGTCGTCAGCGTAGGCCAGCGCTGGCTCGGTACTCCGCGCGGCGATGCGGGCGAGTTCCCCGCTTTCGCGGCCGGGTTCGATCGGCTTGTATGCGTATTCGATGGCCCAGTAGTCGTAAGCGCCGAGCGCGGACCGATGGTAGCTGGCCTGGCGCTCGCCCTTGGCGGCGATGTTGACGGGCGAGTACTCCATCACCGAGTTGGCGATGCCGTTTGCCTCGGTGTATGCGCGGTCCTGCAGCTGCTGCGTCGTCATCGTGGTGGAGCCCTTGAAGTTGTGCTTGAGGCCCAGCACGTGGCCCACCTCGTGCATCATCGTGCCCTTGATCGCGGCCAGCACGAACGCCTCCGCCTCGGGGCCGTCGGCCGATATCTCGTCGCGCGCATCCAGCAGTTCCAGCGCGAAGTCGGTTTCCATGGCACTCAGGCGCGCGTCCTCGCAGTAATAGGCCCAGTCTTGCGCACCGGCGCCGCGCCATCCAGCGGTGATCTCGGACACCGCCTGCGCCTTGCGGCCGACGTCCTCGACGAACTGGCGGCGCGAGCCGCGCGCGAAGACGTCGCTCATGCCGATGTCCGCGTCGAGGATCTCGCCCGTGCGCGGATCCGCGTGGCTGGGGCCGATCGCGAAGCCCACGTCCGCGCCGACGAACCAGCGCACTGTCGCATGGCCGGCGTCCATCCCGTCCCATTCCGCGTCGTCGGGCTGCTGCCGCACGACCACGGCATTGCGAAAGCCGATGCGCTCGAAGGCCTTGTTCCACTCGAGAATGCCGCCTTCCACCGCCAGCCGGTACTTCACCGGGATGTTCTTGTCCAGCCAGAACTCGATGGGCTTGACGGGCTCGGACAGCGGGGCATGAGGATCCTTCTTTTCCAGGCGCCAGCGCTTGATGTAGTGCGTGCGCGGGTTGGCCTTGAGGTCGCCGCCCAGATCCGTGAAGGACTCGGCGAAATGGCCCAGGCGCGGGTCCGTGTGGCGCGGTGGCATTGGCGATTCGGGTAGCGCGAGGAAGCTGTAGACGTAGTCGACGAACAGGCTGCGCGGATCGGGCGTGGCCTGCGGAGGTGTCGGGGTCGTCGCGGCCGGCGGCGTGAGGGGTGGCGCCGGGATGCGCGGCGTCGAGAAGTGCATCCTGGCCGTCAGCGTGGACAGGCGGGCGTCCGCGCGGGAGCGCTCGATGGACGAGTTGGCGCGGTCGAGCGTGAAGGGCAGGCGGTAGGCCGCTTCCAGGCGCGTCGAATAACGCGGAATGTCGGTGAACAGGAAAGAAGCGTCCACCAGTATCGACTTGCGCTCGGGATGCTCGGCGCTCGCGACCGCGCCGCTGGCCAGCAAGCTGGGCGAGAAGGCCTGGTCGATCGCGCGCTTGCTACCCTGGTGCGCTTCGGCACGGTACTTGGTGTTCAGCGCCAGCAGCTGGAACTGCCGCCCCACCACGCGGACTTCGGCAAGGTGGGCCACGCCCATCTGGCTGGCGTACAGGCCCCGCTCGCCGACCGAATTTGCGATGTTCACCGTGAAGAGGAACGGCTTGCCGGCCATGGCCTTTGGGATTTCCAGCCAGACCTTCTCATCCTTGCGCCAGATCGGGAACAGGCCATCGGAGCGCGTGGCCCCACGCACGATCTGCGCGAACGGCTTGGGCGCGGGCGCGTCCGCCGCCGGCCTCGATGCGGGCGCGACGGGCGCCGAAGCGGCTTCGGCAGGGGCTTGCGCGACTGGGTCGTGACGTTCGGGAGCCGCGTCGGGATCCAACGCGGCGCAGGCCGGCAATCCGGCCACCACCATTGCCAGCACCATGGGCCAGGCGTTGCGGCTCGATGTCATTGTGATCTCCTCAACGGGCGGCTCCCGCGGCCGCACTGCTGCCACGACTCAGTTTAGCGGCAGCACAGTTTTTTCGGTACCCCGGAAACCCCGCGGAATGGCCGCCAGCAGCTGCTGCGTGTAGGGGTGCCGCGGATTCGCGTAAATCTCATCCGACGTGCCGCGCTCGACAATCTCGCCCTGGTTCATCACCAATATATCGTCGGCCATGTACTTCACCACCGCCAGGTCATGGCTGATGAAGACGTAGGTCAGGCCAAACTCCTCCTGCAAGTCCAGCAGCAGGTTCAGCACCGTGGCCTGCACGCTCACGTCGAGCGCGCTGACGCTCTCGTCGCAGATGATGATCTCCGGCTGCATCGTGAGGCAGCGCGCGATCGCGATGCGCTGGCGCTGCCCGCCGGAAAACTCGTGTGGGTACTTGCCGAAAGCCTGCGCCGGCAAACCGACCTTTTCGAGCCAGCCCAACGCGAGGCGAGCGCGTTCGTCTTCACTCGAGCCAATGCCGTGAATGCGCATCGGCTCCATCAGGATCTGACCAATGGTGAAGCGCGGGTTGAGGCTGGCGTAGGGGTTCTGGAAGATGATCTGGATGCGCGGCCGGTAAGTGCGCATCTCGGCCGGCCGCAATGCGGCAAGGTCCACGCCCTCCTCGAACATGATGGTGCCGCTGCTGGCCTCGGTCAGGCGCGTGAGCATCATGCCGATGGTCGTCTTGCCCGAGCCCGACTCGCCCACCACGCCGAGCGTACGGCCCTTCTGCAGCGAGAAGTCGGACGTCTTCACGGCATCGATCACCTTCCGCTTGAACAGCCCGTCTTTCAGCCGGTAGGCCTTGGACAGGCCCTTCACCTCGATCAGCGCCGGGCCGCTCACGGGCGCGGCCTCGCGCTGCGCGGCGCTGAGGGGCCGGTTGTGCACGATGTCGTCGATCACGGGCAGCCGGCGCGGGCGCGTGTCCAAGCGAGGGCGGCAGGCCAGCAGGGCCTGGGTGTAGGCATCCTTCGGGGCGCTGAAGATTTCGTCCACCGGGCCGGCTTCGCGCACTTCACCATGCCGCATCACGACCACGCTTTTCGCGATCTCACCGACCAGGCCGAGATCATGGCTGATGAACAACACGCTCATCTTCTGGCGCTCCTGCAGCCGCGCGAGCAGGTCGATGATCTGCCGCTGCACCGTCACGTCGAGCGCGGTGGTCGGCTCGTCCGCGATCAGCAGCTTGGGCTCGCACGCGATCGCCATCGCGATCATCACGCGCTGCTGCTGGCCGCCGGAGAGTTCATGGGGGTAGGCGTTCAGGCGCGCGCGCGGCTCGGCGATGCCCACCTCGTTCAGCAACTCCAGCGTGCGGTCCATGGCCGCGCGCGCGCCGAGCGGCGTGTGGATGCGCAGTACCTCTGCTATCTGCTCGCCCACCGTCAACACCGGGTTGAGCGAACTCATGGGCTCCTGGAACACCACCGAGATTTCCTTGCCGCGCAGGCGCCGCATCTCCTCGGGCGCGGCCTGCAGCAGGTCGCGGCCCTCGAACAGCACACGGCTTGCAGGGTCGATGACCGCGTTGGGCGGCAGCAGCCGTACGATGCTCATCGCGCTCACGCTCTTGCCGCTGCCCGATTCGCCCACCAGCGCCACGGTGGAGTTCAGCGGCACATCGAAGCTCACGCCGCGCACCGCTTCGAATGTTTCGTTTCCCATGCGAAAGCCCACGCGCAGGTCCTGCACTTCAATCAATGAAGTCATGTTCTTGTCGGCCTCAACGGAGTTTCGGATCCATCGCGTCTCGCAATGCGTCGGTCAGCAATGCGAAGGCGGTGACGAACGTGGCCATGAAGGCGGTGGCTGCTGCAAGCTGCCACCATTTGCCGAGCACCAGCTCGCTCTGGGCCTCGCCGAGCATGGTGCCCCAGCTGACCATGTCAATCGGCACACCCAAGCCTAGGAACGACAGGATCACCTCGGCCTTGATGAAGCTCACCACATGCAAGCTCAACTGCACCAGCACCACGTGGCTGACGTTCGGCAGGATGTGGCCGAACATCCGGGACATGTGCCCTGCCCCGATCGCTTCGGCCGCCCGCACGTATTCGCGGTTGCTGTGCTTGATGTACTCGGCGCGCACCAAGCGGTAGATGCCAGTCCAGCCCACGAGGCCCAGGATGATGACGACGGCGGTGATGCCGTCGGACAGGCCGCGAAGCCAGGGCGGGCCGGATTTGAAGATCGCCGCCAGCGCGAAGATCAGGAGGATGTAGGGCACCGAGGTGAAGACGTTGTAGACCCACTCGAGAAAATCGCCGACCTTGCCGCCGAAGTACCCGGAGAGAGCGCCGAGCAGGGTGCCGATGAAGGTGGCGAGGAAGGCCGCAAAGATGCCCACCATGATCGACACCTGCGCACCCTTCACGGCCTTGGACAGCACGTCGCGGCCGATGCGATCGCCGCCGACGGGCAATGTCGCGGCCTTGACAGTCACGTCTGTCTTCACCTTCGAGGCGCGCTCCTCCCACTCCTTGTAGCGGGGCGCGAGTGGGTCGATGTCGCTCAGATCGACGTTGGGCAGCCTGGGCGCCTGCACCGCCGCCACTTCCCGTTCATCCGCGCCGACGACGTGCGGCGGCGCGAAAGGCAGCCCGACTTCCTTTTGCCAGTCGGCCGCGAGCAGGCCCACCTGCGCCAGCAGCACCAGCACCAGGAAGGCGACCACGACATACAGCGACACCATGCCGACGCGATCGCCGCGCAACCGCTTCCACGCCTCCATCCACACGCTGGGCGACTTCGGCAGCGCCTCGGGCACCGCAATGACCTTCTCTTCTCCCACGGGCAGGACGGCGCTCATTTCAACACCACCCGTGGATCGACGAACTTGTAGAGCACGTCCGTGATGAGGTTGATCACCATCGTGAGCGCGGCCAGGTAGATCGTGGTTGCCTGGATCATCGGGTAGTCGCTGCGGCCCACGGCGGTGTACACCTCGCGGCCCAGGCCGGGAATGGAGAAGAACACCTCGATCAGGAAAGATCCGATGAACACACCCGGCAACTGCGTGGCCACGTTGGTGAGGATGGGGATCATCGCGTTGCGCAGCACGTGCTTGAACAGGATGCTGTTCTCCGGCACGCCCTTGGCACGGGCCGTGCGCACGTAGTCATGGCCGATCTCGTCGAGGAAGAAGCTGCGGTACAGCCGGGTGTGTGGCGCCAGGCTGACCAGCACCGCCAGCAGCACGGGCAGCGGCGCGTACACCAAAAGGTTGGTCCAGAGGCTGTTGCTCCAACCCTGTACCGGGAACCAGCCGAGGCGGAACGCGAACACGTACTGCCCGATGATCACGTAGACCAGGAAGCTGATCGACAAGGCCACCGTCGAGATGATCATCACGGCGCGGTCGGTCAGGCTGCCCCGGACATAGGCGACCGCCATGCCGGCGGCGATCGCCAGGCCGACTTCCAGCACCAGGATCGGCACCATGATCGTCAAGGTGGCCGGCAGCCGGGTCTTGAAGATGTTGGCGATGGACTCCTGCGTCGCCCAGCTGGTGCCCCAATTGAACGTCGCCACCTTGGTGACGAAGAGCCACAACTGCTCCCAGACCGGCTTGTTCAGCCCGAGCTGGTTGCGCATGGATTCGATCTGCTCGGGCGTTGCCTGCAAGCCGCCCATGATTTCGGCCGGGTCCCCGCCAAAATAGGTGAACAGGAAGAAAACCAGCAGGATGACCCCAGCCAGGGTCGGGATCATCTGCAGGATCCGCCTTAGGAGATAAGACAACATAGGGGAGAAACCTTGCCCGGACCACGGTTTGCGGCCCGGCACCTTGGGGAAACCGCTCGTGGCGGCTGACAAGGCGTGGATTATGCTTGCCGCCGTCGCAATCCCGAATAGGTGTTTCCAAGCATGAACCCCAGAACCTGGGCACTGGCCACCAGCCTGTGCCTGGCATTGGCCGCCCCCTACCCCACCGGCGCCCAGACCCCTGCCAAGAACCCCGCCACCGAAAAAGTCCTACGCTATTCCTTCCCCATCGCTGAGACGGGGTTCGACCCGGCGCAGATCACCGACCTGTATTCGGCCATCGTGCTGGCCAACATGCTGGACGCGCTCTACGAGTACGACTACCTGGCGCGCCCGGCGAAGATCAAGCCCAACCTCGCGGAGGCGATGCCGGAAGTCTCGCCCGACTTCCGCACCTTCACCATCAGGCTGCGAAAGGGCATCTACTTCGCGGACGACCCCGTCTTCGAAGGCAAGAAGCGCGAAGCGACGGCGCAGGACTTCGTCTACACGTTCAAGCGCTTCGCCGACCCGAAGAACAAAAGCCCCCGCTGGTCCAGCCTGGCCGAAGAGAAAGTGCTCGGCATGGACGAACTGCGCAAGAAGGCTGAGGCATCGGGCAAGTTCGACTACGACAGCGAGATCGAGGGCCTGCGCGCGCTGGACCGCTACACCATCCAGATCAAGCTGGCCGAAACGCGCCCGCGCTTCATCCAGACCCTGGCGGACCCGGGCGTGCTGGGCCTGGTGGCGCGCGAAGCCGTCGAGAAATACGGCGAGACCATCATGGAGCACCCCGTTGGCACGGGGCCCTTCATGCTGGCCGAGTGGAAGCGCTCCTCCAAGATCACGCTGGTGCGCAACCCGGGTTTCCGCGAGAAGCTGTACGAGGCCGAACCGGCCGCGGACGACGAAAAGGGCAAGGCGATACTGGCGCAGATGAAGGGCAGGCGACTGCCCATGGTCGACAAGGTGGTCGTCACCATCATCGATCAGCAGCAGCCGCGCTGGCTCTCATTCCTGAACAACGAGCAGGACTTCATGGAACGCCTGCAGGAGAACTTCGCGCTGCAGGCCGTGCCAAACAACAAGCTGGCGCCCAACCTGGCCAAGCGGGGCATCCAGGTGGAGCAGACGCCGCTGTCGGACATCACGATGTTCTACTTCAACATGAACCATCCGGTCGTGGGCGGCTATACGCCGGACAAGGTGGCGCTGCGCCGGGCCATCGGCCTGGCCGTGAACAGCGAGGAGGAAGTGCGCATCGCCCGCCGAAACCAAGCGGTGGTGGCGCAAGGCTTCGTGATGCCCAACACCTCGAGCTTTGACCCCAAGTTCCGATCCGAGATGGGCACGTTCGATCGCGCGCGCTCGATCGCGTTGCTGGACATGTACGGCTACGTCGACAAGAACGGCGACGGCTGGCGCGACCTGCCCGACGGCAAGCCGCTGGTGCTGGAGTACGACACGCTCAGCACCGAGGACTATCGCGAGCGGGACGAGATCCTGAAACGCAATTTGGACGCGATCGGCGTGAAGATCAACTACCGGGTGGGCAAATGGCCGGAACAGCTGCGCGCCTCACGCGCCAACAAGCTCATGATGTGGAGCTACGGCCTCTCGGCCAGCCAGCCCAACAGCGCCGGCGTGCTGGCGCTCGGCTACAGCAAGCAGGCAGGCCAGCAAAACCACTCGCGTTTCAAGAACGCGAAGTTCGACGAGCTGTACGACAAGCAGAACTTCATGCCCGACGGGCCGGAGCGCGATATCGTGATACGCGATGCCGTACGCATCCTCGTGGCCTACATGCCCGTCAAAGTGCGCGTACACCGCATCGGCACCGACCTGATGCAGCCCTGGCTGCAAGGCTACAAGCGCCATCCGTTCGCGCGCGAATTCTGGTCGTACGTCGACATCGACACGTCGAATCTCCCCCAATAACAGCAAGAGAAACTTGATGAACAAGAAGCTCGCCCGTATCGCGGCCCTGGCCATCGGCCTTGCCTTTGCTTTTCCTGGCTTCGCCGCCGTGATCCCGCCCGGCGTGCAACTGCATCCCACGCAGACGCTGATCCGCAACAACGGCTCCGAGCCAGAGACGCTGGACCCGGCCGTCGCCGAATCGGTGGGCGCCAACAACATCACGCGCGACCTGTTCGAAGGCCTGACGGCCAACGATGCCGACGGCAACATCATTCCCGGCGTGGCCGAGAGCTGGAAGCAGACCAATGCGCTGACATGGGTGTTCAAGCTGCGCCAGAACGCCAAGTGGTCCAACGGCGAGCCGGTCACGGCCCAGGACTGTGTCTACGGCATCCGCCGGTTCCTCGACCCGAAAACTGCCTCCACCTATTCCGCCACCTACGGCGTTTTCATCCTCAATGGCAAGGAAGCCGCCACCGGCAAGAAGCCGGTCTCCGAGGTCGGTGTGAAGGCGCTCGACAAGTTCACGGTGGAAATCAAGACGCCCTTCCCCGTCGCCTTCCTGCCCAGCCTGATGTCCAACAACAACCTGGGCCCCATCCACCAGGCGTCAGTCGAAAAGCTGGGCCGGGAATGGACCAAACCGGGCAACATGGTGAGCAACGGTGCCTACACACTCAAGGAGTGGCAGGTGAACAGCCGAGTGGTGATCGAGAAGAACCCGCACTACTGGGATGCGAAGAACGTGCAGCTCACGCGCGTGACCTACCTGGGCGTGGAGGATGGCAACGCCGACGTGAAGCTGTTCGAGTCCGGCCAGAACGAGATGGTGTACCAGCTGCCCCCTGGCACTTACGAAGAGGCAAAGAAGAAGTTTCCAAAGGACGTTCGCAACGCGCCGATGCTGGGCATCCGCTACTACTCCTACCAGACGCAAAATCCCGCATTCAAGGACGTGCGCATCCGCAAGGCGCTGTCGATGGTGCTGGACCGCGATATCCTCGCCCAGCGCATAACAGCCGATGGCCAGATCCCGGCATACGGGCTGATCGTCAAAGGGATGCAGGGCGCCGACATGGTGGAGTACGACTGGGCCAAGTGGCCCATGGCGAAGAAGGTGGAGGAGGCAAAGAAACTGCTGGCCGAGGCTGGCGTGAAGCCCGGCACCAAGTACACCTTCTCGTACAACACGAGCGAATACCACAAGAAGATGGCCATCTTCGCGCAGTCGGAATGGAAGACCAAACTGGGCGTGGCCATTGAACTGGAGGCGATGGAGTTCAAGGTGCTGCTCAAGAAGCGCCATGACGGCGCCTTCCAGATGGCGCGCAACGGCTTCATCGCCGACTACAACGACGCCACGAACTTCCTGGCGCTGGTTCGTTGCGATTCGGACCAGAACAACAACTTCAACTGCAACCGCAGGGCCGAGGACATCATCCATCAGGCCGAACAGAGCGACGACGCCGGCAAGCGCAAGACACTCCTGACCCAGGCCACGAAGATGATCATGGAGGACTACCCGATCATCCCGCTGGTGCAGTACTCGCTGCCCCGGTTGGTCAAATCATATGTCGGCGGTTACTCGCTGCAAAACGCGCAAGATCGTTTCCGCAGCAAAGACCTGTACATCATCAAGCACTGACTTCTTCTTCCCTCTCCCTCTGGGAGAGGGTTAGGGTGAGGCAAACGCAAAATCATGTGGTCATATACGTTCCGTCGCCTGCTGGCGACCATTCCCACGCTGCTGGCCGTCATCACGGTCAGCTACATCCTGGTCCACTCGGCGCCGGGCGGGCCGTTCGACAACGAAAAGCAGGTCTCGGCTGCCGTGCTGGCCAACCTGCAAGCCAAGTATCACCTCGACCTGCCGCCTTGGCAGCAGTACCTGCATTACCTCAACAACCTGCTCCACGGCGACCTGGGCGCTTCGTTCCGCTATGCCGACTGGTCCGTCAACGACCTCGTGGCCGCTGCCCTGCCGGTGTCTCTGGCCATCGGCGGCACGGCCATGCTGATCTCCTTCGTGGTCGGAGTCGGCCTGGGCATCGCGGCCGCGCTACGCCAGAACAGCATCGCCGACTACAGCGTGATGCTGGTGGGCAACCTGGGCAGCGTCGTGCCTTCGTTCGTGCTGGGCCCGGTGCTGGTGCTGGTGTTCGCCCTGTGGCTGCACTGGCTGCCGGCCGGTGGCTGGGACAGTTTCGCGCCGCAGTACATGGTGCTGCCGGTGGCGCTGCTCACGTTCATCAACGTGGCCACCATCGCACGGGTGATGCGCGGCAGCCTGATCGAGGTGCTGCACAGCAACTTCATCCGCACGGCCCGCGCCAAGGGGCTGCCCACGCGCGTCGTCGTGATGCGGCACGCGCTCAAGCCGGCCCTGTTGCCGGTGATCTCGGTGATCGGCCCGCTGGCCATCTCCTCGATCACCGCCGCACTCGTCACCGAGACGATCTTCTCGCTGCCGGGCATCGGCAAGCTGATCGTCAACGGCGCGGGCAATCGTGACTACACGTTGGTGCTGGGATTGGTTGTGCTGATCACCGTGCTGGCCGTGGTGCTCAATCTCTTGGTCGACCTGGCGTACGCAGCCCTCGACCCGAAGATCAGGTATTGATATGGGCAACCAACAAGACGGTATTGGCTCCTTCTCCCGCTTGCGGGAGAAGGCGGGGGATGAGGGTTTGCGCGCTGCCGCCCCTCACCCCAGCCCTCTCCCGCCAGCGGGAGAGGGAGCAACAACCATCGCGGGGCGCAGCCTGTGGGCCGACGCGCGCACCCGATTCATGCGAAACAAGGCAGCCGTGGTCAGTCTGGTCCTGCTCCTCTTGATAGGAGCTGCCTGCATCGTCGGCCCCGCGGTGTTGCCGCACTCGTTCGACAGCGCGGACTGGGACTCCATGAGCCTGCCGCCCACGCTCAAGAACATGCATTGGTGGGGCACTGACGAATCCGGCCGCGACCTGCTGGTGCGCTGCCTGGTCGGGGGGCGAATCTCGCTGATGGTGGGGCTGCTCGCCACGCTGGCATCGGTGGCGATCGGCATCGCCTGGGGCGCCACCGCGGGCTTCATCGGCGGCAAGGTGGACGCGTTCATGATGCGTATCGTGGACATGATGTATGCCATCCCCTACCTGCTGATCGCGATCCTGCTGGTCACCATCCTGGGCCGCGAGTTTTATCTGGTGGTGATCGCGATCACGGCGTTCTCGTGGATGGACATGGCCCGCGTGGTTCGCGGCCAGACGCTGTCGCTGCGAAGCATGGAGTTCGTGGAGGCCGCGCGTTCCATCGGCGTGCCCACGCGGCGCATCATCTTCAGCCACATCGTCCCCAACCTGCTGGGCGTGGTCGTGATCTACACCACCGTCACGGTGCCGTCGGTGATCCTCACCGAATCGGTGCTCTCCTTCCTCGGCCTTGGCATCCAGGAGCCCATGACCAGCTGGGGCGTGCTGATCGAGGACGGCACTTCGGTTATGGAAGTATCGCCGTGGATGCTGCTGTTCCCGGGGGCGTTGCTGTCGATGACGCTGTACTGCTTCAACTTCATCGGGGATGGGCTGCGCGACGCTCTCGACCCCAAGGAACGCTAGATGGCAGCCGGCAAGAGATTGATCGAGGTCGAGGACCTCTCGGTGAAATTCGCGATGCCCGACGGCGAGGTGACTGCCGTGAACGGCCTGTCCTTCGGCCTCGAGCGCGGCCAGACCTTCGGCATCGTTGGCGAAAGCGGCTCGGGCAAGAGCCAGAGCATGCTGGCCATGATGGGGCTGCTCGCAATCAATGGCCGGGCCAGCGGGCGAGCCCTCTTCAACGACGAAGACCTTCTGTCGATGCCCGCGAATCTGCTCAATCGTATTCGCGGCAACCGCATCGCGATGATCTTCCAGGACCCGATGACTTCCCTCAACCCGTACCTAACGGTGGAACGGCAGATGACGGAAGTGCTTGAGTTGCACAAGGGCCTGACGCGCAGGAGCGCGCTGACGCTGGCGATCTCCACGCTGGAGCAGGTGCGTATCCCCGATGCCGCGCGCCGCATTCGCATGTACCCGCACGAGTTCTCGGGCGGCATGCGCCAGCGCATCATGATCGCGATGGCGCTGCTGTGCCAGCCGGACCTGCTGATCGCCGACGAGCCCACCACCGCGCTCGACGTGACGGTGCAGGCGCAGACGATGGCCCTGCTGCGCGACCTGCAACGCGACTTCGGCACGGCGATCATGGCGATCATTTTGATCACGCATGACCTGGGCGTCGTCGCCGGCCTGTGCGACCAGGTGATGGTGCTGTACGGCGGCCGCATCATGGAGCAGGGCAGCGCAGAGAGTATCTTCTACCGGCCTACGCATCCGTACACGCTGGGCCTGCTCGGCGCGGTGCCGAAACTGGATCATGAAGGCGAGAGGCTGCTGGCGATTCCGGGTGTTCCGCCTAACATGGCGCACTTGCCGGCGGGGTGCCCGTTCAGCGAACGGTGTACGTTCGTGATGGACCGTTGCGCCACCGAGCGGCCGGCCCTTCGACAGGCTCAGGGCGAACGGTTGGAAGACGAGCGAGTCGAAGTGCTGCGGGCGTGCCACCGCGAAGTCGTCGAGATTGCCCGCGAGGCGGAAAGGGTGCTGCGATGAACGACGATGCCCTCACCCCAGCCCTCTCCCAGACGGAGAGGGAGCAAGTCCGCGAACCGCTGCTGTCCGTGCGCGACCTGCATGTGGACTTCAAGGTGCGCGGCGAAGGGCTGCTGGCGCACAAGCGCACGCTCAAGGCGGTCAACGGCGTCAGCTTCGACCTGTACCCGGGCGAGACGCTGGGCATCGTCGGCGAGTCCGGGTGCGGCAAGTCAACTTTCGCGCGCGCGATCCTCAACCTGATCCCGGCGACTGCCGGCAAAGTTATCTGGATGGGCCGCGACATGTCCGGTGCGATGCCTGCTGATTGGCAGCAGGTGCGCCGTAACGTCCAGATGGTGTTCCAGGACCCGCTGGCGTCGCTCAACCCGCGCATGAACGTCGCGCGGATCATCGGCGAGCCGCTGCGCACCCACCGCCCCGACATGGCGCAGGCGGAAGTGCTGGCGCGTGTCAAGGCGATGCTGGTAAAGGTCGGCCTGAACGAGGCGCACCTGTACCGCTACCCGCACGAGTTCTCCGGCGGCCAGTGCCAGCGCATCGGTATTGCGCGCGCATTGATCCTCGAGCCGAAGATGATCGTCTGCGACGAGCCGGTGTCGGCGCTGGACGTCTCGATCCAGGCGCAGATCATCAACCTGCTGAAGGACCTGCAAAAGGAAATGCAGCTGGCGCTCGTCTTCATCGCGCACGACCTCGCCGTGGTCAAGCACGTGAGCCAGCGCATCCTGGTGATGTACCTGGGCAGAACGATGGAGCTCGCCGACAAGCGCGACCTGTACGCCGACCCGAAGCACCCCTACACGCGCGCCCTGCTTTCCGCCGTGCCGCTGGCCGACCCGCGCCTGGAACGCGGCAAGGTGATCCAGATGCTCTCGGGCGACCTTCCCTCCCCCATCGACCCGCCCTCGGGCTGTGTCTTTCGCACACGCTGTCCGCATGCGTTCGATCGCTGCGCCGCGGAAGTGCCGCCGCTGAAGGCAATCAACGAGCACACGCAGGCGGCCTGCTGGTTGTACTGAGGGAGGGCAAAAAAAATCCACCGGCAGGGCGGTGGATTTTTCGTTGTGCCAGCCGGCAAGACCAGGAGCGAAGCCCCCGATCCTGCTTGCCTGCATCAGAACGCGTGGCGCACGCCGATGCTGTAGAAGCGGCCCACCGCACCACGGTAGTCCAGCGGGTTGTAGCTGACCGCACCGTAGGTGATCGGGTCCAGAGGAGGAACCTTGTTAAACACGTTCTGGACGCCACCGAAGATTTCAGTCTTGTCGTTCAGCTTGAAGCGCGCGGTGAGGTCGACAGTCGTGAACGATCCGATCTTGCAGCCGGCAGGTGCGTCAACGTCGACGCCGCCCACGTTGATGTGGGTTGCGCAATCGGCATCGTCCTTGGCGAACTTGTTGATCAGCGAACCACGATAGTTGGCGATAGCGGCCAGACGCCAGCGGCCGACATCCCAGCCCACACCGAGGTTGATGCGGTCTTTGGGCGTTCCGGTAGCGTTCGTCACGTCGTGGTTGCCGATGGTGCCGGCCCACTCGAACGTCGTGCCGTCCTTCTCGATGCGCTTCCAGCTGAACAGGTGCGTCCAGGTCAAGCCGAAGTTCATCCTGCCCATGCCGTTCGTCAGGTCGAGCCGGTGCTTCAGGTCCAAGTCGACGCCTCGGATGGTGCTTTCCGCCGAGTTGATGTAGTTGACCAGGACAGCCGTCATCGGGCCCGGGTCGCCGGGGAACAGCGCACCACCCGGGTCACGCGAAACGTTGCCGGCAGCCACGGCCTCGGTGGTCGATTCCTGGTTGATCTCGTTCTTGCGCTTGATCTCCCACAGGTCCACGGTCAGGCTGGTCCTGGGCGAGATATCCCAGACGGCACCCAGCGTGAGGCTGGTGGCCTTTTCCGGCTCGAGGTTGGGGTTCGGCGATGTGATACCCGCCACGCTGGCCGAACTGCATGCGCTGGCGATGCCCAGGGCACAACGCGCCGGGTCGTCGGATGACGTGAAGAACGCCAGTCCGCCTTCGCCGTTTTCCGCCGGGCTGGGCGCGCGGAAGGCCTTGGCGTATGTGCCGCGCAGTGCCAGCACATCCAGCGGCCGCCATTTGACGCCGAGCTTCGGTGTTACCGAGTTGCCGGAATCGCTGTAATGGTCTGCGCGCAGGGCGCCGCTGATTTCCAGCCGCTTGGTGACCGGGGCCACCACTTCGCCGTAAAGCGCTGTCACGGTTCGAGATCCTTCATAGGCGGAGTAGCCCAGGCCGATGATGTTGCCGCGCTCCGTGCCCGACGTGGGCCGCAGCTCCATCGATTCACGGCGGACTTCAGCCCCCAGGGCCACGCCGATCGGGCCGCCCTCCAGCTTGCCCATTTCGCGCGAGACCTTCAAGTCGATCTGGGTCGTGCGGGTGGTGGCGTCGCTGGTAATGGTGGGGGACAGAGCAGCGTACACGGCTGCGGAGTTGAGCCCGGCATTTTCCGCGATGCGCCAGACGGTACCCGGGGGCAACGCCGCGTACGCAGGACTGGTCAATGCAGCGGACTGCGCGTTGGTCAAGGTCGTGCTCAGGTTCGTGGCACCGATTCCCGCCGGGTTCAGCAACGCAAAAGTGGCATCGCGTTGGAGATAGCCCGTGCGCGCGTTGCTGACATCGTTTTGCGAAAACAGCAGTGCCGTGTCGTAATCCCAGGCCCCGAACGTTCCCTTGGCACCGGTGACGAAGCGAGTGAATTTTGATTCCACATTACTGACACGCGGCCCGACGTCGGCAGCAAGGTAGCGAAGACGCGCCGAAGTGGCAAAGGGGTTGTCGGGATGACCGGCGCCCAGCCGGATGTCGGTATTGTTGACCGGGCCGCCGGGGAAGCCAGTGGAATTGTGCACACCCGATGGCGTGGTCTGCGAACGGCCTTCGCTCGAGTAGTAGTTGAGTTCGGCGTACAACTCGTTGTTGGCATTGAGCTGCTTGGAGAAGCGGCCGAAGAAATTGATCGTGTCGGTCTCAGGCTGGATCTGGGTATAGCTCTGGGGCGCATCGATCAGGCAACCGCCGCCCGGGTCGCCCTGGGGGTAGCCGCCGGTGAAGTTGGAACATGCGGCGCCGGTGAGGCGGCTCACATACAGATTATTGGCCGGGTTGCGGACATTGCCCACGACCGAACTCACGGCTGCGCCGCCACCAGCGATGATCGCGCCCGTGCCGCCATTGGCTCCGCCGCTGGTATCGGCGTCGTAGCCTTCAGGGCGCAGGTCGGAGCGACCCACCGTGCCGCGGCCTGCCCGGTCGCGGTTGTAGATCGCTTCTCTCTTGCTTACTTCCAGGTTCAACAGCACGTTGAATCCCTGGTTGTCCATGTCGCCGAAACCGTGCGTGATGCTCGCACGCGCGTCCTTGCCGTCGCCATAGCTCGACTGCCCGTAAGTGGCCTTGGCCACGGTGCCTTTGTAATTCTTGCGCAGAATGACGTTGACCACACCGGCCATGGCGTCCGAGCCATAAATGGCGGAGCCGCCGTCTTTGACGATCTCGACGCGTTCCACTGCTTCGAGCGGAATCACGTTCAGGTCGCCAAACACTTTCTGGCCATCGTCGGCCAGGCCATACGGAGCGATACGACGGCCATTGATAAGAAGCAGCGTCGATGCTGCGCCCATGCCGCGCAGGGAGATCCCGGAAGCCCCCGATGCGAAGCCACTGCCGAACGTGGTCGGAACGGAACCCTGGTTGTCTACTGCGAGTGTCTGGAGGTATTCAGCGACCGTGGTCTTGCCAGACCTGTCGAGTTCCTCGCGTGTGACGGTCTGGACCGGCGACGCCGTCTCAGTGTCGGTTCGCCGGATGTTCGACCCGGTGATTTCGACGCGTTGCAATGAAGATGCAGCTTGCGCAAGGGTCTCCTGCGCAACCATCATCGACGCGGTGCCGCAGAACGCCGTGATCAAGGCGCGTGCGACAACCGTTTTTCTAAACCTCTGTGTACCGGTTTTCATTAGTTCTCCAGACTTGTTCCTGCGTAAATGGAGTAAGGGCATTGCCCCCTCGGACGAGACCGCGGCCCGGGTGAAAAAAACTCCCCAGTACCATCGATCCAATCGGGTTTTTACACAACTGACACTCTGGCGTCACCCGGCTTTTACCCGTGTTTGGCCTGTTTGTTGCCCAAATACATCGGCGTGCGTACACACGTACTGCGACTGCATGATGACGGTATGTTCCGCACACGAAAAAGGCGAGGCGCACCAATCGGAATTGGTGGCCTCGCCCTTCGATGAAACGGTATGCTCGCCGGCTCTATTCGATCTTGAAGTCGAACTCCTGTGTCGCGATGATGTCGCCCGAGCCCGAGATGCAGCGGTACTGCATCATGGCCCCGCGCACTGCGTTATGGAACACGCGCGGCCCGGAGAGGATGGTTACCTCGCGCACCGAGCCGTCGCGAATTAGCGCCTGAGCCTTCACGACTCCTTGGGTGCCCTCCTTGAGGGCTTGGCGGGGCATCTCCGGCCTGACCTGCGTCGGGCACGCCACGCCCATCTCCTGGCGGCCCGCCGGGGCGGCGGCTACGGGCGGAGCGGGCGGGGGCGGCGGTGCGATCGGGGCCATCACCGGCGGCGGCGTCTGCACCGACTGGATCGACGGCGCGCTGGTGGTCGGCGGCGTTACCTCGGGCGGCGGCACATAGGGCGGCGGCGGGGCCTCCATCTTGGGGGCCACCTTTGGCTCGGGCGGCTTGATCTCTTTGGGCGGCGGCGGGGGCGGCGGCGGGATGATCACTTCCTGGATAACGGCAGCCTCCAGGGGCTTCTTGATGATTTCGAGCCCCCTGCGCGCCGTGCCCGAGATCAGGGCCCAGCCGACGACCACGTGCACCAACACCACCACCGCCCAGCCGATCGTTCGGCGGGTCGGGTCCGCGCCGGTGTACCGGCGTCTATGCATGCGAGTAGCACTCATTTGACGAACTGCTCATGGCCGATGACGGCCATCTTGGAGAGCCCCTTGCGTTTGGACGTCGACAGCACGTTCGCGAACACCGCGTAGCTGCAGTCCTTGTTCGGGCGGATGTGTACTTCGGGCTGCGGATTGAGCGTGGCCAGCAGCGTCATCTTCTCGTCCAGCTCCTGCGCCGACACGGGCACGCCCTGCCAGTACACGGTGCTCTTGTCGTCGATGTCGATCTGCACCTTTTCAGGCTTGATCAGGTTGGTAGGGGGAGCGCCCACCGGCATCTCCAGATTGACCGCGTGCAGCTGGATCGGGATGGTGATGATGAGCATCACGAGCAGCACCAGCATCACGTCGATGAGCGGCGTGGTGTTGATGTCCATCATGACGTCGGGATCGCCGCCTTTGCCGAAGCGCCGGGATTTGAGGCCCATATGCGTCTTCCTTGTCTTTTTCGAGTCGCCCTCTCGGGGCGTCAGCCGCCCAGGGGCGGGGGTTCGGTGATGAAGGCCACCTTGGTGATGCCGGCGCGCTGGCAGGCCAGCAAAATCTTGCCGACGCCTTCGTAGCGCGAGGAAAGATCGCCCCGGACCTGCACTTCGGGCTGCGGGGTCTTTTTGGACACTTCCTTCAACCTTGCGACGAGCGCTTCGGTGTTGGGCACCCTGGCGTCGTACCAGTAGATGTTGCCTGCCGGGTCCACCGAAATGATGATGTTCTCGGGCTTGGTCTCACGCACCTCGACACGCTCCTTGGGCAAGGCTACGGGAATCGAAGTGGTCACAACCGGGATGGTGATCAAGAAGATGATCAGCAGCACAAGCATCACGTCCACGAGGGGCGTGGTATTGATCGTGGAGATGACGTCGTCGTCGGACGTCTCGCCGACAGCCATTGACATGGCTATGACTCCTGCGGTTCCAGCCGGGGCCGCTTAAGCGGCTTTCCCGGCCGAGCCCACGATCACGGCGTTGAGTTCTTCACTGAACTCGCGCACTTCGTCCATCACCGCCTTGTTGCGGCGTGCCAGCCAGTTGTAGCCGAGCACCGCGGGGATGGCGACCGCCAGGCCGATGGCCGTCATGATCAGCGCCTCGCCCACCGGGCCGGCCACCTTGTCGATGGAAGCCTGGCCGGAAATACCGATGGCCGTCAGGGCGTGATAGATGCCCCACACCGTGCCGAACAGGCCGACGAAAGGAGAGGTGGAGCCGACGGTGGCCAGGAAGGCGAGGCCGCCTTGCGTGGTGGCATGGACGCGGTCCACGGCACCCGTGATGCTCATGGGGATCCACTCGTTCATGGGGATGTGGCTCTTGAGGCCGCCGTGGTCCGACGTGGCCTGCACGCCCGCTTCGGCGATGAAGCGATAGGCGCTGTTCTTTTCAAGCCCGGTGACACCAGCGCTCACCGTGGGTGCGGCCCAGAATTGCTTGTCCACCGTGCGTGCGTGGCGGTTCATCTTGGACTGCTCGAGCAGCTTGACGATCATGATGTACCAGCTGCCCACGCTCATGACAGCCAGCAGGATCAGCACGAAGCGTGCGATGGCGTCGGAGCCTTTCCACAGCGCTTCAAGGCCGTAGGGGTTGTCGACTGCGTCACCGTTCTTCTTGGCGGACGCGGGCGCTGCCGGGACTGCCGCGGCGGTCGACGGCGCGGGTGCGGCCGCTGCGGCCGATGCTTGCGGTGCGGGGGCCGGGGCCTGGGCCGCGGCCGGCGTGCCGGCCAGGGAAAATGCGAGCAGCATGGAGGCAGCTGCCAAGGCGCGTAATGGGGCCAGGGATAAGGTCCGCAAGATAAGTCCTTTGTGGGTTTGTGATGCCAAAAGGCTCTGGGCGCGTGCTGCCCGGTAGGGTGCTTTACGCCTCAAGCTTTGCCAAACCGACGAGTATAGAACGCACAAGTACCATTCCCGGAGGAGGTCACTCCAATGGGATTGATGGTTTTCCCGGAGACGGTGGCAACGCTATAATCGCAGGCTACGCAAAATGCCGGTGTAGCTCAGTCGGTAGAGCAGCTCATTCGTAATGAGAAGGTCGGGTGTTCGATTCATCTCTCCGGCACCAAAAAAACAGGAAAAAGCCCCCGTCGAAAGATGGCGGGCTTTTTTTTGTTCTCCTCGGCCGCGTAGGTCTCTTGTCCTAGGTCCGGAGTGGGATGCGCTGCGGTATCTGCATGATCAAAATGAGGGAGCAGTAACAGGAGGCACGATCATGTCGATTGCCAGGACACTCATCCGCTTAGCCGCGCAGTTCAAGCCATCGGGAGCCGGCGCTACCGCGGAGGTCCTGCGTGGAGCGGAGGACTCGCCCGAGGTCGCGTACAGCATCGCCCAGGAGCGAGTCGAGGCCCAGGAAGCTGTGTGCAAATTGCTGGAGAAAGAATATCCACGCGCGGTCGCGGAGGTCGAGAAGCGGACCAAGGAGCATCGGGCGGTGCAACAGGACGTCAGGAATGGCACCGGCCGCGCCCGACCCGCGGGATTCGCCCCGCCAATTGAGCACTTGAGCGCGGACGCGCAGACATATCATCAGGCGATAGATACGCTCGCCAAACTCAAGCAGGCAGCCATCGAGCTGTACGAGCCGGTCAAACAGGGCAGGATCGCGAGCGCATTGGCCGCGTCCGGCTTGCCCACGATGGCGCAAGAACCTCCTCCAGAACCGTCCCACACTGCCTTCCCCATCGATGCTGTCACCGCAAGAACCATGGAAAAGGTTTGGGCCTGCAGTTCAGCCCCAACGGCGAATTGATGGGCGCGTCCGACTCGCCACGATCGGCGAGCGGTTCATCGCCAGCCGGGGCAGCGAAGCTGCCCGCACCCGATTTGCCGCCGGGCGCCGATTCCATCATGAGGGCAATCGGTAATATCTCCGACGCACCGGAGGGCGAGGTCGGACAGGCGATTAGGGCTGTATGCGGGAAGATCAAAGGCCTCGATGGCGCGACGCCGATCGTTCGTGCGTTTCTGTACTCCGCACTCGTGAACAGCGCCAGGGAACTGGTCGCACTTACAAAAAATCCCTGTGCCGCGCGCAATGCCCTGGTCTACCAGATCGGAGCCGCGTGGGCCAAATCCCTCGGCGCAGTCCAGACGCTGTCGGTGCAACTTCCGCAACACCAGGCGGCGATGGAGCAACTAAAAAGCGACATGATCCTATACATCAAGTATCACGTGGAATCGCAAAGCGGGATCTATAAGGGAGCTACACCCTGAGAGCGCGCCCTACGCCCACTACTTCCGCGTCGATCACACGCTTTTTGGTCCAAGCCGATCGCGCCGGCTTCTAACCAATACGGCTCATCGGACTTCGTGTGTCGTCCGCATGCGGTGGCGCTTGCGCAACAAACCGTCGCTTCGATGCTGCGGTATGTAACGGCGAATCGGAGGGTTGAAAAAGCAGCTTCGGCCGATTGCCTCTAATTAGTGACATTTTTCACGGGCCCGCCTTGCGCCTCTGCGCTTTGCCGTTAATGCAATCTCATGTGGATACATGGGCCAACCCATCGTTACCAGTAGCTCAACAGCGCGCGCCTAGATTTGGCCCTGCCCCGTACAGCAAACGCTGTATGCGGCGTTCTAACTTTTCACTTACGGAGGTCAAATGCTAATTACAGGAACCATCGCGGACGACATCTTGCAGGGCACGGAGTTCGACGATTCCATCGACGGGATGGGAGGCAACGACACACTCGAGGGCCTGGCGGGCGCCGACGCTTTCCACTACGCATTCACGCTGACGCCGGCGGCGTCGTTCACGTTCTCGGGCTGGCTGGCGGAAAAGGGGCTCGCTCCGCTTGCGGACGGCACGACGTCGCAGAGCTTCTTCGCGAAGCACTACACGAAGTGGCTGACCTCGCTGGTCAAGGACAACGACCTGGGCACGGATGTCGACGGCAACGGGAAGATCAAGGTCGACATCAACCAGAACGATCCCGACGGCACCCCGATCATCGAAGGCATGACGCAGGACGAGCTCACGGCGATGTTCGGTGACCGCCTGAGCCTGGACGTAAAGACCGGCAAGAAGACGCACGAGCGCTGGTATTCCGACAGCGCCACGCTCGGCAGCGATGCCGTGACCGGCGATGGCGGCATGGATGTCATTACCGACTTCGACGCGGCGGAAGGCGACACGCTGCACATGACGGGCATCACGCTCGCGGATTTCCAGGCCATGTTCACCATCACCGAGACGGACGTGGATGCCGACACCGTGCTCGACACCGTGATCACCCTCGACACGGACGCGAGCTGGTCGCTGACGCTGATGGGCGTTTCGGGCTTCGACCCGGCGACTGGCATCGTGTTCGCCTGACGGGCCCGCATGGGGCCGCGCTAAACTGGCGGCCCCATGCCCGCATCCATCGCCGCCATCTGCGCAGGAGCATCGCTAGGCGCAGTGCTGCGATGGCTGCTCGCCTCGAAATTCAACCCCCTCTTTCCTGCCCTGCCCTTGGGCACCCTGGCCGCAAACCTGATCGGCGGCTACCTGATCGGCGTGGCGGTGGCCGTCATCGCCAACATGCCGCAGTTGTCGCCCCAGGCGCGTCTTTTCGTCGTCACAGGCTTCCTGGGCGGGCTGACGACGTTCTCCACATTTTCGGCCGAAGTCGTGACGCAGCTGCAGCAAGGGCACACCGCCTGGGCTCTGGCAACGGCCCTGGCGCACCTGTTTGGCTCGTTCGCGCTGACGGCGCTGGGCATCGCCACCGTCGCCTGGCTGCGCGCCTGACCGCGGCACCATAAGAAAAATCCCTAGGCCGCCGCAGGCGTTTCACCTAGCTGCGGCGCCGGCAAGCGCCGCAAACTCGCCCTCATAAATCTTGCCGGCAGGGATGTGCGCGATGTTCAGTGTCTATGACACGGTTTTCCAATGGGCCAGGAGGCAGCGGACTTCGTTCGCCGAGATGCGCCTCGCCTCGTCGGGAAGCGGCATCGTGGAACCCGAGGGCGGCGCGCTCATCTACCGCCTCAAGCACTGGCCCGAGTTGCCCAGCCGCATCCGCACCGCCGACGTGCTGCGGGCCCTGTCCGTCATGAGCAGCCGCCCCATCAACCGGCACTGGATCCTCGCCCATTCGAAGCTGCGGGCCGAGGACGTGGACAGCCTGCTGGCGCGCCTGGTCGCGCAGGATGCAGTCGAAGTGATCGACGGTTCCAGGCTCCCTGCGAAAAGAGTCGCGGGGCGCTAGCCTACGGCGGTTTCGGGGCCGGCTGAAGCGGCATTTTGCGCGCGGCCATCCGGCCCACCAGTTTCTTCATTGGCCAGCGACGCGAGGTGCAGCGAAATCAGGTGCAGCTCGCCGGATCGGAACAGCGACAGCGCCACGGCGTCGGGAAGCGCCAGCAACCGCTTCTCGTCGGCACGGGCTTCTCGTAGTACATGGTGTCCGACATGGGTTCCCTTCTTGTGGTCGCCGGGGCTTCTCACGCGCCTTCATGGGCGGGCGGCGAACCTGGTTCGCCCCGCGCCGCGGCCAGCACCTTGTCGATGCGCTTGCCGTCGAGATCCACCACCTCGAAGCGCCAGTCGCCACAGTCGATTGTCTCGCCGGCTTCAGGCAAGTGGCCCGAGACGGACATCAGCAACCCCGCAACCGTGTTGTAGCGGCCTTTGTCTTCTTCTGGAAGCTCGCGGATACCGAGGCGCGCCTTCAGCTCCGCCACCGGCATCAGCCCGTCCAGCAGCCATGAGCCGTCCTCGCGCTGCGTGGCCCACGCATCGGCCTGCGCACCGGGTTGCAGTTCGCC
>JAQZBU010000123.1 GCA_029237735.1 Ramlibacter sp. | reverse complement strand
AGCACCGGGTCCGGGCTGCTCATCGCGATGAAGGCCGTGATGAATCCCGCGACCACTACAACGCAGGGTCCTGCGATCACCAGCCAGACGTGGCCGAATTTCCACCAGGGCTCGGGTGCTTGCGTTGTCTTGTCGTCGTTCATGTCTTGTCCCCTTTTATCTCGGCACCAGGAAGGCCGACTTCTCGCTGATGCTGTCATCGCCCTCTACGGCGGCGATGGTGAAATGGATCGGGTGCGAGCCCGGCTGCGCACTGCCGTACGGGATCTGCAGCCGCACGGCCACCCAGCGTGATTCGGCCGGCCCGACGGTGGCCTCGGCCTCGGACGCGATTGCAAGCCCCTCAAGGCCGGTGGCCGAGATGCGGTAGCGCTGCGGCTGCTCGGTGGCGTTCATGATCTGCAGGCGATACACGTTCTCAAGCTTTCCGCCCGCGACGATGCGCGACAGCGCGGCGCGGTCGCGCACCACGTCTACCTTGAAGGGAGTGCGCACGACAAGGCTCGTGAGCACCACCACCGTGAGGGTCAGCAGCACCGTGGTGTACACCAGCACACGCGGACGCACCACATGCCGCAGGATCTCCGAACGGTGCCAGCCCTTGGCCTCGGCGTTCTGCGTCGTGAAGCGGATCAGCCCCCTTGGGTAGTTCATCCGGTCCATCACCGTGTTGCACACGTCGATGCAGCCGGCGCAGCCGATGCACTCGTACTGAAGGCCGTTGCGGATGTCGATGCCGGTGGGGCAAACATGCACGCACAGGTTGCAGTCCACGCAGGAGCCCAGCGCCAGCTCGGCCGGGTCTGCCTTGCGCGAGCGCGAGCCGCGCGGCTCGCCACGGCTGGCGTCGTAGCTGACGATCAGCGTGTCCTTGTCGAACATCGCGCTCTGGAAGCGCGCGTAAGGGCACATGTACTTGCAGACCTGCTCGCGCAGGAAACCGGCGTTGCCGTAAGTTGCCAGCGCGTAGAAATTCACCCAGAACCACTCCCACGGGCCGAACGACAGCGTGAATGCCTGGCCCCACAGCGTCCTGATCGGCGTGAAGTAGCCCACGAACGTAAAGCCCGTCCACAGCGCCAGCGTGATCCACACCAGGTGCTTTGCGCCCTTGCGGGCGAACTTGTTGGCCGACATCGGCGAGGCGTCCAGGCGCATCCGCGCATTGCGGTCGCCCTCGATCTTGCGCTCGATCCACAGGAAAATCTCGGTGTACACCGTCTGCGGGCAGGAGAACCCGCACCACAGGCGCCCCGCCACGGCCGTGAAAAGGAACAGCGACAACGCGCTGATCACCAGCAGCCCCGTGAGGTAGATGAAGTCCTGCGGGTACAGGACGTGCGAGAAGATATAGAAGCGGCGCGCGCCCAGGTCGAACAGAACCGCCTGCCGCTCGCCCCACTCCAGCCACGGCAGGCCATAGAAGATGATCTGCGTGAGGAAGACGAAGCCCCAGCGCCACCGCGCGAAGAGGCCCGTCACCTTGCGGGGATAGATCTTCTTCTGCGCTTCGTAGAGCGACTCGCCGGGCTCTTCCGGGCCTGCGGGGACGATGGGAATCACCTTGCGAACTGCGGCAGGTGAGGTCACTGGGGGAACTCCTTAGGGCTTGGCGGGCGTGGCTTTGTTGGACAGGCCCCAAACGTAGGTGGCCAGGACGTGGAGCTGCGCGTCGGTCAGCTTGCCTTGCTGGGCCGGCATCTCGTTGACCTTGCCATTGTTGACCATGTTGATGATGGCCTGCTCGCCCCAGCCATGAAGCCATACGTCATCGGTCAGGTTTGGCGCGCCGAGCGCCTGGTTGCCCTTGCCGTCCATGCCGTGGCAGGCGGCGCAGGCCGTGAACTTGGCCTTGCCCAGCTGCGCGCGCAGCGAATCGTGCGGGCTGTTGGCCAGGCTCAACACGTAGTTGGCGACGTTCTTCACGTCATCGGGCGTGCCGACGGCGGCGGCCATGGGCGGCATCTGCCCGCGCCGGCCGGCGGTGAGGGTTTCCTTGATCTTGTCGGGCGAGCCGCCATGCAGCCAGTCTGCATCAGCCAGGTTCGGGAAGCCCTTGGTGCCGCGTGCGTCCGAGCCGTGGCACTGCGCGCAGTTGTTCATGAACAGGCGCTCACCGATTCCCATGGCATTGGTGTCCCCCGCCAGTTCCTCGGACTTGCGCGCGGTGAACTGTGCGTAAAGCGGCGCGAGCTCCTGGGTGGCCTTGTCCACTTCGGCTGTGTATTCGCCGCGCGTGGACCATTTCAATTCGCCCTGGTAGCTACCCAGGCCCGGGTAGGCCACGAGGTACATCAGCGAGAAGATGATCGTGATGACGAACAACCACATCCACCAGCGCGGCATCGGGTTGTTCGCTTCACGCAGGTCGTCGTCCCAGACGTGGCCCGTGGTGTTGTCCGCGGAGGGCACGACCTTCTTGCGCGCCGTGATCCACAGCAGCAACAGGCAGGCCAGGATGCTGAACAGCGTGAGGCCGGCGACGTAGATCGACCAGAAGTTGGCATTGAAATCGCTCATTGCGCGCTCCGCTTAATCTTGTTCGAAGGGAATCCGCGCGGCTTCATCGAAGCGGTCGCGGTTGTGGCGAGCGTAGGCCCACCATGCGATGCCCAGGAAGGCGCCGAAGCTCGCCAGCGTGGCGGCGATGCGAAGAATAGTGATCATTTCAGAGCCCTCCCCATCGATTGCAGGTACGCGACCAGCGCGTCCATTTCTGTCTTGCCCTTGACCTCCTCGGTCGCCTTGCCGATTTCGGCGTCGGTGTAAGGCACGCCCACGGTACGCAGCGCCTTCATGTGCGTAGCGATGGACGTGTGGTCCGCCGGGTTCTTGTCCAGCCAGGGATAGGCGGGCATGTTTGATTCCGGCACGACGTCGCGCGGGTTGTTCAGGTGGATTCGCTGCCACTCGTCGCTGTACTTGCCGCCCACGCGGTGCAGGTCCGGACCGGTGCGCTTGCTCCCCCACTGGAACGGGTGGTCATACACGAACTCGCCGGCAACGGAGTAATGGCCGTAACGCAGGGTCTCGGCGCGGAACGGGCGGATCATCTGCGAGTGGCAGTTGTAGCAGCCCTCGCGCACGTAGATGTCGCGGCCCGCCAGCTGCAGCGGGGCGAGCGGCTTGACGCCGGGGGCGGCCACGGTAGTGCTCTTCTGGAAGAACAGGGGCACGATCTCGACCAGGCCGCCGACGGCGACGACCAGGAGGATCAGCACGATCATCAGGAAATTGCTGGTCTCGATCTTCTCGTGCGAGAAACCGGCCGAAGTGGTGTTGTGTTCACTCATGATGTTTCGCTTTCGGTCAGGCCGCGACGGGGACGGCTACCGGCACGCGCACCGAGTGGCCGCGCGCCATCGTCATCCAGGTGTTCCAGGCCATGACCAGCATGCCGCCGAGGTACAGCAGGCCGCCGAGCACGCGGATCACGTAGAAGGGATAGGTCGCCTTCACCGACTCGACGAACGTGTAGGTGAGAGTGCCGTCGCCGTTGATGCCACGCCACATGAGGCCCTGCATTACGCCGGCGATCCACATCGCGGCGATGTACAGCACGATGCCGATGGTCGCCATCCAGAAGTGCAGCTCGATCGCGGGAACTGAGTACATCTTCTTCTGGCCAAACAGGCGCGGAATCAGGTAGTACAGCGAGCCCATCGAGATCAGGCCCACCCAGCCTAGCGCGCCGGAGTGCACGTGGCCCACCGTCCAGTCGGTGTAGTGCGACAGCGCGTTCACCGTCTTGATGGACATCATCGGGCCCTCGAAGGTGCTCATACCGTAGAACGACAGCGACACGATCAGGAAGCGCAGCACCGGGTCGTCGCGCAGCTTGTGCCAGGCGCCCGATAGGGTCATGACGCCGTTGATCATGCCGCCCCAGCTCGGCGCGAGCAGGATGAGCGAGAACACCATGCCCACCGATTGCGTCCAGTCGGGCAGCGCGGTGTAGTGCAGGTGGTGCGGGCCCGCCCACATGTAGGTGAAGATCAGCGCCCAGAAGTGGACGATGGAGAGGCGATAGCTGTACACAGGGCGCTCGGCCTGCTTGGGGATGAAGTAATACATCATCCCCAGGAAGCCTGCCGTGAGGAAGAAGCCCACGGCGTTGTGGCCGTACCACCACTGGATCATCGCGTCCTGCACACCGGCATAGGCCGAGTAGGACTTCATGAAGCCCGCGGGAATGGCCGCGCTATTGACCAGGTGCAACAGAGCCACGGCCAGGATGAACGCGCCGTAGAACCAGTTGGCCACATAGATGTGGCGCACCTTGCGCATGCCGATGGTGCCGAAGAAGACGATCGCGTAGGAGACCCAGACCAACGTGATGAGGATGTCGATCGGCCACTCGAGCTCGGCATATTCCTTGCCGGAGGTGTAGCCCAGCGGCAGGCTGATCGCCGCGGCGACGATGACGGCCTGCCAGCCCCAGAAGGTGAATGCGGCCAGCTTGCCCATGAACAGGCGCACATGGCAAGTTCGCTGCACGACGTAGTAGCTTGTGCCAAACAACGCGCAGCCGCCGAAGGCGAAGATCACCGCGTTGGTATGGAGGGGGCGCAGCCTGCCGTAGCTGAGCCAGGGAATGCCGAAGTTGAGTTCGGGCCAGGCAAGCTGTGCGGCGATGAAGACGCCCACCAGCATGCCGACCACCCCCCAAACCACGGCCATCAAGGAGAACTGGCGCACGACGGTGTCGTTGTAAAGCGCGCTTTCCTGGGGGCTGTTTTGGTTCATGAATCCACCTGCGTTAACGTGACCGCTCGAGTCTCGCCGCGAGATAGCCACATCGACTTGATGGAAATCAATCCGATCGGAGAATGCGCTCCGCTTCTGCGTCGACACCTTCGAATTGCCCGCGCCAAACGGCCCAGCCGAGTGCACCGAGGATCAGCAGCGCGAGCGCAACAGACAAGGGGATGAGGATGAAAAGTATGTCCATTGAAAGCGTCCTGTCAGCGAATGCGTGCAAGCCGTGCGGAATTGGCAACCACCAAAAGCGAGCTGGCGGCCATGCCCAGGCCGGCCAGCCACGGCGGCATGTAGCCCAGGGCCGCGAGTGGCACGCATACGGCGTTGTAGATGCCTGCCCACGCGAGGTTCTCACGCACGATATAACGCGTGCGGCGCGCATGGTGCATTAGCGAAGCGACTGCCTGCAGGTTCCCGCCCAGCACCACGAAATCAGATTTGGCCTGGGCCAGTGGCACCGCCTGTCCCATCGCCACGGAGACGTCGGCGCGCGCGAGCACCGGTGCGTCATTCACGCCGTCTCCGACCATCGCAACGAGGTGGCCGCGTTGCTGCGCCAGCCGGACATGTTCCAGTTTGTCTTCTGGCGAGCAGTCGCCGAACGCCCATTCGATGCCGACTCGGCGGGCCAGCCGTTTAACTGCCGCGCCTCGGTCACCGGAGAGTAGCTGTACCCGCAGACCCAGTTCGCGCAAGGCGTCGACCGCCGGCTTGGCATCCTGCCGCGTCGCCTCGTCCAGCTCGAACGTCGCCAGCCAGCCTTGCTCGTCGGCCAGGTGCACTTCGATGCCCTGGACATCGCGCTGGCGCGCGGGCGCGCCGCAGAACGACGCTGAGCCGAGCCGCAATTGCCGCGCCTCCCGGACGCTGTCGTCGCCGACGTTGCCTTGCACGCCGCGGCCCGCGATCTCGGTGACATGCGTGGCCGTCCAGCCAACGTCGCCCGCCGCGGCGGTGATCGCTCGCGAGACCGGGTGCAACGAGTGGCGCGAGAGCGCGCCGGCCAGTGCCAGCGCCTGCGCCCTGTCGGCCCCCTCGCGCACCTGCGTGCCGACGAGCCCCATGCGGTCCTCGGTGACAGTGCCGGTCTTGTCGAAAATGACGGTATCGATGGAGGCGCAACTTTCCAGCGCCTGCAGCCGGCGCACCAGCACGCCCTTGCGCGCGAGCGCCCCGGCAGCCGCCAGCGTCGCGGCGGGAGTCGCCAACGACAAGGCACACGGGCAGGTGACGATCAGCACGGCCACCGCCACCCCCAACGCTTGGCCCGGATCGACCGACCACCACAGTGCACCCGCGACCGCCGCGGCCGCCATGACCACCAGCAGGAAGGGGCTTGCGATGCGGTCGGCCACCTGGGCCAGGTGCGGCTTGTCCATCGATGCCTGTTCCATCAGGGCCACGATGCCGGCATAGCGTGTCTCGCCGCCCACACGCTCCACGCGGACATGCACCATGCCCGAGAGGTTGTGGCTGCCCGCGATCACGGCCTCGCCCTTGCGCCTCAGCAGCGGCCTGGACTCACCGGTCAGCAGTGCTTCATCCACGCGGGTCTCGCCCGTGGTCACCATGCCGTCCGCGGGAAACACTTCGCCCGGAAGAACACGGATCAAGTCGCCTGCGGCGAGGCGGCGCACGGCGACCCTGCGAAACTCACCGTCCTGCTCCTGCCTTTCGATCGTTTGCGGCAGCCGGCGCATCAATGCCTCCAGCGCGCCGGCCGTGCGGTCGCGCAGGCGCTGCTCGAGCAGCCGGCCCGACAGCAGGAAGAAGACGAACATAGTTACCGAGTCGTACCAGACCTCCTTGCCCAGCGGCCCGGCTGGATCGAAGGTGGCGGCCGTGCTGGCGCCGAAAGCAATCAGGATACCCAGCGCCACGGGCACATCCATGCCGACGCGGCCGTTGCGCACGTCGCGCCAGGCCGCCGCGAAGAACGGCCAGCACGAAAACAGGACCACCGGCAGCGTTAGGACCCACGAGGCCCAGCGCAGCAGCGCCTCGATGTCGGGCGTGATCTCCCCGGGCCCGGCCATGTAAGCGGGCACCGCATACATCATCACCTGCATCATGCAAAAACCCGCGACCAGCCAGCGCCATAGCATCAGGCGCTGCGCCTGCATGCGCGGCGCGCTGTTCAACAGGTCCCCCGCGGGCACCGCGCCGTATCCCGCGCGCTTCAATGCGGCCAGCCACGCCGAGGGCAGACTCAGGTGCGGTGTCCACACGACGCGGGCCGTGCCGCTGGCGCCGTTGACCTGCACGCTCTCCACGCCGGGCACTTCGCCCAAGGCCTGTTCCACCGTAAGGGTGCAGGCGGCGCAGTGCATGCCCTCGATCGCGAGGTAGGACTCCCACCAGCCGTCGCGGCCGGCCACGCGGCGTCCGAACGCCTCCCATTCGCCGGGCTCGTCGAGCACGGCCCAGCCATCGAGCGTGGGGGAGGCAGTCTGCATGTCACTAGGTTATCGGCACGCAGGGGGCGGGCGGTTGACATGGATCAAGCCGATCCATGGGGGCGGGACCTAAGCTCGAATCAACCCCTCCACTACAGGAAACACCATGTACAAAAAACTCCTGGTCGCCACCGATGGTTCCACTCTTTCGAAGAAGGCTGTCCGCAGCGCCGTCGAGCTGGCCGCGTCGATCGACGCGGAATTGGTTGCACTTTATGTCGTTCCCAACTATCCCGTGAGTTACTTTGAAGGAGGCGTGACGATTTCCACGCAGGAGATCGCGCGCACCGAAAAGCAGTGGGCCGAGCAGGGCCAGGCCATCGTCGACGCGGTGAAGGCCTCGGCCGAGGGGCAGGGCCTGAAGGCTAAGGCCGTGATCGCGCGTTCGAACCTGGTCGCCGAGGCGATCCTCGCGGCGGCCAAGCGGCACAAGTGCGACCTGATCGTGATGGCATCGCACGGCCACAGGGGCCTGAAGCGCATTCTGCTGGGCAGCGAAACCCAGCACGTGCTCACCCACAGCAGTATCCCCGTCCTGGTGCTACGCTGATGCTTTTGACTCAAGGAAAGCACCGCTCATGAAAGTCCTGTTCGCCGCCGATGGCAGCAAGTTCACTAAAAAGGCCTTGGCCTTCCTGGTCACCCACGAAGGCCTGACCGGCCCCGATGGCGAACTGGTGGTGCTCAATGTCCAGTCGCCCATGCCGCCCCGGGTCAAGACCATGATCGGCGCCGCCGCCATCCACGACTATCAAAAGGAAGAGGCCGAAAAAGTGCTCGCGCCAATCGAGCGGTTCCTCAAGCGCCATAACATCACCTTCCGCACCGCGTGGGTGGTGGGCTCGCCGGCGCAGGAAATCGCACGCGCCTTGCAGCGCGAAAAGGCGCAGCTGGTCGTAATGGGAACCCACGGCCATGGGCTGCTGGGCCGCGCCCTGATGGGCAGCGTCGCGCAAAAGGTCGTTGCCGAGTGCGAGACGCCGGTATTGCTGGTGAAGTAGGCGCCGCGCGGCCGAGCCTGTGGCACGGCGCGAGGCTCCATTGGAACCAATCGATGAGAGGCTCCTGGACCCTTACCGCCAAGCTGTTCACCAGCGGAGCCACCTTCCTGGTGCTCGCGCTGGCGTCGATCGGCCTCACGCTCTGGGTGACGTGGAACCTCGAGGGCGGCGCCGCCGCCGTGAACGAGGCCGGTCGCATGCGCATGCAGACCTACCGGCTGGCGCTGGAGCTGTCAGGCAACCCCGCCTCGCCCGAGGCGAAGGCGCTGGCGCGCAGCTTCGATGAGAGCCTGGCGCTGCTGAAATCGGGCGACCCGTCGCGTCCGCTTTTCGTGCCATGGTCGTCAGCGACGCGCGAGCAATTCGATCGCGTCAGCACCCACTGGGTGCTGTTGCGCGACAGCTGGCTGGCTGCCCACCCCACGCCCATCCGCGCCGCCCGCGAGGCGGGTGAATTCGTGGCCCTGGTGGACGGCTTCGTCGCCGCCATCGAAACCCAGATCGCCCGCTGGACCGCGATCCTGCACATGTTCCAGCTCGCGATGATGGGCCTGGCGATCGGCAGCGCGGTGATGATGCTCTACGCCGGCTACCTGTTCGTTCTCAACCCCCTCGCCCGCCTGCAGCGCGGCCTCACGGCGGTGCAGCAAGGTGATCTTTCCACCCGTGTCGAGGTGGACAGCGGGGACGAGTTCGGCCAGCTGTCCGCGGGCTTCAATGACATGGCCCGCACGCTGCAGTCGCTCTACGGCAGCCTGGAAGAAAAGGTGCGTGAGAAAACAGCGCGGCTGGAGATCAAGCGCCAGCGGCTGGCGGACCTGTACGAAGTCAGCGCCTTCCTGGCGCGCGCCCCCAGCCTCGAGGAGCTGGCGCGCGGCTTTGCCCACCAGGTGCGCCGCGTAGCCCGCGCCGACGCCGCCGCCGTGCGCTGGTCGGACGAAGGCAACCAGCGCTACGTGCTGATGGCCGCGGACAACCTTCCGGCGGACATGGCGGATTCCGAGGCGTGCCTCGTGACCGGGGCCTGCCATTGCGGACAGCCGCGCGAACACGCCGCCATCCGCGTGATCCCGATCCACAAGCTGCAGCCCGCGCCGCTGGACCACTGCCGCCGCTCCGGTTTCCGCACGCTGGTGTCGGTGCCCGTGATGCTGCACGAGCGGGTGCTGGGCGAGGTCGACTTGTTCTACCACGGCGACGCGCATCTGGACGACGAACAGCGCGACCTGCTCGACACCCTGGCCAGCCACCTCGCGAGCGCGATGGAGAGCCTGCGCGCGGCGGCGCTGGAACGTGAGGCGGCCGTGTCACAAGAGCGCGGCCTGCTGGCGCAAGAGCTGCACGATTCGATCGCGCAGTCGCTGGCTTTCCTCAAGATCCAGGCCCAGCTGCTGCGCGAAGCCATGCGGCGCGAAGACAAGGCGGCCATGGAGCGCATCCTGGGCGAACTGGACGCCGGCGTGCGCGAAAGTTATGCGGACGTGCGCGAGCTGCTGGTGCACTTTCGCACCCGCACGAGTGAGGAAGACATCGAGCCCGCGCTGCGAACCACGCTGTCCAAGTTCGAGCACCAGACGGGCCTGCGCACCCACCTGGACATGCAGGGCCACGGCGTCGCCCTGGCGCCTGACGTGCAGGTGCAGGTTCTGCACATCATCCAGGAGGCGCTGTCGAACGTGCGCAAACACGCCCATGCGAGTGAGGTCGTGCTGCGCGTGTGGCCCTCGCCGGCATGGCGCTTCGAGGTGCGCGACGATGGAAAAGGCTTCACACCGGACGACGGCGGCGGCGACGAGACACATGTCGGGTTGCGGATCATGCGCGAGCGTGCCCAGCGCATCGGCGCGTCGGTGAAGGTGGATTCGTCGCCCGGGCACGGCTGCAGCGTGGTGCTGGAACTGCCCCGCACGCGCGATGAGGTCACGGATGCACGAGCCGAAGGGGCGATGACATGACAGCCTATCCCGACGCGGCCGTACGCCTGATGGTCGTGGACGACCACACGCTGTTCCGGCGGGGGTTGGTCGCGCTGCTCGCCTCGGACAGCTCCCTGGCCGTGATCGGAGAAGCGTCCGACGCGGGCGAGGCCGTCCGCAAAGCTGCAACGCTGCAGCCGGACGTGATCTTGCTGGACAACCACCTGCCGGGCGCCACGGGCATCCAGGCCTTGCCCGGGTTGAAGGACGCCGCGCCGAACGCGCGCATCATTCTCCTCACCGTGAGCGAGGATGCCGAAGATCTGCAGGCCGCGTTGCGTGCAGGCGCTCACGGCTACCTTCTCAAAACGATCGAGGGCGACCTGCTGGCACAGGCGATCCACCGTGCCATGAAGGGCGAGGCGGTAGTAAGCCCCGAGATGACGGGCAAGCTGGTCACCGCGTTCCGCGCCGCGTCGGCCCCGACGCCCGTCGAGCCACCGCCCGCTCCCGATCCACTGGCGCAACTCTCCGCTCGCGAGATGCAGGTGCTCGAGCAGATCGCCCTGGGCGCGAGCAACAAGGAAATCGCCCGCACGCTGGAGATCGCGGAGACCACGGTAAAAATCCACGTGCAGCACATCCTGCGAAAGTTGAATCTTTCATCGCGCGTGCAGGCGGCGGTTTTTGCTAGCGGGCGGGTGTAAGTTCCTCGCGTTGGGTGGTGTGGCGGGCGCTCGCGTCGCGGCAGGCGGTACCCGGCAGCGGCTCATACTGTGGCGGTCGCAGCGTTGCTACGACTTCGCGAAGCGGCTTGGCCGCCACAGAAATCGCCTCTGCCGGGTACCGCCCGCCGCGCCGCGAGAGTGGTGGTAATCCACCAGTGGCGCGCCTACAGTGTTGGCAGCAAATTCGCGTGCGGGTGGGCTGTGACGCGCAATCAGACGAGGCGCCTGCGATGAGTGGTTTTGCGGTCGGCGCGAAGCGCT
>JAQZBU010000122.1 GCA_029237735.1 Ramlibacter sp. | reverse complement strand
CCACCTGCCACGCGCCGCCGATGCACGCCGCCCACAGCGTCGTGTTGCAGCTGATGGTCTCGGGCAGCACCACGTCTGTCACGATGTCGGCAATCGCCAACCGGCCACCCGGGCGCAGCAATCGAGCGATCTCGCGGAACACCTGCGGCTTGTCAACGGCGAGGTTGATCACGCCGTTGCTGATGATCACGTCGAAGCTGCCGTCCTCGAACGGCGCGGCGTCGATGTATCCCTTGACGTAGGTGACGTTGCGAAAGCGATCGCGCCGCCGAAGCGCCTCGGCCTTGGCCCGTTGCGAGTCGGTCATGTCCAGCCCGATCACCGTTCCGGTCGGGCCCACGATCAGGCTGGCGACGAAGGTGTCCATACCCGAGCCACTCCCGAGCCACTGCCCAGGTCGAGCACACGCGCGCCATCCATGTCGCCAAGCAGGTGGAAGTAGTAGCCCACCCCGGCAAACGAATCGATGGCTTCGGCGGGCACGCGATCCAGATCGGACGGGCGATAGCCCAGCCGTTCGGCCAGCGCGCGCCCCATCTCGAAGTGGAACTCCCCGTGGGGGTTTTGCGCAACATCGCGGTACATCGCCTGGACTTTGCCTTCCAGCTCGGCGCGGTCGACCTGGGTTGACATGGCAGTTCTCCTTCGCCGGTTAGAAGCTGAGCGTGGCGGCGCCGCGCTTGATCCGCTCATGGATCACGCTGGCGCCGGCAATCGTCACGCCCTCGATGAAATCGGGCTGGTCGTAGCCGCGCGCCTTCACGCAGGGCGTGCAGGCGTAGAGTGCGCCTCCGCGGGCGACGAAGTCGCGCATGAGGTCCGCCAGCGGCTCAAGCGGTTTCACGTGCGTGGTGTCGGACGCCTTTTTGCGCGCGATGTCGACGGCGGCGCTGGTGAGAAAGACGGTCACCTGCAGCCCGGCGGTGATGCCGCCGTTCGCGATGGTGAAGCCTACGGATGACATCTCGCTGTCGATGCCGTGCGTCATGAGGACGACGAGTTCAGTGCGCTCTTCGGACATGTGGGTCTCCTTGGGTTGGTGCTTGTGGCGAGTCGAGCATTGCGAATGCCGTGCCAGCCTGGGCGACGCCACTTTTCCCTTTGAAATCAAGCTGCTTCCGCCTGCGGCGGCCAGGCGCCCCCATGCACGAAGCCGTATGGGCCATGTCTTATTGGATATGGCGAACCCGCTGGCGCGGCACACCCGCAGCCGGTAGACTTTCCGCGAGACCATCCCATGGACACCGACCGCGAACTTCAATACGGACCCGGCATGCGCGTGCAGCGCCTCGGGGAGGCAGCGTTCCTCCTGGCCGCGATCTTCAGCCAGGACGTGCGCTTTGCGTACGTCACGTTCGCGCTGACGGCCTTGCAGGCACTCTCGCCGCGCTGGGTGCCGATCGCCCGGGTGGTGGCACGACTCGTGCGTTTCCGCGGCGAGCACCGCATCGGCGATCTGTACTTCGATCTGCGGGGCGTGCGCGGCGCCTGCGTTCTCTCCGTCGTCGTGCAGCTCATCGGCCTGGCGCTTGTGGAGGCGGGCCAACCGGTGACGGGTTTCATGGTGCTGACGGTACCGACCGCATCGTTCCTGATGGCGCCCACACTCGGGTTCTGCGCCGGCTGCTGGTTCTATGTACTGGGACGCGACTGGCTGGCCCGACATGGCTGGCTGAAGGGAGGCTTCGATGACTTCAGCGACATCACCGTCGACGGCGAAAACCCCCGGCATCAACCAGAACTGCGTCCTTAGGCGCAATGTCCAGACGCAGCCCTACGGCCGCTGCAGCGTGTGCACGCTGGAGTTGAAGCAGTGCCACGCCTGGCAATCGAATGGCTATAGCTTTGCACTGGTCGTGCTGGCGCTTTCGCTGGTGCTCGTCCCGCCGGGTTGGCCGCAAAAGCTGGTGGCAGCGCTGCTGCTGGGTGTGATCGTGTGGCAGGGCCTGGTCAACCACAAGCGCACGGACGAGCTGATCCATGGCCAGCATCGGCTGCTCGCGCTCACGCAGGATCTGCGCGGAAAGCAACTGCTGATAGAACAGCAGAACGACAACCTGGCCGCGCAGGTGGATGCCCGCACGGCGGAACTGCGCGATGCCAACATGCGGCTGGCGGCCGCCAATCTCGAGCTGCTGGAGCTCGACCGCCTGCGATCGGCGGTGCTGTCCAATGTGTCGCACGAGCTGCGCACGCCGCTCACGGGCATCCTGGGCTCGGCACAGAACCTGCGCGACGGCCTGGCCGGCGGATTGACCGAGACGCAGCAGGAATATGTGCAGATGATCGAGAGCGACAGCGGCCGGCTCATCCGGGTTGTCAACGAACTGCTGGAGTGGGGCCGCCTGCAGTCGGGCCACATTCAGCTGCAGCGCGCGCCGGTGCCCCTGTATCCGCTACTGGACGAAGTCTTCATGCTGCTGCGCCCCGCCGCGCAGCGCAAGGCCGTCAGCCTCGAATTGGCAGCCGGAGACCCTGCCGTATGCGTCGAAGCCGATGCCGACAAGCTCAAGCAGATCCTCATCAACCTGCTGGACAACGCCGTCAAGTTCAGCCGGCCCGACACCAGCGTGCAGGTGCGCGCGGAACCCGCGCCGTCGGGCCTGCGCATCCTGGTGGAGGACCATGGCCCGGGCGTGGACGCCGAGGACGTGCCGCACCTCTTCGAGCGATTCTTCCGGGGCCGGTCGGCAAGCGCCGCGCCGGGCAGCGGCCTGGGCCTGGCCATCGCGAAGAACCTGGCTCGCCTGCACGGGGGCGACATCACGCTCAAGTCGTCACCCGGCAGCGGCAGCGTCTTTACCCTGAACCTGCCGATGGCGGGTGCCCAGGTATGAGCCGGATCCTGATCGCCGACGACGACCCCAACATCGGCCGGGTGCTGCGGGATCGCCTGAAGGAGTGGGGCCATGAGGTCGAGCACGTGCTCGACGGCGTCGAGGCGCTGCGCGCGGCCGACGGCGCGGACCTGCTGCTGCTGGACCTGGAAATGCCGCGCCTGGACGGCTTCGCGGTGCTCGACAGCCTCCAGGCTCAATCCACGTCGCCGCTGGTGATCGTAATCACGGCGCACGGCGACATGTCAAAGGCGGTGCGTGCCATGCGCGCCGGCGCCTACGATTTCATCGCCAAGCCCTTCGACGCCGCGACCATCCAGCTGGTAGTGCGGCGCGCGCTGGAAACCCGCGGACTGAAAAGCCAGGTGCGCAACCTGCGCGGTGAGGTCGGGCGCAACCACTTGTGGGTACGCGGCGCCGATCCGGGCATGGCCCGCGTGGCCGACACCGTGGAGCGCGTCGCGCCCAGCAACGCGACGGTGCTGCTCCTGGGCGAAACGGGCACAGGCAAGGAAGTCATCGCGCGGGCGCTGCACATGCAGAGCACGCGCTGCGAGAACCCCTTCGTGACGGTGAGCTGCGCGCTCCTCAAGGGCGAGCTGCTCGAGAGCGAGTTGTTCGGCCACGAGAAAGGCGCGTTCACCGGCGCCGACCGCGCCCGCGCGGGACGTGTCGAGGCGGCGCGCGGCGGCACACTGTTCCTCGATGAGATCGGCGAGTTGCCGCCGGCCTTGCAGGCCAAGCTGCTGCGGCTGCTGCAGGAGCGTGAGTACGAACGGCTGGGCAGCGACAAGACGCTGCATGCGGACATCCGGTTGATAGCAGCCACACACCGCGACCTCGCCGCGGCGATCCGGGATGGAACGTTCCGCGAGGATTTGTACTACCGCCTGAAGGTCATCAGCATCCGCATCCCGCCCCTGCGCGAGCGCGAAGGCGACATCCTGCCGCTGGCCGAGTGGCTGCTCGCCAAGCACGCCGCCGAGTCGGTGCGCCCACCCCCGCAGCTCGGTGAGGAGGCGAAGCAGGCCTTGCTGCGCTATTCATGGCCGGGCAACGTACGCGAGCTCTCCAACGTGATGGAGCGCTGCGCGCTGCTGGCCGGCGACATCGTGGGCCCGTGCGACCTGCCGGAGGAATTGATGGTGGGCTGCATCGCGCCGGACGCCGCGGCGGTGACCGACTCCGAAGACCTCTTCGGCCTACCGTACAACGAGGCCGTGGCGGCGGCGCGCCGTCTGATCGTACTGCGGGCGCTGGAGCAAGCCGGCGGCCACCAGACCCGTGCGGCCGAGCGGCTGGGTGTGACCCAGCCTTATCTTTCCAGGCTGGTCAAGCAGCTGGGCATCCGGCGCGACGAATCGTGACGCACCAATTGCCTGGGTCATAGCCCCATCATTCTAAATATCGTTAGAATGAATGAATGAGAAAACGCGAAGTCAAGAACCTCTTGTATGAACAGGTCGCCCGCATCGGCAAGGCCTTGGCCAGTCCGAAGCGGCTTGAATTGCTTGAAGTACTCGCCCAGGGCGAGAAGACCGTCGATGCCTTGAGCGCGGAGCTCTCCATCGACATCAAGCTGGCCAGCGCCCACCTGAAGGCGCTGCGCGCGGCCAGCCTGGTGGACAGCCGGCGCGAAGGCAAGTACGTGGTGTACCGCCTGAGCGGCCAGGACGTCTCCGACCTGTGGGTGCGGCTGAGGGAAGTCGCCGAGGAACACCTGCTCGAGTTGCAGATGGCGATCAGCCAGATGGTGGCGCAGCCGGACAAGCTCTCCAGGGTCGACCGCAAGGCCCTGCTCGAACAGGCCAAGCGCGGCGAGGTCGTCGTGATCGACGTGCGGCCGCAAGCCGAGTACGAAACGGCGCACCTGCCCTTCGCGCGTTCCATGCCCTTGAGCGAACTCGAGCAACGCCTGGCGGAACTGCCCCGCCGCCGCCAGATCGTCGCGTATTGCCGCGGGCCGTTCTGCATGCTGTCGGACGAAGCTCTCAAGCTGCTCAAGGCACGCGGCTACAAAGCCCGCAAGATCCTGGACGGCGTGAGCGAATGGCAGGCCGCGGGGCTTCCCGTGGCGTCCGGCGGAACCCTTTGATTCATCACCCCCCCGAGGATTGATATGCGTGCCATTGTTTTCTCCTTCCTTGTCGCCATCGCCGCGGCCGGCCAGGCGGCCCCCGTTTCCATGGCCGTGCCCGGCTCGACCGACGCAGCCGGCCGCAAGGTGCTTACCTTCATCGCCAAAGACCCGCCCGGCGTGCGCTGCAACGGCAACCTGCAGGTCGCGGCGGAGATCGCCAACACCTACCGCGTGGCCATCCAGCTTTTACCCTCCTCGCTGGCGCCTGGCCTGCCCGCGCCCGCGGTGTTCTACGGCGGCCAGTTGATCGTGGCCGATGGCAAGGATTTCAACGGGGCGGCCAGCTTCCAGATCGTGGCCGACGTGCTGGAGATGGAAGGCGTCGCCCGCCAGGAGAAGACGGGGCTGTTGCTCAACCCGGTGGTGCGCCGTGACTTCGACGGCCTGAAGGCCACGATCAAGCAAGGCGGCAAGTGATGGGCACGATCCTGTTCATTCTCAACGAAGCCCCTTACGGAAGCGAGCGCACCTACAACGCGCTGAGGCTGGCCGGCGCGATCGCCGCCAAGGACGAGGCGCAGGCCAGGCTGTTCCTCATGGCCGACGCTGTCGGATGCGCCAAGTCGGGCCAGCGCGTACCCACGGGCTATTACAACGTCCAGGTGATGCTGGACAGGGTGATGAAGCGCGGCGAAGTCGCCTTGTGCGGAACCTGCATGGATGCACGAGGGATCACCGAGGCCGAGCTCGTCGAAGGCGCCCGCCGTTCCACGATGGCCGAACTCGCGGAATGGACATTGGCCGCCGACAAGGTTCTGGTGTTCTGAAAGGAGGCCGATATGTTCTTCAAGCAACTTGCCACCAGGGAGGCATCGCTGTCCTACTTCTTCGGCTGCATCGGGCATCGCAAGGGCATTGCGGTCGACGTGGTGGCCGGGGACGAGCAATGGTTCATCGACCAGGCGCAGGCGCTGGGCGTGGAGATCGCCTACGTGGTTGACACGCATGTTCATGCGGACCACTACTCCGGCGGCCGCGCGCTCGCGGCGCGGGTCGGCGCACCCTATTGCCTGCACGAGGCCGCGCGCGATTTGGTGGGCTTCGATTTCACGCAACTGCACGATGGCCAGGAACTCGATGCGGGCAATGTGCGCGCCACGGTGCTGCACACGCCCGGCCACACGCTCGACAGCCTCTGCCTGCTGGTGAAGGACATGCGCCGCGGCGACGAGCCTTGGTTCGTCGTCACCGGCGACACGCTCTTCGTCGGTGCCGTCGGCCGGCCCGACCTCGCGGGACGCGAAACGGAGATGGCGGCCCTTTTGTACGACAGCCTTCACACCAAGTTGCTGCCGCTGCCGGGCGACCTGGAGATGTTTCCGGGTCACCAGGCGGGCAGCGCATGCGGTGCGGGCCTGTCGGGCAAGCCATCGTCCACGCTCGGTTTCGAGAAGCGCTGGAATCCCGCGCTGTCGGCGGACAAGGCCGGGTTCGTCGCCGCCGTGACCGCGGACATCCCTGCGCGGCCGGCCAACATGGATGCCATCGTCGCCGCCAATATCTCGGCATAGCGCAATGAAACTCCAGCACGGCATCGCGCACAACACCGGCCAGTTCGTCCAGTTGCTGCTGCAAGTGCTGCTGGTCGGCCTGACCATCGGGATGATGCGCACGGTGGTGCCGGCGCTGGCCGAAGCCGAGTACGGCGTGCCGCGCAACTCGTTCGTGCTGCTGTCGGCCTTCGTGCTGGCGTTCGGGCTGGTGAAGGGCGTGCTCAACTTCGTGGCCGGCAGGCTCTCGGAACGGATCGGGCGAAAGAAGGTGCTCGTGCTCGGCTGGGTCGTGGCCCTGCCCATCCCGCTCATCGTGTGGCTGGCGCCGAGCTGGAACTGGATCGTGTTCGCCACTGTGCTGCTCGGTTTCAACCAGGGCCTGTGCTGGTCGATGACGCAGACGGCCAAGCTCGACATCACCCTGGCCGAGGAACGCGGGCTGACGCTGGGGCTCAATGAATTCGCGGGCTATGTCGGCGTCGCGGCGGCGGGCATCATCACTGCCTACCTTGCCGCGGCGTTCGGCGCGCGCGTCGGCCTGTTGGTCTTCGGCCTGCCCGTCGTGGGCACGGCGCTGGTGATGTCGGTGCTCGCGCTGCGCGAAACCCTGCCCTGGGCCCACGCGGAGATCGCCAGCCACCAGGTGGCCGACGCGAACCGGCCCCGCCCCCGCTACCCCGCAGGCGTCGCGGCACAGCCCGGCACCTGGGAGGTATTCGCGCTGGTGTCCTGGCGTGACCGGCGCCTCGCCGCGCTCAGCCAGGCTGGTCTGGTGGAGAAGTTCGTCGACGCGCTGGTCTGGGTGTTCTATCCGGTCTTCCTCTACCAGAAGGGCATGAGCCTGCCGCAGGTGGGCTGGATCATCGGCATCTACGGTTTCGTGTGGGGCGGCTCGCAGCTGTTCACGGGACGCCTGTCGGACCGCATCGGCCGCCACAAACCCAACGTGTGGGGCATGTGGCTTTGCGGTGGCGGCGTCGCGATGATGCTGGCCGGTGAAGGCATTGCGTGGTGGTCAGCCTCCGCGGCGCTGACCGGCTTCGGAATGGCCCTGCTCTATCCCAACCTCTCGGCCGCCGTCGCGGACATCTCCCACCCCGCGTGGCGCGGCAGCGCGATCGGCATCTACCGATTCTGGCGTGACCTGGGGTACGGCATCGGTGCCCTGGGCCTGGGCCTGGCGGGGCATTTCACCGGCCGCATCGAAGCCGCGTTCGCATTCGTCGCCGCTTCGATGGCGTTGTCGGGCGCGGTGCTGTGGCTGCTGGGTGAAGAAACGCACCCGCGCCTGAACCCCGCACCCCAGCCGGCCGACGCCGCATGAAGTGTATGACATGAATCGCCCCATCTACCTGGACTACAACGCCACGACGCCGGTCGCACCGGAGGTGGCCGAGGCGATGGAGCCGTTCCTCGCCGGCGCATTCGGCAATCCGTCCTCGTCGCATGCCTACGGGCAGTTCGCGCACGACGCGGTTGCCCAGGCACGCCGCCACGTGGCGGACCTGATCGGAGCGATCGCGCGGGAGATCGTGTTCACCGGTTGCGCCACGGAGGCCAATAACCTGGCGCTGCTAGGCGTCGCCCGGGCCCTGGGCCCGGGCAAACGGCATCTCGTCGTCAGCGCCATCGAGCATCCCGCGGTGATGGCGCCCGCGCGTCACCTCGCCGAACAAGGCTGGGACTTGACTGTCGTGCCCGTGGACGAATACGGGCGCGTGTCGCCGGCCGAGGTGGCAGCGGCGATGCGGCCCGAGACCGCGCTCGTGTCCATCATGCACGCCAACAACGAGGTGGGCACACTCCAGCCCGTTCGCGAGATCGCTGAAATCACCCGCGCGCGCGGCGCCTTGCTGCACACCGATGCCGCGCAGTCGGCCGGCAAGATTCCCGTCGATGTGGATGCGCTGGGCGTTGACTTGCTCACCCTGGCCGGCCACAAGTTCTATGCCACGAAGGGCGTGGGCGCGCTGTACGTGCGCCAGGGTACGCCCATCAAGCCGGTGCTGTTCGGCGCCGACCAGGAAGGCAGCCTGCGCCCAGGTACCGAGAACGTCCCCGCGATCGTCGGCTTCGGCGCCGCGGCACGGATCGCGCGCGAACGACTACCCGGCACGGGCGTGCACCTGCAAGAGTTGCGCGAGCTGCTGCACCGGCGCTTGCGTGAGGGCGTCGAGGGTCTGCTGCTCAATGGGCACCCGCAGCAGCGGCTGCCGAACACGCTGCACGTTTCGTTCCCCGGCGTCAGCGGCCGGTCACTGCTGGCGCAAGCGGGAAGCGTGGTGGCCGCGTCCGTCGGCTCCGCTTGCCACTCGGAACACGATGCGGTGAGCGGCGTGCTGGCGGCCATGGGCTTCGGGCCGGCACGGGCCGCCGGCGCGGTGAGGCTGTCGGTGGGCGTGATGACCACAGTCGACGACATCGAACAGGCGGCGGTTGCCCTGGTCAACGCTTGGGAGCAACTGCTCCGGTTCGACGTATCTGTACGGCACGATACGACATAATCATCCCTGCTGCGGTCCTCGCGGCAAGCCCGCAGCTTTTCCGGATCGCCATGACTGACAAGCCTCTTGCACGCGCTCGCCACGGGGCGGACAGCACTGGCGCAGTGACGGACCCCACCCTCTGGGGCCTCGTTTTCGCGGCGTGGCTGGTGGCCGCCGTGTCCACGCTGGGAGCGCTCTTCCTCGGTGAGGTGATGGGCTTCGCACCCTGCGTGCTGTGCTGGTACCAGCGCATCTTCATGTTCCCGCTCGTCTTCGTCCTGGCAATGGGCCTCTTCCCGCTGGATGCCAAGGTCGTGCGCTATGCCTTTCCGCTGGCGGCGGCGGGCTGGCTGATCGCCGCGTATCACGTCCTGCTGGTGGCGGGGATCATCCCCGAGAGCGCCACGCCGTGCACACAGGGCGTGCCATGCGGCCAGGTACAGGTGGCGTGGTTCGGTTTCGTCACGATCCCGCTGCTTTCACTGCTGTCCTTCACTGTCATCAACCTCATGCTTCTCGCCCTGAAGTTCCGGAACCGCCCATGAATCGCAAGACCCTGTTCATCACCGTCGCCGCCCTTCTCGCGGCGTTGTTCGCGGGGGCGGTCGCGCTCTACCAGAACCAGCAGGCCGAGGCGGCTGCACGGGCCGCCGCGAAGAACAAGGAGTCGCTCGTGCGCTTCCACTCGCCGGGACTTGGCAAGGCGGATGCGCGGGTGCACATCGTCGAGTTTCTCGACCCGGCGTGCGAAACCTGCGGCGCCTTCTATCCGTTCGTGAAGAAACTGATGGCCGAACATCCTGACGACATCCGGCTCTCCGTTCGCTATGCGCCCTTCCACCAGGGCTCGGACGAAGTAGTGAAGGCGCTGGAGGCCGCACGCAAGCAAGGCAAGTACTGGGAATCGCTCGAGGCCTTGTTCTCCGCCCAATCCCGGTGGACGGAAAACCATCGCGCCCGGGTGGAACTGGCGTGGCCCGTGCTGGCGCGGGCCGGCGTGGACACGGAGCGGGGGCGGCAAGAGATGCAGTCGCCCGACATCGCACGCATCATTTCCCAGGACGTGGCCGACGCGAAGACGCTGGATGTGACGAAGACACCGGGGTACTTCGTCAACGGCCGTCCATTGGTCTCCTTCGGCTACGAGCAGCTGCGCGATCTCGTGAATGAAGAGCTGCAGGCCACGTCCGCCAAACGCCAGTAGGTCGCCCGGAGAAGCGCACGAGTCAATGCATGACGCACAGGCAATAGACGAAATGCTGGATCGCGCCTGAAGGCGTTCGATGATCCTCGGCCTGGTGTTCCACCAGCTCGAAGCCACTGCCGAACTGGGCGTGCAATTCTTCCGGCGCGTACCTCACGACCGGCAGGCCGCTGCATTGGGGCGGCCCTTCAGGGCTGAAGGCCGCGATGATCACGTGCCCGCCGGGCCGTACAGCCCGCCGCACCTGCCCTACATAGGCCGCGCGGTCTTGCGGCTCGGTCAGGAAATGGAAAACCGCGCGATCGTGCCAGATATCGACGCTTGCCGGCTCCAGCTCCACCGACGTGATGTCGCCCTCGATCCACCGCACGGCGCTTGCTCTCGGCCCCAGCCGCCGGCGAGCTGCTTCCAGGGCCGAGCCCGAGATATCGAGCACGCTCACGCGCGTCATGCCCGCGTCGAGCAGATCGTCGGCCAGCGTCGAGGCGCCGCCGCCGACATCAAGTACGCGGGCGTCACGGCTGCCCGCGACGCGGCGAATCAGCTCCAACGACCGCAGCGCATGCGGCTGGTACCAGCTGACCGAGTCCGCCGGCCTGGAGCGATAAATCCGGTCCCAATGCGACTTTGCTTCCATGTCTGCTCCCGCGTGAACGAGCCTGTTTTTTTATCGTATCTTCGCCATGCCGATCCCGGCGTGGATAATCTTTGATCCATGACAAGCACACCGAAGGCCCGGCGTCCCAAGAGCAGTTCCATCACCGACGTCGCGGGCATCGAAGTCGGCCATTTCACCGATACGCGCCGACCCACCGGTTGCACCGTCGTCATCGCGCGCGACGGCGCCGTGGGCGGTGTAGACGTGCGCGGCGCCGCGCCCGGCACGCGCGAGACGGACCTGCTGGCGCCCACCAACCTCGTGGAGCGCGTGCACGGCATCCTGCTGGCCGGCGGTAGCGCCTGGGGGCTGGACGCCGCGACAGGGGTTGTGCAATGGCTCGAAGAGCAAGGTGTGGGCTTTCCCGTCGGGCCGGTGCGGCTGCCGCTGGTGCCGGGCGCAGTGCTGTTCGACCTGCTCGTCGGGGATGCAACCATCCGCCCGGATGCCGCCGCCGGCTACCGCGCCTGATTACCGTGGGCGCGCTGATCGCCTGCAATGCGCTGGGCGACGTGATAGACCCCGACACGGCTCTGCCCATCGCGGGCGCGCGCACGCGCAACGGCAAGTCCCTCATCGACAGCCGCCGCGCGCTCTTGCGTGGCGAGCCGCCCAAGCCGCACCTCGCGGGCACCAACACCACCATCGGCGTCATTGCCACCGATGCCGTCATCACCAAGGCGCAGGCTTCGCGCCTGGCCACGGTGGGCCACGACGGCCTGGCGCGCAGCATCAACCCCGTGCACACGATGTCCGACGGCGACACGCTGTTTGCGCTGGGCACCGGCCGCGCCGGCAAGTCGCTGGGCATGATGGTGCTGGGCACGATGGCGGCGGAAGCTGTTGCACTGGCGGTGGTGCGGGCCATTCGAGCTGCGCAGGGCATCACCGTGGGCAAGCAGCGCTACCCCGCCGCCGGCGACCTCGCATGAAGCCGCGCATTCCCCGGGCGCTGCGCTACACGTTGGTGTCGATCCAGGAGTTGCTGATCTCCGCCGGGCCGGTGGCGCTGCTCGCGGGGGGCCTGCTGGTGCTCGCCTACATGTGGCTCAAGAAGGCGCTGGCGGTCAATGGCATCGAAATCGCGTTGCTGCCCAGCCAGGGTTCGTCCGACAACCTGCGGCTGCTGCGCGAGGGCAAGGCCGACCTCGGCTTCGTGCAGGGCGGCAGCAACGAGCGCGCCACCACCGAGGAAAGCGGCCTGGAATCGCTGGGCAGCCTCTTCGTCGAGCCGGTGTGGCTGTTCTACCGAGCCGACTCCGCGCGCAAGGTGACGGCTACCGCGACGCTCACGGCGCTCACTCAGTTGCAGGGCCTGCGCCTGAACGTGGGCACCGCCGGTAGTGGCGTGCCGAGCCTGATGGACAAGTTGTTCGACGCGAACAACATCGACAAGAGCCGCATCGTCATGTCGCAGCTGGAGCAGACACCCGCCACCGTTGCTTTCCTCGGCAAAGAGCTGGACGCGATCGTCTTCGCCTCAGCCCCGGAATCGCTGATGGTGCAGATGCTGCTGCAGACGCCGGGCGTGAAGCTGATGGACTTCGCGCAGAGCGAGGCCTACTCGCGCCGCTTTCCCTTCCTGACGCCGGTGGTGCTGCCGCGCGGCGTGGTCGATCTCGCGCGCGATCTGCCGCCGGCCGACCTGCGACTCGTGGCAACCACCACGGCCTTGCTCACGCGGGAGAAGACGCATCCCGCGCTGCTGCAGCTGTTCGCGCAGGCGGCACGAGAGTTGCACAGCCCGGCAGGCTGGTTCAACCGTGCGGGCACCTTCCCGAACCTGGAGCACAGCGAGTACGCGATCTCGCGCGAAGCCGAGCGCGCCATCAAGGGCGGCCAGCCTTTCCTGCAGCGCTACCTGCCCTTCTGGATGGCCAACCTCGTCGAGCGCATGTGGCTGGCGCTTGGCATCATCCTCGCGATCCTCCTGCCGTTGTCGCGCATCGTGCCGCCGCTGTACCAGTTTCGCATCCGCTCGCGCGTGTTCCGTTGGTACGGGCAATTGCGGGAGATAGAACATCACATGCAGCTACCGGATGCCAACACCGCGCAGCTCTCGGGCGACCTCGACGCCCTGGAGCAAAAAGTCGCGCGCATCACCGTGCCGCTGTCGTATGCGGACGAGCTTTACGCCCTGCGCAGCAACATCAACCTGGTGCGGCGCAAGTTAGAAGGTTGATGGATTGCGGGTCAGGCCCGCAATGACATGAACGTGGCTAGGCCACTGCCTCGGCGCGTTTGAGCAGTTCTTCCAGCCCCGGCTCATTCGGGTTGCGCGGCTTGCCGGGGTGAATGATGGCCACCTGGCAGCTCTCGGCGGCTTCCACCAGCTGTGCGTACGTGCCCGCGTTGATGTCGGCGATGTAGGCCTGCTGGTTGGCGTTGTACGCGAACATCTTGTTGTTGATCTGCGTGCACTCGTTGCACGTGGAGCAGCGTTCGGTCTCGATGTATGCCTCGTCGGGATTGCGCTCGGGCTCCTCCACCACTTCGGCAACCGCAGGCCCCGCGGCAGACGGCACGGCAGTTGCCGCAGCGGGTTGCGCCACGGCGGGCGCGCTCACCGGGGCGGCGGCTTCGGCTTCCTTGCGCATGCGCTCTTCCCATGCCTTCTGCTCGCGCGCCAGCAGCTGCTCGGCATGTGAGTTGTGAATGCCACCGAGCTCCTGCAGGCTGTGCCACATCTCGCGGCAGCGGCTCGCCTGTCGGATGAGGCTCTGGGTGACCAGCACTTTTTGCAGCCGGTTCTGGCCATCCACCATCAGCACGCTCGGCACCTTATCCGGCAGGCCCTTACGTTCCTTGGCCAGCGTCTCATCGACGGCGATCATGCTGCCGTTCCATTTCTCGCGCGGCACGCGTGCGAGCTGTGCGGCGTAGCGACGGTCGGCGGCGAGGAAATCGACCACGGTGAAGGCGAGGTCCTGCACGACGCCCTGGTGCTGCTCGTCCTCGTAGGCGAAGCCCTTGACCGGCCAGTCCAGGTCGACCTGCGAGTTGGCCTGCAGGCAGAAGCGCGCGGCCCAGTTGGCGCCCGCGGACGGGTCATAGGTGAATGCAGGGAACGCGCGCGACTCCATCGCGGCGGCGGCCATCAGGTACGGTGGCAAGCCTGCTGCCTTGGCGTTCGCGCCGGTGTACACGCTGAACAGCGCCGGGCCGCGATAAGTAACACCCTTGTGCAGGCGATCGCGGAACTGGAACAGGTTCGACGCGCTCGATTGCAGCACATACACCTCGTTCAGGCCCATCGCCAGGCTGGCGAGCTGGCGGCTGCGCATGCCCGGGGCCTGCATGCCCGGCTCGGAGGTTGAATCGGTGAGGTCGTCGACCTGTAGCAGCACCTTGATCGGCAAGCCCGACGAAAGGATCTCCATCAGGCGGGTGTTCTCCTGCGCGTCCAGTTCGCCGTCGGCGATGCACACCAGGTAATCCGGGAAGACGGCAAGCTCCGCGGCATCGAGCCCGGCTGCGCCGTAGGCCTCGAACACGGCGTCGTGCCGCTCTGGACTGTACTGGCCATCGATCTCCAGTTCAGCGATAACGAGAGCTCGCGCCAGTTCCACCAGCTTCGGGAGCCGTTCTCGATACGCCCTCAGCGCATTGCCGCAGCCATCGAACACGAAGCCGTAGGGCTGCACCGACGCATCGGCGCTGCCGTCGGTGTAGAAGCGCTGCGCCTTGAGCACGCGCAGCAGGTCGGTGATGCGGCGCTTGCGCGCGGCGGGCATGGTCTCGCGCGGCTGGGACTTCGTCAGCATGCGGGACATCGCGTCGAAGTCGATCGCGCCGGCGAACCCCGGGCCGATCGTCGCCTGCAGCCGATCCGCGGCCACACCGCGGACGGACTTCTCGACATCGGCCTGCAAAATCGCGGACAGCTTCAATACGAGGCGCTGCAGGCGCTGGCGGAACTGTGCCGACTTCGCCGCCTGCGCGGCCTCCCACACGTGGCGCAACAGCCGCGGCGGCAGCGTCGCATTGCAGTCGGCCAGCTCGCCGTCGACCTTCACGACCACGCGCAATCGCCGCTGGCTTTCATCGAAGCTGGCATCGCCTTGCGCCGAGACGCGCGCGGCCGCACCCTCCCACAGCGTCGACAAGCTACCGGGCGTGCCCGCGGCGACGAGCGTACGAATTTCCTGCTCCAGCCGCAGGCCATGCTTGCGGATGCGGTCGGCGTCCGCGCCCTGCGCCACCTTCTCGAGTGCCTTGTCAAAGAGGCCGGAGAGCGATTCGACGTTCGCCCCCGCGGCGGCGTTGTTCAAAAGCACCACCGGGAAGTCATAGCGCAGTGGGGTCAGGTCCTCATAACCGGCGAAAAGCGCCGGGCGCAAGTCCAGACCGTCCACCGCGTCCAGGTACTCGCTCGGCCGCCTGCCGGTCAGGAAAAATGCAACATGTGCTTGTGTGTCGGCTTCCATCTTTCAACCTGTGTTGTGTTGGCTGGGC
>JAQZBU010000121.1 GCA_029237735.1 Ramlibacter sp. | reverse complement strand
GATCACCGTCAAGCTGATCGCCCCCATCGCCATGGAAGAAGGCCTGCGCTTTGCCATCCGCGAAGGCGGCAAGACCGTCGGCTCGGGCGTCGTCGCAAAAATTCTGGAATGACAAGGACATAGGGGTATAGCTCAATTGGCAGAGCGTCGGTCTCCAAAACCGAAGGTTGTAGGTTCGATTCCTACTGCCCCTGCCACCTGAGTGGCACCCAGGTCCGCCAGAAGAAGGCGGGCCAAAAAAGACAACCCGCCTACCCGGCGGGTTTGGCGTCTCAAAAGACGCAGTGAATTGAAGCAGTTAACTCGAATCAGGACCGCGCCGCAAATGGCCACTTCTCAAGTTGAAACCGTCAGTACGGGAGCCGACAAGGCCAAGCTGGGAGTCGCCATCGCCCTCGTGATCGCGGCGCTCGCAGGCTTTTACATGCTGGGCAAGCAGGGCCAGGTGGCGCAGTGGGGAGCATTGCTGCTGGGGCTGGCCGCCGCGTTCGTGGTGTTCATGACTTCCGAGCCCGGCAAGGAATTCGTGGCATTCGGCCGCGACTCCTGGAAGGAAGTCAAGAAGGTGGTGTGGCCCACCCGCAAGGAAAGCATCCAGATGACGGCCTACGTCATCGCTTTCTGTGCCGTCATGGCCCTGTTCCTGTGGCTGACCGACAAGACCCTCGAATGGGTGTTCTACGACCTGATTTTGGGGTGGAAGAAGTAAATGAGCGACATCACCGATACCGCTGCCGACGCCCCGTCCGCCGATTCGCAGCCGGCCGTGCCGGCCAAGCCTGTCCATCCGGACATGCATTGGTACGTGGTCCATGCCTACTCAGGCATGGAAAAAGCCGTGGAGCGCAACATCCGCGAGCGCATTAACCGCGCCGGCATGCAGGACATGTTCGGCGAGATCCTGGTGCCCACCGAGGAAGTTGTCGAGATCAAGAACGGCCAGAAGAAGACGTCCGAGCGACGCTTCTATCCCGGCTACGTGCTGGTCCAGATGATCATGAACGACGACACCTGGCACCTGGTGAAGCACACCAACAAGGTCACGGGGTTCGTTGGCGGCGCCAAGAACCGTCCGGCCCCGATCTCGCAAGACGAGGTCGCGAAGATCCTGGGCCAGATGGAAGAGGGCACCGAGAAGCCCCGCCACAAGGTCGAGTTCGTGGTGGGCGAGTACGTGCGCGTCAAGGACGGCCCGTTCACCGACTTCAACGGCACGGTCGAGGAAGTCAACTACGAGAAGAACAAGGTCCGCGTGTCTGTGACGATCTTTGGTCGTGCAACGCCCGTGGAGCTGGAATTCAGCCAGGTCGAGAAAACCGGAAATGAAAAGTCCAAGCCAAGGCGCTATCACCCGCAAGGAGTAAAAACCATGGCGAAAAAAATCGTCGGTTTTGTCAAGCTGCAAGTGCCAGCGGGCAAGGCCAATCCGTCGCCGCCGATCGGCCCGGCGCTGGGCCAACGCGGCCTGAACATCATGGAGTTCTGCAAGGCGTTCAACGCCCAGACCCAGGGCGTCGAGCCCGGTCTGCCGCTGCCCGTGGTGATCACGGCTTACGCGGACAAGAGCTTCACCTTCATCATCAAGACCCCGCCCGCGACGGTCCTGATCAAGAAGGCCGTGAAGCTGGAAAAGGGGTCCGCGACGCCGCACAGCAACAAGGTCGGCAAGATCACCCGGGCCCAGCTCGAAGAGATCGCCAAGACAAAATTGAAAGACATGAACGCCGCGAGCGTGGACGCCGCCATCCGGACGCTGGCCGGCTCGGCACGCTCCATGGGCATTACGGTGGAGGGCCTCTAAATCATGGCAAAACTCACCAAGAAACAAAAAGCCCTGCAGGGCAAGGTCGACACGACCAAGCTGTACGCGTTCACTGACGCTCTTGCGCTCGTGAAGGACGCAGCCACCGCCAAGTTCGATGAATCCATCGACGTGGCCGTGCAGCTGGGCATTGACCCGAAGAAGTCGGACCAAGTGGTTCGCGGCGCTGTCGTGATGCCCAACGGCACCGGCAAGACCAAGCGCGTGGCCGTGTTCGCCCAGGGTGCCAAGGCCGAGGAAGCCAAGGCCGCCGGCGCCGACATCGTCGGCATGGACGACCTGGCTGCCCGCGTGAAGGCCGGCGACATGCCGTTCGACGTCGTGATCGCCGCTCCGGACGCCATGCGCGTCGTCGGTACGCTCGGCCAGATCCTGGGCCCGCGCGGCCTGATGCCTAACCCGAAGGTTGGCACCGTGACGCCCGACGTGGCCACCGCGGTGAAGAACGCCAAGGCGGGCCAGGTACAGTACCGCGCCGACAAGGCCGGCATCATCCACGCGACCATTGGCCGCCGCTCGTTCGACTCGGACAAGCTGCAAGGCAACCTGGTCGCATTGATCGAAGCCTTGAACAAGTCCAAGCCGGCAACAAGCAAGGGCGTGTACCTGAGGAAAGTGGCGGTCTCGTCGACGATGGGTCTGGGTGTCCGTGTGGACACGCAAACCATCTCGGCGTAATCGCAAAGAGATTCCTGGCGGCGCGGGAAGGCGCCGCCGGGTGTGGTGGGCTGGTGGGTCGAAAGAGCCGCCAGGCCATCCAAGACCGTTGGTGGGCAGGGTGACTTGCCCTTAATAGTGAAAAACCAACGCAGATGGCGATCCCGCTGAAGATGGAATTGAGAGATTTCTGAAAACAGTTGGTCGCTGCAACTAGGTGTGCCGAAAGGTCTCTCGGACCCGACGGCACTTTGAAGGAGTAGACCTTGAGTCTGAATCGCAGTGAGAAAGAAGCGGTCATCGAGCAGGTGACCGGCCTCGCCGCTAAAGCTCAAACGCTGGTGATGGCGGAATACCGCGGCATCACGGTCGCTGACATGACCAAACTGCGCAACGATGCGCGCAGCAAGGGCGTCACCCTGAGTGTTCTGAAGAACACCCTGGCCCGCCGTGCTGTCGCTGGTAGCGCGTTTGAAGTTGTCGGCGACCAGATGACCGGCCCGCTGATCTACGGCTTCTCCGTGGACGCAACGGCTGCCGCCAAGGTGGTGGCCGACTTCGCGAAGACCAACGACAAGCTGGTCATTCGCGGTGGCGCCTACGGTGGCAAGTCGCTGGACGTCAACGGCGTAAAGGCGCTTGCAAGCATTCCCTCCAAGGAAGTGCTGCTGGCCCAGCTTTGTGGCCTGTTGATGTCGCCGATGTCGCGCACCGCCGTGGTGCTCAGCGCGCTGGCGGCGAAAAAAGGCGGCGGAGCCGAAGCGGCGCCCGAAGCGGGCCCCGAAGTGGCCCCCGAAGCGGCCGCGGCTTGATGCCAAAGCAGCGTCATTGCGGGACAGATCTTTAGCTCTGTCCCCAACTGATCAAATCAACTTATTTAGGAATCAAAAATGGCATTCGATAAAGACGCATTTCTGACCGCGCTGGACAGCATGACGGTCATGGAGCTCAACGACCTGGTGAAAGCCATCGAAGAGAAGTTCGGCGTGAGCGCAGCCGCCATGGCCGCGCCCGCAGCCGCCGGCGGCGGTGCCGCCGCCGCGGTGGCCGAAGAGAAGACGGAATTCAACGTCATGCTGCTGGAAGCCGGCGCCCAGAAGGTTTCCGTCATTAAGGCCGTGCGCGAAATCACGGGCCTGGGCCTCAAGGAAGCCAAGGACCTGGTCGACGGCGCTCCCAAGGCCGTGAAGGAAGGCATGAACAAGGCCGATGCCGACGCAGCCAAGAAGAAGCTGGAAGACGCCGGCGCCAAGGTCGAACTCAAGTAATTCGATCTCGGCTCGAGGCTGGAGTGACCCGAAAGGGCCTCCAGCCTTTAGTGCTTATAGGGAACGCGTGAGAACGCACCCGAAAAGACTGGTCCAATACTAGGTTCCCCAGTTTTTTCGAGTGTCTTCTGACCCCGACTGCAGAAGATGCCTTGGTTCGGGCGATGTGCAATGCATCGCTGTCCGCCATGGTTGGTAGTGGCCAACCCACCAAGCTGCCCGGCCTCGACGCCTCGAGACCCGGGTGACAGTTGCGCAAGAGTTAGCCCGGAGAGCTCATGGCCCAGACGTCCACTTATTCTTACACCGAACGCAAGCGTATCCGCAAAAGCTTCGGCAGCCGCGACAGTGTGCTGGAAATTCCCTACCTGCTGCAAATGCAAAAGGACGCGTACACCGCGTTCCTTCAGGCCGACATCGGCCCCAAGGCCCGGACCATCGAAGGCCTGCAGGCCGCATTCGACGCCGCCTTCCCCATCGTCTCGCACAACGGCTTCGTCGAGATGAAGTTCCTCGAGTACAACCTGGCCAAGCCGGCGTTCGACGTTCGCGAGTGCCAGACCCGCGGCCTGACCTACGCCTCGGCCGTGCGCGCCAAGGTCCAGCTGATCATTTATGACCGCGAATCCTCGACGCCGCAGTCGAAGGTGGTGAAGGAGGTGAAGGAGCAGGAGGTCTACATGGGCGAAGTGCCCCTGATGACCGACAAGGGCTCGTTCATCATCAACGGCACCGAGCGCGTGATTGTCTCGCAGCTGCACCGCTCCCCCGGCGTTTTCTTCGAGCACGACAAGGGCAAGACCCACAGCTCGGGCAAGCTGCTGTTCTCGGCGCGAATCATTCCTTACCGTGGTTCGTGGCTCGACTTCGAATTCGACCCGAAGGACATCCTGTACTTCCGCGTCGACCGCCGCCGCAAGATGCCTGTCACGATCCTGCTGAAGGCCATCGGCCTCACGCCCGAATCGATCCTGGCGAACTTCTTCGTCAACGACAACTTCCGCCTCATGGACAGCGGCGCGCAGATGGAATTCGTTCCCGAGCGCCTGCGTGGCGAAGTGGCGCGCTTCGACATCACCGACAAGTCCGGTAAGGTCGTCGTCGCCAAGGACAAGCGCGTGACCGTTCGCCACACGCGTGACCTGGAGCAGTCCGGCACCACGCACATCAGCGTGCCCGAGGACTACCTGATCGGCCGCGTTGTCGCGCGCAACATCGTCGACGCCGACACCGGCGAGATCATCGCCAAGGCCAACGACGAGCTGACCGAAGCGCTGCTGAAGAAGCTGCGCACGGCCGGCGTGCAGGAACTGCAGGTGATCTACACGAACGAGCTCGACCAGGGCGCGTACATGTCGCAGACCCTGCGCATCGACGAGACCGTGGACGAATTCGCCGCCCGCGTCGCCATCTACCGCATGATGCGCCCCGGCGAGCCGCCGACGGAAGACGCCGTGCAGGCCCTGTTCCAGCGCCTGTTCTACAACCCGGACACCTACGACCTGTCGCGCGTGGGCCGCATGAAGTTCAACGCCAAGGTCGGCCGCAACGAGTCGACCGGCCCGATGGTGCTGACCAACGAGGACATCCTGGCTGTGGTCAAGATCCTGGTGGACCTGCGCAACGGCCGCGGTGAAGTCGATGATATCGACCACCTGGGCAACCGCCGCGTGCGTTGCGTCGGCGAACTGGCCGAGAACCAGTACCGCACCGGTCTCGCTCGTATCGAGAAGGCCGTGAAGGAGCGCCTCGGCCAGGCCGAGCAAGAGCCGCTGATGCCGCACGACCTGATCAACTCCAAGCCGATTTCCGCGGCCCTCAAGGAGTTCTTCGGTGCGTCCCAGCTGTCGCAGTTCATGGACCAGACCAACCCGCTGTCCGAGATCACGCACAAGCGCCGCGTCTCGGCGCTCGGCCCGGGCGGCCTCACGCGCGAGCGCGCCGGCTTCGAAGTGCGCGACGTGCACGTCACCCACTACGGCCGCGTGTGCCCGATCGAAACGCCGGAAGGCCCGAACATCGGCCTGATCAACTCGCTGGCCCTGTACGCACGCCTGAACGAATACGGCTTCATCGAGACGCCGTACCGCCGGGTGATCGACAGCAAGGTGACGATGCAGATCGATTACCTGTCCGCCATCGAGGAAGGCAAGTACGTCATCGCCCAGGCCAACGCGGTGCTGGACAAGGAAGGCAAGCTGACCGGCGACCTGGTCTCCGCTCGGCAGGCCGGTGAATCGGTGCTGATCGGCGCCGACCGCATCCAGTACATGGACGTGTCGCCGGCGCAGATCGTGTCGGTTGCCGCTTCGCTCGTGCCGTTCCTCGAGCACGACGACGCGAACCGCGCGCTGATGGGCGCCAACATGCAGCGCCAGGCCGTGCCGGTGCTGCGCCCCGAGAAGGCCTTCGTCGGCACTGGCATCGAGCGCGTCTCCGCGATCGACTCCGGTACCGTGGTCACCGCCACTCGCGGCGGCGTGGTCGATTACGTCGACGCCACCCGAATCGTGGTGCGTGTGAACGACGCGGAAGCCCAGGCCGGCGAAGTCGGCGTGGACATCTACAACCTGATCAAGTATCAGCGTTCCAACCAGAACACCAACATCCACCAGCGCCCGATCGTCAAGCGCGGCGACAAGATCGCCAAGGGCGACGTGGTGGCCGACGGCGCATCGACCGACCTGGGCGAGCTCGCCCTGGGCCAGAACATGCTGGTCGCGTTCATGCCCTGGAATGGCTACAACTTCGAGGACTCGATCCTGATCAGCGAACGGGTCGTCGCCGAAGACCGCTACACCTCGATCCACATCGAGGAGCTGGTTGTCATGGCCCGCGACACGAAGCTGGGCGCCGAGGAAATCACGCGCGACATCCCGAACCTGTCCGAGCAGCAGCTGAACCGCCTGGACGAGTCCGGCATCATCTACGTCGGCGCCGAAGTGCAGCCCGGCGACACGCTGGTGGGCAAGGTCACGCCGAAGGGCGAGACCACACTGACGCCGGAAGAAAAGCTCTTGCGCGCCATCTTCGGCGAGAAGGCGTCCGACGTGAAGGACACCTCGCTGCGCGTGGACCAGGGTTCGCAAGGCACCGTCATCGACGTGCAGGTCTTCACCCGTGAAGGCATCCAGCGCGACAAGCGCGCCCAGCAGATCATCGACGACGAGCTCAAGCGCTTCCGCCTCGACCTGAACGACCAGCTGCGCATCGTCGAAGCCGACGCGTTCGACCGTATCGAGAAGCTGCTGAACGGCAAGGTCGCCAACGGCGGCCCGCAGAAGCTCGCCAAGGGCACGAAGATCGACAAGGCCTACCTGGCATCGGTCGAGAAGTTCCATTGGTTCGACATTCGTCCGGCGGACGACGAAGTCGCCACCCAGCTCGAGTCGATCAAGAACTCGCTTGAGCAGACGCGCCACAGCTTCGACCTGGCTTTCGAAGAGAAGCGCAAGAAACTCACGCAGGGCGACGAGCTGCCGGCCGGCGTGCTGAAGATGGTCAAGGTCTACCTCGCCGTCAAGCGCCGCCTGCAGCCCGGCGACAAGATGGCCGGCCGCCACGGCAACAAGGGCGTCGTGTCCAAGATCGTTCCGGTCGAAGACATGCCCTACATGGCCGACGGCACGCCATGCGACATCGTGCTCAACCCGCTGGGCGTGCCTTCGCGCATGAACGTGGGCCAGGTGCTGGAAGTGCACCTGGGCTGGGCCGCCAAGGGCATCGGCAACCGCATCGGCGACATGCTGCAGGCCGAGGCCAAGCAGGCCGAGCTGCGCAAGTTCCTCGACCAGCTGTACAACACCTCGGGCCGCAAGGAAGACCTCGCCAAGCTCGCCGATGAGGACGTGCTGGAGATGGCCGAGAACCTCTCGAAGGGCGTGCCTTTCGCGACACCGGTGTTCGACGGGGCCTCGGAAGAGGAAATCCGCGGCATGCTGAAGCTGGCCTACCCGGAAGAAGTGGCCAAGGTGAAGGGCCTCACTGCCACGCGTACCCAGGCGATGCTGTACGACGGCCGCACGGGCGACCAGTTCGAGCGCCCGGTCACAGTCGGCTACATGCACGTCCTGAAGCTGCACCACCTGGTGGACGACAAGATGCACGCGCGGTCGACCGGGCCCTACAGCCTGGTCACGCAGCAACCGCTGGGCGGCAAGGCCCAGTTCGGCGGCCAGCGTTTCGGCGAGATGGAAGTGTGGGCCCTGGAAGCTTACGGCGCCGCCTACACGCTGCAGGAAATGCTCACAGTCAAGTCCGACGACGTGCAGGGCCGCACCAAGGTGTACGAGTCCATCGTCAAGGGCGAGCACGCCATCGACGCCGGCATGCCGGAATCGTTCAATGTCCTGGTCAAGGAAATCCGTTCCTTGGGCATCGACATGGAACTCGAGCGCTCCTAATTCGAAGGGAACAGATACATGAAATCACTACTAGACCTGTTCAAGCAGTTCACGCCGGACGAGCATTTCGATGCCATCCGCATCGGCATGGCGTCGCCCGAAAAGATCCGTTCCTGGTCCTTCGGCGAAGTCAAGAAGCCTGAGACGATCAACTACCGCACCTTCAAGCCCGAGCGCGACGGCCTGTTCTGCGCCAAGATCTTCGGCCCCATCAAGGACTACGAATGCCTCTGCGGCAAGTACAAGCGCCTGAAGCATCGCGGCGTCATCTGCGAGAAGTGCGGCGTTGAAGTCACGCAGACCAAGGTTCGCCGCGAGCGCATGGGCCACATCGACCTGGCCGCGCCCTGCGCCCACATCTGGTTCCTGAAGTCCCTGCCTTCGCGCCTGGGCCTGGTGCTGGACATGACGCTGCGCGACATCGAGCGCGTGCTTTATTTCGAAGCCTACGTAGTGACCGACCCCGGCATGACTCCGCTGAAGAAGTTCAGCATCATGTCCGAGGACGATTACGAGGCCAAGCGCAAGGAATACGGTGACGAGTACGTCGCCAAGATGGGCGCCGAAGGCATCAGGGATCTGCTCGAAGCCATCGACATCGACATCGAGATCGAGAAGCTGCGCGGCGACCTCACGGGCTCCGAAGTCAAGGTCAAGAAGAATGCCAAGCGCCTGAAGGTGCTGGAAGCGTTCAAGAAGTCCGGCATCAAGCCCCAGTGGATGGTGATGGAAGTGCTGCCCGTGCTGCCGCCGGACCTGCGTCCGCTGGTGCCGCTGGACGGCGGCCGCTTCGCGACCTCCGACCTGAACGACCTGTATCGCCGGGTTATCAACCGCAACTCGCGCCTGCGCCGTCTGCTGGAGCTCAAGGCTCCTGAGATCATCGCGCGCAATGAGAAGCGGATCATGATCAAGGGCAAGAGCGGCCGCTTCCGCCAGAACCTGCTGGGCAAGCGCGTCGACTACTCGGGCCGTTCGGTCATCACCGTGGGCCCGACGCTCAAACTGCACCAGTGCGGCCTGCCGAAGCTGATGGCGCTGGAACTGTTCAAGCCCTTCATCTTCTCGCGCCTGGAAGCCATGGGCATCGCCACCACCATCAAGGCGGCGAAGAAGGAAGTGGAATCGGGCACACCGGTCGTGTGGGACATCCTTGAGGAAGTGATCAAGGAGCACCCGGTGATGCTGAACCGCGCGCCGACGCTGCACCGCCTGGGCATCCAGGCGTTCGAGCCGATCCTGATCGAAGGCAAGGCGATCCAGCTGCACCCGCTCGTTTGCGCGGCTTTCAACGCCGACTTCGACGGTGACCAGATGGCCGTCCACGTGCCACTGTCGGTGGAAGCGCAAATGGAATGCCGCACCCTGATGCTGGCGTCCAACAACGTGCTTTTCCCCGCCAACGGCGAGCCGGCCATCGTACCGTCGCAAGACGTGGTGCTGGGCCTTTACTACACGACGCGCGAGCGCACCAACGCCAAGGGCGAGGGCATGATCTTCGCCGATATCGGCGAAGTGCAGCGCGCGCTGGATGCCAACCAGGTCGAGCTTACCGCCAAGGTGAACGTGCGCCTGACCGAGTGGAACCGCGACAAGGACTCCAACGAGTTCGTGCCGTCGACCTCCATCGTCGAGACGACCGTTGGCCGCGCGCTGCTGTCCGAGATCCTGCCCAAGGGGCTGCCCTTCTCCAACCTGAACAAGGCGTTGAAGAAGAAGGAAATCTCCAAGCTGATCAACGCCTCGTTCCGCAAGTGCGGCCTGAAGGAAACCGTTGTGTTCGCCGACAAACTGCTGCAAAACGGCTTCCGCCTCGCGACCAAGGCCGGCATTTCCATCTGCGTGGACGACATGCTGGTGCCGCCGCAAAAGCCCGACATCATCACCCGCGCCGAGAAGGAAGTGAAAGAGATCGAGCAGCAGTACACCTCGGGCCTGGTCACGGCCGGCGAGCGCTACAACAAGGTGGTGGACATCTGGGGCAAGGCCGGCGACGAAGTGTCGAAGGTCATGATGGCCCAGCTGGCCAAGGAAAAAGTCATCGACCGCCACGGCAATGAAGTGGACCAGGAGTCCTTCAACTCCATCTACATGATGGCCGACTCCGGCGCCCGTGGTTCCGCCGCCCAGATCCGCCAGCTGGCGGGCATGCGCGGCCTGATGGCCAAGCCGGACGGCTCGATCATCGAGACACCGATCACGGCCAACTTCCGCGAAGGCCTGAACGTGCTGCAGTACTTCATCTCCACCCACGGCGCCCGGAAGGGTCTCGCGGACACGGCGCTGAAGACCGCGAACTCGGGCTACCTGACGCGCCGCCTGGTCGACGTGACGCAGGACCTGGTCGTGATCGAGGTGGATTGCGGCACCGTGGACGGCTCGCTGATGCGCGCTATCGTCGAAGGCGGCGAAGTGATCGAGTCGCTGCGCGACCGTATCCTGGGCCGTGTTGCCGCGGATGACGTGATGCACCCTGAGACGCGTGCCGTGATCGCCCCGGCCGGCTCCATGCTGGACGAGGACAAGATCGAGGAGCTCGAGACAGCCGGCGTGGACGAAGTGAAGGTGCGCACTGCACTAACCTGCTCGACCCGCTTTGGCATCTGCGCCAAGTGCTACGGCCGAGACCTCGGCCGTGGCGGCCTGGTCAACGTGGGTGAAGCGGTCGGCGTGATCGCCGCGCAATCGATCGGCGAGCCCGGCACGCAGCTGACGATGCGGACGTTCCACATCGGCGGCGCCGCCTCGCGCGCCGCCATCGCCTCGAGCGTGGAAGCCAAGTCCAACGGCGTGATCGGCTTCAACAGCACGATGCGCTATGTGACCAACAGCAAGAACGAGCTGGTCGTGATCGCCCGTTCCGGCGAAATCATCATCCATGACGAGCACGGCCGCGAGCGCGAGCGCCACAAGGTTCCGTACGGCGCGATCCTGGCGGTGAAGGCCGACGAGCAGATCAAGGCCGGCAAGGTGCTGGCCAACTGGGATCCGCTGACCCGCCCGATCATCACCGAGTTCGCCGGCAAGGTGAAGTTCGAGAACGTCGAGGAGGGCCTGACGGTCGCCAAGCAGGTCGACGAAGTCACCGGCCTGTCGACGCTCGTCGTCATCAAGTTCGACCCGAAGCGCTCGGCCAAGCTGATCCGCCCGCAGGTCAAACTGATCGACGGGTCCGGCAACGAGGTGAAGATCCCCGGCACCGATCACTCGGTGACGATCGGCTTCCCGGTCGGCGCTCTGATCCAGGTGCGCGACGGTCAGGACGTGGGCGGCGGCGAAGTGCTGGCACGTATCCCGATCGAAGGCCAGAAGACTCGCGACATCACGGGCGGCTTGCCGCGCGTGGCCGAGCTGTTCGAGGCGCGTTCGCCCAAGGACAAGGGCGTGCTGGCCGAGATGACGGGCACCGTGTCGTTCGGCAAGGAAACCAAGGGCAAGATCCGCATGCAGATCACCGACCAGGACGGCAAGGTCTGGGAAGAGCTCGTGCCCAAGGAGAAGAACATCCTGGTGCACGAAGGCCAGGTGGTCAACAAGGGCGAATCCGTGGTGGACGGCCCGGCCGACCCGCAGGACATCCTGCGTTTGCTTGGCGCCGAGGAGCTGGCGCGCTACATCGTCGACGAAGTGCAGGACGTCTACCGCCTGCAGGGCGTGAAGATCAACGACAAGCACATCGAGGTGATCGTTCGCCAGATGCTGCGCCGGGTCGTGATCGAGAACGTCGGCGATTCGAGCTACATCGCGGGCGAGCAGGTCGAGCGTTCGGAAATCCTGGACACGTGCGACGCGCTGCGCGCCGACGACAAGATCCCGCCGACCTGGAGCAACCTGCTGCTGGGCATCACGAAGGCCTCGCTGTCGACCGATTCGTTCATCTCCGCGGCTTCCTTCCAGGAAACCACGCGGGTGCTGACCGAAGCGGCGATCATGGGCAAGCGCGACGAGCTGCGTGGCCTGAAGGAAAACGTCATCGTCGGCCGCCTGATTCCCGCGGGCACCGGCATGGCGTACCACCAGGCCCGCAAGGCGAAGGACCAGATGGACGAGGCCGAGCGCCGCGCCATCGCCGAGTCGGAAGCGGCGGAGCTTGCCAGCATTGGCGAGGCCACCACCGCACCCGAGGCAAGCGAAGGCGCAGCCACCGAGTAACCGCGGTTTCACCGTAAACTGATGCCCAGCCCATTCCGGGGCTGGGCATTTTTTTTTGGATTTCGCGAGGCCATGCCTTCGTCAGTTGTTTTCTGGAGCGTCGCCGCGGTCCTGCTGTTCTGGGGCGTGGGCGCTTACAACCGCCTGATGCGGCTGCGTGCGGAGGCCAACTCGGCGTTCGCGGCACTGGAGGGCGAGTTGTCCAAGCAAGTGGCACTCGTGCACGAATGCCTGCCGCCGCCCGACGCAACGCAACCCGCGGCGCTGGGCGGCGATACGGGCTTCTGGTCCGGCTTGCACGGCGCGGCCGCGCAGTTCGCCGCATCGCTCGCGGTTGCGCGCGCCCGGCCACTGGAGCCGCAGGGCATCGCCGCGCTCAGTGCCGCACAGGACGTGCTCGCGATGGCCTGGGAGCGCGCGGAGCGCGACGATGCTCATGACCTTGCCGGGCCCCGCCTGCCGGAAACGCTGACGGCACGGCGCGCGCAAATTGTGATGCAGACCCATGCCGCGATCGAGCACTTCGACCAGGCGGTGGCCCGCTACAACAACGGGATCTCGCAGTTCCCGGCAGTGCTGCTGGCGTGGCTGTTCGGCTTCAAGCCTGGGCGGGGCGTGCGGACATCGGCCAACGCCGTAGTGGCCTGAACAGCACCCGATGGCGACAACTTCGAGCGGTCGGGCCCCAAGCGGCGACACGTCTTCTTCGATACCCCTGTGGCGGCTGTTGCAGGCAGCGGCAGGCGTGGTCGCAGCGGTGCGGGGCGGACAATCGGGCACCGCGGCGCTGGCAGAGGTCGATGGGCCCTTGCGCCCCGGCGCGCAGGCGCTGGCGTTCCAGGCGCTACGCCAGCTCGGGCGCGCTGAGGCGCTGCGCCGCGATCTCGCCAGCAGGCCGCCGCCCGCGCAGGCCGATGCCTTGCTATGCACCGCGCTGGCGCTGTGCTGGCGCGAGGCGGATGCGCCCTACGAAGTCTTCACGCTGGTCGACCAGGCGGTGGAGGCGGCCAAGCGCAGTGCGGGCGCCAAGGCCCAGGCCAGCTTCATCAACGCCTGCCTGCGCCGATTCCTGCGCGAACGCGAGGCTCTGGTAGCAGCCACGGATGCGAATCCCGAAGCCCGCTGGAATCATCCACGCTGGTGGGTCGAACGGCTGAAGAAGGATCACCCGACACAATGGGAGCGAATCCTCGACACCAACAATCGCCAGGCGCCCATGACCTTGCGAGTCAACCCGCGCCGCTACACTCAGGCGCAATACCTCGGCGAGCTACAAGCCGGGGGCATCGCTGCATCGGCGGTGGGTGATTACGGCGTCATTCTGGAGCGCCCTCGGCCCGTGCACGACGTGCCGGGTTTTGACAGTGGGGCGGTCTCCGTGCAGGATGCCGCAGCGCAACTCGCGGCGCCCCTGCTACTTGATGGGCTGAGTCACAGCGCTCCCCTGCGGATCCTCGATGCCTGCGCCGCGCCCGGTGGCAAGACGGCGCACATCCTGGAGCTGGCAGATGCGCACGTGATCGCGCTCGACATCGACCCGGCCCGTTGCGAGCGGATTCACGACAACCTGCGGCGGCAGGGCCTGCAGGCGCATGTGCTGACGGGGGATGCCGGCCAGCCTGCCCGCGCCCGGCCATTTACTGCCCCAAAGCGGAGCAAAGGACGATGCCGTCCCGGACAATCTGAAAGGTGATCACGACGGATTTTTTTACGCGTTGCTGGAAAAACGCGCGGGGACTGCGCCTGCGTGAGGATTTCGCCCGCGTGATGCGCGTCATGCTGGCGGGCTGCCTCATGGCCCTGGCTGCGCCGGCATGGGCGCAGTCGCCGGCGCCGGCCACGGAAATCACGCAGCTTCGCGTCGAGCGAACGGATGAGGGTGTACTGCTGTCGGCCAACGTCAAGTTCGAGCTGCCTTCTGTCATCGACGACGCGCTGGCCAAGGGCATCCCGATGTTCTTCGTGGCCGAGGCCGTTGTCTTCCGCGACCGCTGGTACTGGTACGACAAGCAGGTATCGGTCGCCGCGCGCCACATGCGCCTGTCCTACCAGCCGCTGACACGCCGCTGGCGGCTCGTGGTGTCGTCCGCCCCGATCGGCAACTCGGGGCTAGCGCTCGGCCAGACTTTCGATACGCGTGAAGAAGCGATGGCCGCCGTGCAGCACATCTCGCACTGGAAGGTGGCCGAATCCACCGACCTGGACCCGGAGGCGCGCTACAACGTGGACTTCCGGTTCCGGCTGGACGTGTCGCAGCTGCCGCGCCCCTTCCAGATCGGCGCAGTCGGCCATGCTGACTGGAACATTGCGGTCATGCGCAACCAGCGCCTGTCCGTCGAGAGCGGGCGGTGAGCACCGATCGGCCGGGCGAAACCTCGCCCCGCTTCCCGCTGCGCACCTCCGCCGCCTTCCGCTGGGCTGTGGGAGTCGCGGCCGCGGTCATCGTCGCCATCGGCATCGTTCTGATGTTCCTGCTGACGCAGGCCACCGGCAACCGCGAGCTCTACGAGCGCAACTACGGGCGCCTTTTCATCATCAACATGGTTGTGGCAGCGGTGCTGCTGCTCGTGATCATCTGGGTGGGCGTGCGGCTGGTCTCCCGGCTGCGGCGCGGCAAGTTCGGCAGCCGCCTGCTGGTCAAGCTGGCCGCCATCTTCGCGCTGGTGGGCTTCTTGCCGGGCATGTTGATCTACGTCGTCTCCTACCAGTTCGTCTCACGCTCGATCGAGAGCTGGTTCGACGTCAAGGTCGAAGGCGCGCTGGACGCCGGACTGAACCTCGGCCGCGCCACCCTGGACACGCTGGCGAACGACCTGCAGAACAAGACGCGCGCGGCTGCGGTGCAGCTCGCCGATACTCCGGATGCTTCAGCGCCGATCGCACTGGAACGGTTGCGCGAGCAACTACCCGCCAACGACGTAACCCTCTGGAGCGGCACCGGCCAGCTCATCGCCAGCGCTGGCCAGTCGCGCTTCCAGCTCAACCCCGAACGGCCCACGCCGCAGCAGTTGCGCAACGTGCGGGCGCAGCGATCGCTGGCCGTGATCGAGGGGCTGGACGACCCTACGCCCAACGCTGTGAGCAACGCGCGCGTGCGGGCCATGGCCGTGGTGTCGCAGTCGAGCGTGGGCGTGCTCGGCGAACCGCGCATCCTGCAGGCTACCCAGATGCTGCCACCGACGCTAGTCGCGAACGCGATCGCGGTACAGGAAGCCAACCGGGAATACCAGGAGCGCGCCCTCGCGCGCGAAGGCTTGCGCCGCATGTACATCGGCACACTCACCTTGAGCCTGTTCCTGGCCGTGTTCGGCGCCGTGCTGCTGGCCATCATCCTGGGCAACCAGCTGGCGCGGCCGCTGCTGCTTCTCGCGGCCGGCGTGCGCGAGGTGGCCGCCGGCGATCTCTCGCCCAAACCGGCACTGCAAGGCAAGGACGAACTCGGCGGCCTGACGCGATCCTTCGCCCAGATGACGCAGCAGCTCGCCGACGCGCGTGCCGCCGTCGAGCGCAGCATGGGCCAGGTCAACGCGGCCCGCGCCAACCTGCAGACCATCCTGGACAACCTCACGGCCGGCGTGATCGTGCTGGACGATCAGGGCAACATCCAGTCATCCAACCCCGGCGCGACGCGCATCCTGCGCGCGCCCCTGGCCGTGTACCAGGGCCTGCCGCTGGCCAGCGTGGCGGGCCTGGAAACCTTCGGCAACGCAGTGCAGCAGCAGTTCGACGAGTACATGAACGAGCGCAAGCAGCACGGGCTCGACCACTGGCAGCAATCCTTCGAACTCAACGCAGCGCAACCTGGCTCACCCCAAAACGCCCTGACGCTCGTGGCGCGCGGCGCGGAGATGCCCACCGACGCGCCTGGCAAGGGCGCGCGGCTGCTGGTGTTCGACGACATCTCCGAGATCGTCTCGGCGCAGCGCGCGCAGGCGTGGGGCGAAGTGGCCCGGCGGCTGGCCCATGAAATCAAGAACCCGCTCACGCCGATTCAGCTGTCCGCGGAACGGCTGGAGATGAAGCTCGCCGGCAAGGTGGGCCCGGCGGAACAGGCGGTCGTGACCAAATCCGTCCAGACCATCGTGGACCAGGTGGACGCGATGAAGCGGCTGGTCAACGAGTTTCGCGATTACGCGCGCCTGCCCGCCGCCGAGCTCAAACCGGTGGACCTCAATGCCTTGGTGGCCGACGTGATGCACCTTTATGCGCGCGAGGGCGGCGAGCGCGGCGATGCTTCGGCGCATGTGCCCGTGCGCATGGAGCTCGAGCCTCATTGCCCGAAAGTCATGGGCGACGCGCAGCAACTGCGCCAGGTCATCCACAACCTGCTGCAGAACGCGCAGGACGCGACGGAAGGTGCCACAGTGCGCGAAGTCGTCGTCAAGACGCAGTGGAACGAAACATCACGCCGCGCGCGCTTGATCGTGCAAGACACGGGAAGCGGTTTCCCCGAGCACATCCTGAAGCGCGCGTTCGAGCCCTACGTCACCACCAAGTCCAAGGGCACTGGGCTGGGCTTGGCCGTGGTGAAGAAAATCGCCGACGAACACGGCGCCCGGGTCGACCTGAAAAACCGCATCGAAGATGGTGTGGTTGCAGGCGCCCAAGTATCGCTATCATTCGCAGTTGCGGCATAGCAACACGCCCCACGAGAGGTTTTCAGGAAAGAAATGGCAAACATACTGGTGGTCGACGACGAACTGGGCATACGCGACCTGCTCTCCGAAATCCTCAACGACGAGGGACACAACGTCGAACTCGCAGAAAACGCCGCTCAGGCGCGCGCTGCGCGCGGACGATCCCGCCCCGACCTCGTCCTGCTGGACATCTGGATGCCGGACACCGACGGCGTCACGCTGCTGAAGGAATGGTCCACCACCGGTCTGCTCAGCATGCCCGTCATCATGATGAGCGGGCACGCCACCATCGAGACTGCGGTGGAGGCCACCAAGATCGGCGCGCAATGCAGAAGCTGCTCAAGGCGGTGGAAGCGGGCCTCGCGCGTGGCAACGGCGCGATTCCGCGCAAGCCCGGCATCGCCGGCGTCTCGCCCGCGCCCGTGGCCGAACTCACCGTCGAGTCCGTCATGACCGGTGGCCAAAGCCTGCCGCCCGTGGTGGAAATGGGCCCGCAGGCGCGGCAGCTTTTCGAGCTGGACAAGCCCTTGCGCGACGCGCGCGATGATTTTGAGAAGTGCTACTTCGAGTTTCACTTGGCCAAGGAAGGCGGCTCGATGACGCGCGTGGCGGAGAAGACGGGGCTGGAACGCACGCACCTGTACAGAAAGCTCAAGCAGTTGGGCGTGGACCTGTCGCGGGGCAAGCGCGGCGGGTGAGGAGGCCCCAAGGCCCTGCTATAATTGCCGGCTCTGGCCCGGTAGCTCAGTTGGTAGAGCAGCGGATTGAAAATCCGCGTGTCGGTGGTTCGATTCCGCCCCAGGCCACCAGTCTTCATGCGCCCCAGCGCCCTATTCGGGTCCTGGGGCGTTTCTACAATCCGTGGCGTTTTTCTACAATTCAGGAGCTCTTCATGGTGTTCGACTGGGTAGGAGCGGCAAAGTGGCTCGGCCCCAAGGCGCTTGAGCTGGCTAAGAAGATCTCATCAGAAAAGATTGCGGCTGACCTCCAGCACGGGCGCAACGAGCACGCCATAGCAGCTGCAAACGAAGTTGCCCGGATGATTCTTCTTGGCTTTACGACCGAGAACGCGAACTTGTCCAACCTTGTACGGGAGTACGAGGCGCTATTGGAGAAGGGAGCCAAAGTCCCGCGAGACCTGCGCTCAATGGTCGAAACGCTGATCGAGAAGGCGAGACAAGCACAATACGCAGAATTTCGCTGGGATCATCGTCCCGGAGGCGGGCACTATCGTCCAAGAGCTGCAGCAAAGAAGGCGCCTGCGAAGAAACAGACGCGAAAGGTGGCTGCGAAGAAGGCTCCTGCGAAGAAGGCGACCAAGAAGGCTCCGGCAAAGAAGACCGCAAAGTGGGCGTGACGCATCACCAGAGCGGGCGCACGCGTTCTCCGACACGACTGCGGACATGGTGTTCAGTCATGTCACGATTCTTGTGAGCGAGGTTCTGCGCAACCCTTAGACCGTGGACAACTCCACTTGTCTTAGGCAAGGTTTTTGAGCTGCCGAATGTGTTTGGCAATACCGTCGAGCCCGGGAAAAAGGGAGGCCGGATGAATGCCCCAAGTCTCAAGCAGCTGCAACGAGGGCCATTTCATTGCAGCCGGAATCCGAATTCTGTAAATCTGGGGACCGTCAAGCGGCACAGTGGGACTTGGATGAAAGGAAAACAGGCCAGATTGCGCGCTCATTCGCGGGCTGACGTGAGCAGGCATGACGAACGTCGGAAAGAGGCATTTGGCAGGTGACTCTGTGGTGGCCGACATTGTGAAATTCTCGAAGGCGTAGACAGCGCCCTCCTTCCAATGATCCCTTTCCACTGCGAAGAAGGCGGCCACTAGCGGACTCCGCGTCCAATCGAGCAATGGCGTCGGCAAACCATGGTGTTGAGCCAAGGCAAGCCATTCCCAGTCGTCCGCGGGTGCATTGCCACAATGCGGTCTTGCGGAGGTTCTGAACAACCACATAACCTGCTGCTCTAGATCGCGCGCATTCGGCCAAGCAGGGTGGTATCGACCCACTGACGGTCGAAGGTCGAAATTGAAGTCAGAGACTCCACGAAAAACAACGGCGCGATTGGTGCTGTTGTTGAGTTGCTCGGCAAACGACAAAAAGTCGGCCAAAGTGTTGACTGTCCTCTCTTGCACGATCCGCCTCCTGGGTCTGTTCGATGTTCTACAAAGTCATTTTGCCCTCCGCGAACACCTCGCCGTCCGAGCATGTCATTTTGTAGACGAATAGGCACTTTGGATTCCGCCCAGGCCACCAGATCGCAGACACCTCGGCGCCGTCGGGTCCCGGGGGCGTTATAGTCACTGGCTAGGAGAATTGAATGGCTGCAGTGAGTGTTTCTGATAAGAAAATGCCACAGAGTGTGGTTTGGGCTGCCACAACACTCCTGAAGAAGGGGTGGTCTGCTGCAGGCACGGACTACATCGTCAGTGCGTCTGAGCTTGGCACTGCCAATCTTTCTCAACACCACTTTTCGACTTTGCTGACTACGGGCCTACCTTGGATGCCCGGCATGTTGGGCGTAGTGCGTACATATGCTGTCGATAAGACTACGGGCGACATTGGATTCAAGCTTAACTACGACCTGGCCCCTTAGCGCATTAGTCCGCGTGTCGGTGGTTCGGTTCCGAGGCCACCAGATTCGTTAAGCCCTTGACCTCAACGGAGCAGGGGCTTTTTGCTGTCACGACGTCTACAGGGGAGCCGGCGTGATTTGTGGGATGGGCAGACGGAGGAGTAGGGGAAGAGCTGGGGAGAACCCATAGCCTCGTTCCCCGTCGCACTGTAGAGTGCATTCCGAGGCACTTAATAGCAAAAAAGAAACTGACGGAGGCATGAATGTCTATCTCCTTGGCCGAGCTGCTCAAAGACAGCTCCTACAAACTCAGCCAGTTCAAGCCTGAGCATATCAGCGCACTTGAATTTGCAATCACGGACAAAGGTGAGGGCAAGACGCGCATTCCCTATGTCACGTGTCTGGTGCGGGGTAAGCCGATCAAGCTCACGCCGGAAGAGGCGATGCGTCAGCTGTACTTGTTGGTGCTGCGGGACGACCTCGGCTACCCGACTAGTCGGATGCAAGTCGAATACGAAGTCACGTTCGGCCGAGAAAAAAAGCGCGCTGACATCTGCGTTTTCGACAAGGACAAATCCACGGCGCCGTACATCCTAGTCGAAGTAAAGAAGCCCAAGCTCAAAGACGGTAAAGAGCAGCTCAAGAGCTACTGCAACGCCACTGGCGCACCCATGGGCGTGTGGACAAATGGTGAGCAGATTTCCTACTACCACCGTAAAGACCCGAACTACTTTGAGGATATACCGGCAATTCCTTTTGCCCACGAAAAACTATCGGACATTCTGGCTGAGCGCTGGACGATCAGTGACCTGGTGCGTCTGGACAAACTGGTTACTGAGAAAAAATCACTCAAGGACCTGATCCTGGAAATGGAGGACGAAGTACTGGCCAACGCCGGTGTCGACGTCTTCGAAGAGCTTTTCAAGTTGATTTTCACCAAGCTGTATGACGAACTTGAAGGTGGGCGAGACAAAAAGCGAATATTGGTGTTCAAGAATTACGGTGACACCGAAACAGAGTTGAAGACCAAGATTCAATCGCTTTTCGACAAGGCGCGAAAGAAGTGGAAGGGCATCTTCAGCGAAGACGCCAGAATCGAACTGACTCCTAGCCACTTAGCTGTGTGTGTTTCTTCGCTCGAAAAGGTCAAGCTATTCAACTCCAATTTGGAGGTGGTAGACGAGGCATTCGAGTACCTAATTAACAAGTCCAGCAAAGGTGAGAAGGGCCAGTACTTCACGCCGCGCTACGTGATTGACATGTGCGTGAAGATGCTCAATCCCCAAGAGGCCGAGTCGCTTATTGACACGGCGGCAGGAAGTTGTGGCTTCCCAGTGCACAGCATGTTTCACGTCTGGGACCAGATAATGAAAGATGAGGGTCTTCCCAGAACCCATCTCTTCACCACCGAACAAAAGCCACCACGTTGTACGGACTACGTTAGAGATAAGGTATTCGCGATCGACTTTGATGAAAAGGCAGTGCGCGTTGGCCGCACCTTGAACCTGATCGCGGGCGACGGTGAGACTAACGTCCTGCATCTCAACACACTTGACTACGAGCGCTGGAACGAGAAGACAGAGGACAAGACTTGGCTGAAAACCTACTCGCAAGGTTGGTTTCGTTTGGAGGAGCTGCGCACCGATAAAGACAGCAACCGTGATTTCCAGTTCGACGTACTTATGGCAAATCCGCCATTTGCGGGCGACATCAAAGAGACTCGGATTCTCTCCAAGTACGAACTCGCACATACTGTCAGCATGGATAAGCTGGCCAAGGTGGACCCCGCTGACAAACACATCGTCAGCGTTGGCGTCAACGGCCTTACATTTCCCGAGGCCTTGCACGCGAGCCACGAAACTATCTACCGAATGGCAGACGGCACCTATCGCAAAGCGAAGGTCAAGAATCAAACTAACGTTGGAAGAGACATCCTCTTTATCGAGAGAAACCTAAGCTTTCTGAAGCCCGGTGGTCGCATGGCCGTAGTCTTGCCGCAGGGCCGGTTCAATAATTCCAGTGATAGGGACTTGCGAGAGTATCTGGCCGAACGCTGCCGCCTGCTCGCAGTCGTGGGCCTTCACGGCAACGTATTCAAGCCTCACACCGGCACAAAGACCAGCGTGCTCTTTGTCCAGAAATGGAACGACGATCCTTCAGTGGGTCCGCTCTGCCCCATGGCGGACGACTATCCGATTTTCTTTGCCACCATGCAGGAGTCCAGCAAAGACAATTCTGGGAACAAGATCTACCGCAGTGCACCGGATGGTACCCCCCTACTAGATGAACATGATCACCTAGTCGTTCAGCATGACTTGTTTGGCCAGCCGCTGAAAGATGGTCAACGCACACCAGATGGTATAGCCGAAGCGTTCCATGAATTTGGCAAGAAGGAAGGACTCAGTTTTTTTCAGTAGGCCCCTTCGACAGAGCGCGCTATGTGCGCCTATTGAAGGGGCTTGAGGCCGTTGAATGCATGTTCAGCCAGGTGGCGGAACGCGAGCGTATTGACTCTGAAAGTCTACTGAAGACAAGTCTCGATCTTGCTGCGCGACTCGTGCGCATGAAGAGGCTAGATTCCGTTGCGTCGGTCGCTCACGTGTCGGATGGGAATCATCTAAGTATCGCCAGCGAGTTCGACGCTGAACAGGGCACCGGTGTGCGGTACCTACGCGGGCAAGACATCAGCGGAGATATGGTGCTCGACGACCGGAATGAGGTCTACATTCCCGAAGCCGAATACGACAAGCTGGCTCGGTCACACATATTTCAAGGCGATGTTCTGATCACGATTGTGGGGGCAAATACCGGCCAGACTGCACTAGTGGATGAAGCCCCGGACAAGCTCACCGCAAATTGCAAGCTCGGGATTTTGCGTCCAAAAAAGGGAGCCATTCCCCCTGCCTATCTGCACGCGTTCTTGGCCGGTCGATATGGTCAAGCACAGATCATGGCGGCAAAACGCGGTGGCGGACAAACTGGCCTTATTCTGCCGGACTTGAAGGCGCTCACAGTTCCTCGTCTCAGTGCCACGCTTGAGTCAGAAATTGCGCGCGCCTCTTTGCGGGCACACCGACAACGGCGAACTGTCTATCAGTATTTCGAAGAAGCGGAGTGTTCCCTCCTTCGCGCGCTCGGTTTGGAGAGCTGGGAAGCGCCAGAACCATTGAGCTATATCCGGACGAGTAGTGAAGTATTTGCTGCTGATCGGCTAGACGCGCAGCATTTTCAACCGCGCTTCAAAGTGCTTACCGACCACATCAACGCCTCAGGATATGGAGCACAGTTAGGCGAATGGTTGTCAGAGATTCAACGTGGCAAACAGCCTGACTATTCGCTTGAAGGCTTGCCAGTTGTGAATTCCAAGCACGTCTTGCGCGGAGAGGTTCGCTTGGAGGCAGATAACCGCAGAGCGGCTTACCGGGACGTCGATCTCTTGATACAGACCGGTGACGTGTTGATGAACGGGACCGGTGTGGGAACAATTGGTCGCGCGGCAGCGTATCTGCACGGCGCCAAGGCAATTCCAGACAATCACGTCACTATTCTCCGGCCGCGCAAGGAGCTGGACGCGGTGTATCTTTCGGTTTTCCTGAACTCCATTGCCGGGCAGTGGCAGGTTGAACAACGCTTGCGCGGATCATCGGGGCAAATTGAGCTCTACCCGAACGACATCTCAAAATTCAGAGTCTGTGTTGCACCTCTTCACGTTCAGCGGGAGATTCGTCTTGCAGTCGAAAAAGGCTTCGAGCAGAAGCAGCGCGCCACGCTTCTACTAGTGGCTGTTAGACGCGCCGTGGAAGTCGCCATAGAGGAATCGGAGAGCTCTGCCCTGGCCGTTTTGGAGTCATGTAAATGAGTGGTGATTACTACAAAGAGTGGCGCGCTTATGCCGAGATAGATTATTTTTCCCAATTTATTTTGCTCTGGCTCGCCGCGAATGCGTGGTATCGGTCTCACTATGCGGAGATCACGACCCGCAAAGATAGAGACTTCTTGGAACGATTGCGGCTGGACCATAGCCCTCGAAATAAGCTGTTTGCCAAATTTGAAAGAGCGATCTCTTCGCCTTCAACTAAGGAACACCGGGAGCTGCTATCGGGGATTGAATCCCTTTCGTTCGCACTGAACCGCGCCACACTGTTTTGGGATGACGGTTCAAATTTGCAGCGTATCTCGCTGGAAAGTTGTTTGACGGGGAACAATCCGAAAATTTATGGGTCGCTGACGGTGAAGAAGCGTGCACCCGGAATCACCATTTCAGCTCACTTAAAGCTCACCGATAGCAAAGGCGAGGCTTTCAATGGGTTTTTGGAGATTATTTATAAGGTGCGTTGCTTGTTAGTCCATGGCGATCTTGAGCCGAGCGAAGAAAACCACGAAGTTGTAAAGCAGTGCTATTCGCTGCTTCACCTATTGATGCGGTTTTAACTGTGGGACTCGAAAGGAATTCGAGGCGTGGGCTGCTGCCGGATTCGTGGACACCGACCTAGCCCTGACGCAGGTCATTAACACAAGTGTTGTTGGGAGAGGTAGGCATCATGGATGGGGCGGGTTAACTGCGTCACCGTTGGCATAACCACGGTCTGCCGCTGATTTAGTGCGGATTGGCACGCGTGATTTCAAGCTGGCGCGACCGCCCGCTGGGTTTCTGGTCTACGTCTCAACAGTGTGTGCACGCAGTCATCCCAAGGAAGTACGTCGCACCCACAGTGCGGTCCCTGAATGGCGGACATCGTCGTGACCGGTAGCAATGACCCGCCTGACGCTTTGACGGTGCCCTTCGGCCATTCAAATCTTCTAAAGTAGCTTCCCCGGAAAAACTCTCGATTCAAATTACTTGATCTGATCGAATATGAGCTCCATATTTGACTCGTGGACCGTAAGCCGCGACGAAAGGAAAATGTCATGCCGCCCGATTATTTTGATCTCTCCGAGAAAGCCTGCTCAATTTGCAGCAATATTTTCCCAATCGAGCATTTCTATTACGGCGGCAAGAAGCGATCCTACTGCGTCAACTGCAACCGCGACGACCACCGCGCCCGCAACGAAGCAATCAAAGAAGGCCGCGACCCCAGAGAAGCTGCCCGCGCGTTCCGGGAATCCCGGCGTGCTGCTGCCTTGTGTCGGCCTCTTCCTCCTGCGCCGTGTCGTTAACGGCCTGGGGACAGAACTTCAAGGGCGGGCGCGTTTTACGTAGTCCCAAGCTCGTAGATCGTCAGTCCCAGCCCGTTGGCGATGACCTCCATCGCGTTGAGCGTCGGATTGGCTTGTCCACGTTCCAGTCGGCTGAGATAATTATGATAAAAGCCGCATCGCTCGCTGAATTCAACCTGGCTGAGTCCTGCCTCGACACGTAGCTGTCGAACGCATCGTCCAAAGCGCTGAGCGAGGGTTGGCTAACCTGCCGTCGATAAGCCGCTTTTCGGCGCTCAGTTTTCCGTGTAGCTGCGCTCCAGCAGCGGTTTCGCTCGTTCGAAGTCTGCTTCGGTTCGCAGCAGAAGCTCCAAGTCACCCGTACCCCAGTGGCCGGTCTGACGCATATCACGACTGAAACCCTCCTCAAGCGCGACTGTGCTGGGGTCTAGCTTCAACATGACGAGCATGCGGTTTGGATAAGGGATGACACAGGCAAAGTTCTTGAGCCGGCGATAAGCGGTGTAGAGCTTCAATGGCTTCTCCTGCACATCATCGCCCAGCGACATGAGGTAGCTCGTTAGTTGCTCGTGCAGGGCACGAATATCGGGGGTGGCAAGCTCCAATTGTTCGGCCGGCGTCTTGTCTTTGTAAGGGGCCTTGGCTCGTCCCTGATCGAGCGCTTTGGTGGCGAGGGCGGACTGAACGGCCGTTGCGTCCGGCACGCTCTGAGCGTTCACCAGTTCGAGCAAAAGCAAGTCATCGCCGAAGAATTTGTATCGCAAGAGCTCGACATTGCGCGGAATTTGCTGCACCGCATGTTCGTCATACCGTGTGAAGTCGGACGCAATGCAAAGCAGTCGTGTCCCACTCCACTCAATGCCACCTGCATCATCCTTGCCTAGCTTTTCCATCACAATCCATTTGAATTCAGCCTGGTGATCCATCAACCAGTCAAGGTAGAAAAGCCCTTGATTGATCACGTTCTCGTTGCTGTGGCGCTTGTACTCAACGATCACAGGGCAGCCGTTTTCGTCAAGGCCCAACGAGTCGATTCGACCTTTGTGTGTCTTTCCTGTGGCGTATTCGCTTGCTAAAAAGCGCACTCCCAAGAGCGTTTCCATCTGGCTCTCGATGAGTCTTTGGAGTGTTTTTTCCAGCGGAGCGGCACGAGTTGCCAGCTCAAACGCTTTACCGCCGCTGAGGCGAAATAGCTGAATATCGCTCATGTAGCCCTCTTCGGATCAGTTAGTGAACGCAGGGAAGCCATCGCGCCGTCATGCTCCGTTCGCACCTTGCTTTTCACCCGGAAACAAGACAACGATCCGAGGCATTGGCTCACCTGGTTTAACTCGATGTTTGACCATCCATGTACGCGCAAACTCTTCGACCGTCTTCCGGCCAGCTTCAATCGCCGGCGTTAAGTTTCGATCCGACGTGGCCCTTTTCGAGAGCTCGTTGGTAAGGGAGCGCTCAAGCGCTTCTAGGTTGGCGTCCTTGTTAAACCGAGCCCATCCGCTCTCTGTGCGCTTACGAACCTCGTCTGAGTAAATCGCGGGCGGCAGGCTCGGAAGCAGTGTGCCGGCCTGCACAACACATACGCCGTTATTGCACACGATGGGCCATTCCTTCGCCAGTTCGATGTGATAGCGGAATAACACGGCGACGTCGATCTCAGAAACGGTGGTACCCAGATCGACCGTACTTTTCAGGAGCTTGAACGTGTCCCTGCGCGTTAGGCGTTCGTAGGCCTTGATGCGGGCCACCTCCAGCACTCCTCCAGGCGTCCGCATGACCTCCGTCCCAGAGAAAGGCGCGACCTCCGTTGTGGTGGTCCGCTCGGGCCTTGCCAGGTCGGCTACCGCTTCCTTGGCTTGCTCGAAATTCCAGATGCCATACCCCACACATACAAGCACCGCCACACCCACTAGAGTTCCGGCCGCTGGGAATTGGATGTTGCTGCGCGCGGGATGATCTAGCTCGATGTCTCCACTGTTCCGGGTTTCTACAGTCGCCTTGCGTTTGCTCCACATAGGCACCTCCTATGTGCGCCATTCAACCACACAGATGGCCTAGGTCCTGGGCTGTTGTTGGACTCACTGCCACAGCTCATAAATGGTGAGGCCCAGCCCGTTGGCGATGACCTCCATCGCGTTGAGCGTAGGGTTCGCCTGCCCACGCTCCAGGCGACCCAGATAAGTCTGATAGAAGCCGCATCGCTCGCCAAATTCAACCTGGCTGAGCCCCGCCTCGACACGTAGCTGTCGAACGCATCGTCCAAAGCGCTGAGCGAGGGTCTCCCGACTGGACTTAGTGCGATCGCCCACCTTCACGAGCAAGAGCTTTCGACCTCAATTGGTCCTTGGTTGGGCGTCCCTTGCTCGTCTCCCCTCAGCCAAATTTCTGTTTCCGCGCGATACTTCGGGAATGGGATTTTTCTCTGCCCCACCTTCGCCGGAACTCCCGCTGCATACCCCACCCACTTGGGATGAACGCCTTACCTCTGCATGGGAGCAACATATCCAGCGACCGGGCTCTTCGCTGGGTGCGTATTGTTCGTGCGACCTGAAGGGACGTACCCTCGAATTGCTGCCGCACCAGTTGCCGGCCGAATCGGCTCTTCCGATTGACCACTATCAGGGATGGTTCTACCTAAACCTGGGTTCCGGAGCAGGCGCCGTACTGGTTGACGTATGGCTCCGGATAGTGAGTGAGCTGCGCGAGATTAAGGGGGAAATGAGGCTTGCACCTGAACGCCTAACGAGCTGCGGAACGTACGCGCAGGTCAACCTGCAGTTAGATGTACTGGAATCGTTCGCGACCCGTCTGTCGAGATTATGGTTCGATGCACAGCAGACGCAATGCGCCGTAAACCTCTCGTGGCACGTGCAAGCTCCCGACATCCTGAAGCACGACTCCCAAACTCTCATCCAGCACCAGTATCCGGTCACTTCGTACTCGGCAAAATTCGAGCGCCCCCTAGAGCGGTGAATCCCACCGGTGAATCATCGCGCGGAGGAAGGTCTCAGAACAACGCCTGATGCTCTCGACAGTACTGCAATCCCCCGAAGCGCTTCTCGCTGTTCCAGCAGAATTTGCCTTCAGGGAACGTGATCTTCGATTTGCAGTGAGCGCAAATCAATTTTCGCGCAAGTGACTGGTCGCCTTCCACAGGGGCTTGAGCTGCGACGGCAGGGCGTGGTGAGGGGCTCTCGACGATGGTCACGTGCCCGGAGACCTGTCGGGCCTTCCCCGCCGAATCCGAAGCACGAACCCGAGGCTGCATGAATTCAGGTAGGTCCAATTGGTTGGCGGGCCGATGCTGTCGCATTAGCATCTCGCCCCACTCCTTGATGGTATCCAGCCCCCGGACGTTCACCACCATCTTCAGTACGTCAGTGAAACCCACCGTCTTCTCGACAAACTGATCATGCCAGGTTGGGAATTGGTCGGCCTTGATCACGTTGCTAGTGTCGAAAGCCTTAGCTGGTGGCCGCCGAATTATGGCCTTGGGATGAAGCATCACCACGTGGTAGCAATCAAGCGAAGCGCCGGTCCGATTGGCAATGCCCAAAGTCGATAGTAGTCGCTTCAGAATGCGCTCGTGCCGCCGACTCTGCTCAATCGGGGATGGAATGCCGAAGCGATCGTCATCGTATTCGGCGGTGAACTCCCCGTGATCGTTGATCGTGAGACTTCCGGCGTAGTTCTTTGTCTCGACCAAGTACATGCCGAACCCGCGATTGATGATCAGGTGGTCAATCTGTGC
>JAQZBU010000012.1 GCA_029237735.1 Ramlibacter sp. | reverse complement strand
GATGGCCTCCATCAGGGGGTAGCGAGGCGTGCCGTCGGGCTTGCGGGCGCGCGAAACGACGTTGCCGACGATCCACACGTCCGGCCGGAGCTCGAGCTGGTCGGCGCCGAAGCCTTCGATCAGGTCGATGCCGAGCGCGCGCAACTGGTCGCTCATGGGCGGGTACACGCCCGCGTCGCAGCCCGTAACCTTGTGGCCCGCTTCGCGGGCGAGTGCGGCAAGGCCTCCCATGAAAGTGCCGCAGATGCCGAGAATATGGATGTGCATTTGCCGATTATCGGTGGCTGATCCAGGTGTCGCGGGCACCGAACCCCTACCATTACGCATGCGCTTCGACGTCATCACCTTGTTTCCCGAGTTGTTCGCCCCGTTCCTGACGAGCGGGGTGACGCGTCGCGCATATGAATCCCGAGTTGTTCGCCCCGTTCCTGACGAGCGGGGTGACGCGTCGCGCATATGAATCGGGACAGGTCGAAGTTCATTTGTGGAACCCCCGCGATTTCGCCGAAGGAAACTACAAGCGGGTGGACGACCGGCCCTTCGGCGGCGGCCCGGGCATGGTGATGATGGCCGTGCCGCTGGCGCAGTGCCTGGCCGCCATCAAGGCGCAGCGGCAGGGCCCGGCCCCCGTGGTGCTGTTCTCGCCGGTCGGCGATCGGCTCGACCATGCCGGCGTCGAGCGCTGGTCGGCCAGCCAGGGCGCTGTATTGATCTGCGGCCGTTACGAGGGGATCGACCAGCGCTTCATCGACCGGCACGTGGACGTGCAGGTCAGCCTGGGGGACTTCGTGCTCTCGGGCGGGGAAATCGCGGCCATGGCGCTGTTGGACGCCGTGGCCCGGCTGCAGCCGGGGGTGCTGGGTGACGACGATAGTTCGCAGTTCGACAGCTTCAACCCTGCCCTGGACGGACTGCTGGATTGCCCCCACTACACCCGGCCGGAGGAGTGGGAGGGGCTGAAGGCGCCGCCGGAACTGCTGTCCGGCCACCACAAGCAGATCGAGCGCTGGCGGCGCGATCGGCGTCTGGAAATCACCGCCCGGCGTCGCCCGGACCTGATCGAGCGGGCCCGGGCGCAGGGGCGGCTTGGCCCGGCGGACGAGGCGCTTTTGGCCAAGCTCGCCTAAGTGGTTATAATCAAAGGCTTTTCGATCCTCTGCCCGGCCGCGGCAAACTCCAATGCCTTGTGCATTGAACCGCCGCCCCTAGCGTAGCGCGGGCACGATCCCAGAGGTAAACATGAATCTGATCCAAACTCTCGAGCAGGAAGAAATTGTCCGCCTGGGCAAGACCATTCCGGCATTCGCCCCCGGTGACACGGTCATCGTCAGCGTCAACGTCGTCGAAGGCACCCGCAAGCGCGTGCAGGCCTACGAAGGCGTGGTGATCGCCAAGCGCAACCGGGGCCTCAACAGCGGCTTTACGGTGCGCAAGATCTCCAGCGGTGAAGGTGTGGAGCGTACGTTCCAGACGTACAGCCCCCTGATCGCCGGCATCGAAGTCAAGCGCCGCGGCGACGTGCGCCGTGCCAAGCTGTACTACTTGCGTGACCGCAGCGGCAAGTCTGCCCGCATCAAGGAAAAGCTGGCCCACCGCAACAAGCCCGCTGCCGCCGCCGAATAATCGAAAGCGCTCCGCCAAAGACCGCCGCCGGCTCCGTGCTCGTGGCGGTTTTTTCATTCAAGCCTTCGTCAATGCCCGTCAACCCGATTTCCGCCCTTACGCCGCTGTCCAAGCTGCCGAATTTCGATCCGCGCGCCATGCCGGTGAGAGGGATCGACTCGCATTTGCCCGCCGTGCCGCGAGAAGCGCTCGCGCCGGATGCGTTGCGGGCACGCTTCGCCGCGCCGCCGAGCTGGGAGCCGGAGGTGTGGGCCGAGCGCAAGTTCGCGGACCGCGAGCCGGCACACGCCTCGGTTCTGGTTGCAATTGTCATGCGGGAGCGGCCCACAGTGCTGCTGACGGAGCGCACGACGCACCTGTCCACCCACTCGGGCCAGGTGGCCTTCCCGGGCGGCAAGCAGGATGAGACGGACATCGACGTGGCCCATACGGCGCTGCGCGAGGCCCAGGAGGAAATCGGCCTGGGGCCCGAACTGGTCGAGGTGATCGGCACGATGCCGACGTACACGACAGGCACGCAATTCATTGTCACCCCGGTTGTGGCGCTGGTGAAACCCGATCTCAAGCTGGTGATCAATGCCTTCGAGGTGGCCGATGCCTTCGAGGTACCACTGGACTTCCTCATGAACCCGGCGCACCACCACCGCCATTCCCTCGAATGGGAGGGTGTGCGGCGCGAATGGTTCTCCATGCCTTATATGGACGGCACGACCGAGCGTTTCATCTGGGGTGCCACCGCCGGGATGCTGCGCAATTTCTACCGATTCCTCGCAGCCTAGGGCCGTCGTCGGCGGCGCCTTATGATTGCCGCATGAGCTTTTTCGCCATCCTGTTCGCGCTGCTTATCGAACAGGTGCGTCCGCTGGGGCGGCACAACCCGATCCATGCGGGGCTCCGGGGCTGGGCCCGATGGGTCAGCCGCAACTTCGACGCGGGCAAGCCGCACCACGGCTGGGTCGCGTGGGCGCTCGCGGTCCTGGCGCCATCGCTGGCGGGCCTGGCGGTGCACTGGTTGCTGACCCTGTTCGTCGGCTGGCCCTTCGCCGTGCTGTGGAGCGTCGCCGTTCTGTATGTGACGCTCGGCTTCCGGCAGTTCAGCCACCACTTCACGAACATCCGCGACGCGCTCGATACCGGCGATGAGCCGCGCGCCCGCGAATTGCTGGCACAGTGGCAGCAGGTCGATGCCAGTGAGCTGCCGCGCAGCGAAATCGTGCGCCATGTCATCGAGTATTCCGTGCTGGCTGCTCACCGCCACGTGTTCGGCGTGCTGGCCTGGTTCTCTGTCCTGGCGGCCTTCGGCTTCGGTCCCGCGGGTGCGGTGCTCTATCGTATGAGCGAGTTCGTCGGGCGCTACTGGAAATACCGCAACCGCACACAACTGCAACCGGCCAGCGCGGCGCTGCAGGAGGCGGCCGCGCGCGCCTGGCATGTGATCGACTGGCTGCCCGCGCGCATCACCGCGCTGGCCTTCGCGGTGGTCGGCAGCTTCGAGGAGGCGATCGACTGCTGGCGCAATTATGCCCAGCGCTTTCCGGACGACAATGACGGCGTGATCCTGGCGGCGACCTCTGGGGCGGTCAATGTGCGGCTGGGTGGCGAAGCGCTCAAGTCCGCGTTCGCGCCCAACAGCTCGCAGAGCTTCCGGTCCACCGGCGCGGAGGCCATGGTGGACACCGAAAGCACCCCGGGGCGCGAGGCTGAAGTTGCCCACCTGCGCAGTATTGTCGGATTGGTGTGGCGGTCGGTGGTCCTGTGGATGGTGCTGTTGGCGCTGCTGACGCTGGCCCGGCTGTTAGGGTAGCCGCATGAGCGGACAGTCGTTATGGAGCCCACGCGTGCGTGAGCTCGTTCCATACGTGCCCGGCGAGCAGCCGCGCATTCCCAACCTCGTCAAGCTCAATACCAACGAGAACCCGTACCCGCCGTCGCCGCGCGCGATCGCTGCCATCGCGGAGGCCTTGCGAAGCGGCTTGCAGCTCTACCCGGACCCGGAGTCGACGCTGCTGCGCGAGGCGATCGCGGATCACCACAGCCTGGACGCGGGCCAGGTCTTCCCCGGCAATGGTTCCGACGAAGTCCTCGCCCACGCGTTCTTTGCGTTCTTCCAGCAGGAGCCGCCGGTACTGATGCCGGACGTGACCTACAGCTTCTACCGTGTGTACTGCCGTCTCTACGGAATCCAGGCGCAGCTGGTGCCGGTGGATGATCGCTTGCAGATCGACGTGGCCAACTACGCGGGGCAACCGGCAGGCGGTGTGGTGATCGCCAACCCGAATGCGCCCACCGGCAGCGCGCTGCCTTTGGCCGCGGTCGAGCAGTTGCTGCAAAGCCAGCCCGATTGCGTGGTGCTGGTAGACGAAGCTTACGTGGACTTCGGTGCCGAGAGCGCCATCCCGCTCATCCCCCGCTACCCGAACCTCCTGGTGGTGCAAACCTTGTCCAAGTCGCGCTCGCTGGCGGGCCTCCGGGTGGGGTTCGCCGCGGGCCAGCGGCATTTGATCGAGGCGCTGGAGCGGGTGAAGAACAGCTTCAACTCATATCCGCTCGACCGGCTGGCCATGGCGGGCGCGGTCGCGGCCTATGAAGACATCGTCCATTTCGAGCAGACGCGTGATGCGGTGATCGCGAGCCGCGAGGCGCTGACGGTGCAGTTGTGGCGGCTGGGCTTCGACGTGCTGCCCTCAGGCGCGAACTTCCTTTTTGCGCGACACGCGCGGCACGATGCAAAGGCGCTGTTTGCCCGGTTGCGCGAGCGAGGCATCCTGGTGCGGCATTTCGCGCAGCCGCGCATCGACCAATTCCTGCGCATCAGTGTGGGCACGCCGGCGCAGTGCGACACGCTGGTGGAGGCGCTGCGCCTGCTCCTGGCCAAACGCTAGAAACGCGGCGGTTGCGACAGCTCCGCGAAGAGCTCCTTGTAGATGCGATAGCGCGATGGCGTGATGCCGCCTTCGGCCGGGTCTCGGGCCGTGGCCTCGATCACCCCGCAACCCGGTTCATGCAGGTGCGTGCAGTTGTAGAACTTGCAGTTGCCCAGGTGCGCCTTGAAGTCCGGCATGCAGCCGGCAAGCTGCATCGGCTCGATGTGGTTCAGGCCGAATTCCTGGAAGCCGGGCGAGTCGATCAGCGCTGTCGTGCGCTCCTTGTCCACCCAGTAGAGGGCCGTGCTGGTGGTGGTGTGTTTGCCGGAGTTGAGCGCCTGCGAGATTTCGCCCGTTACCACCAGCGCGCCCGGAACCAGCAGGTTGATCAGCGTGCTCTTGCCTGCGCCGGAAGGGCCTAGCACCAGCGTCGTCTTGCCGTGGAGGTGTTTGAGCAGGTGCTCGCGGTCCACATCCCCCGAGAGCCGCAACGAAAGCGGCAACACGCCGTAGTGCATCCGCTGGTAGGGCAGCAGGCGGGCCCAGGCTCGCTCGAAGGGCTCGACCAGGTCGCTCTTGTTCAGTGCGATGAGGGGGGTGATGCGTTCGGCTTCGGCGGCAATCAGTGCACGCGCGAGCTGGCTCTCCGAGAACTCCGGCTCCGCTGCGATCAGGATCAGGACGAGGTCGAGGTTGGCCGCGAAAGACTTTGTGCGTACCTCGTCCTGCCGGTAGAACAGGTTCCGGCGCGCTTCGACCTTCTCGACGGTGCCCTCGTCGTGCGAGCCTTGCCACAGCACCCGGTCACCGACGACCGCCGCGCTTTTCTTGCCGCGCGGGTGGCAGATCAGGCGCTGGCCCGTGGGGGTTTCGACGAGGAAGTGGCGGCCATGGCTGGCGACGACCAGCCCGGGTTCGAGCGGCGCCTTCTCAGACAAAGGGAGTCGCCTTCATGCGAGCAGCGAGTCCACTTGCGCGGCGCATTCGAAATCCGTCTCCGACAGGCCCTTCACGTCGTGTGTGTTGAAGCGCACCACGCAGCGGTTGTAGTGGACGGAAAGATCGGGGTGATGGTCCTGCGCATTGGCGACGAAGGCGACCGCGTTGACGAAGGAGATCGTCTCGTAGTAATTGGCAAACGTGTAGGTCTTCTCGATTGCCACGTCCGGGCCATCGCCGGTGAGCTTCCAGCCCGGCGCCGCGGAGAGTCGGCTGACGATTTCGGTCGCCGACAGCGCGCGGCGCGGCAGCAGGGACCAATCTTTCTTCTTGAGCATTGTCATGATGGGGTCCTCATGCGGGGCTCGCATCTGTCATGCGGGCCAGGCGCTCCGACGCAGGCGGATGCGAATAATAGAACTTCACGAAGACCGGATCGGGCGTCAGTGTGGACGCATTGTCCTCGTACAGTTTGAGCAGGGCGGTGGACAGATCCTTGCCGCTGGTCTGCTGCACCGCGTACGCATCGGCCTCGAACTCGTGCTTGCGCGAGAGCAGCGCCATCAGCGGTGAGATGAAGAAGGAGAAGACCGGCACGACCAGCAAAAATAGCAGCAGCGCCAAGGCATCGTTGCGGCCTTCAAGGTTGGGGCGCACGCCAAGCCCGGTGTAAAACCACACCTGGGTGGAGAGCCAACCCAGCAGCGCGAAGCCGGCCAGGCTAATCGCGAACATGCCGGCGATGCGCTTGATGATGTGCTTGTGCTTGAAATGCCCGAGTTCGTGGGCGAGCACTGCATCGACTTCGCCGGGAGAAAGCTTGGCAAGCAGCGTGTCGTAGAACACCACGCGCTTGGCGGCCCCGAAGCCCGTGAAATACGCGTTGGCATGCGCGCTGCGCTTGCTGCCGTCCATCACGAAGAGACCCTTGGCCGCGAAGCCGCAGCGGCGCATCAGATCCGTGACGCGCGCCTTGAGTGTCTCGTCTTCCAGTGGTTTGAACTTGTTGAAGAGGGGGGCGATGAAGGTCGGGTACACCACCAGCAACAACAGGTTGAATCCCATCCACACGGCCCAGGCCCACAGCCACCAGAACGCGCCCGCCGCCCCCATGAGCCAGAGAATGAGGGCGACGATTGGCAGACCGATCGCCAACCCCAACACAGTGGACTTGACGAGGTCCACCAGCCAGAGTTTGAACGTCATCTTGTTGAAGCCGAAGCGCTCCTCGATGACGAAGGTCTGGTACAGCGTCAGCGGCAGGTCGATCGCGCCGCTGATCAGCGCGAAGCCCACCATCAGGGCCAACTGCTGCGTCATGCCGCTGCCCAGCCAGCGCAGGAGCATCTGGTTCAGCGCATCCAGGCCGCCCAGCAGCGTCCAGCCGACCAGCACCGCCGCGCCGAGGGCGAGCTCCAACAGCCCGAAGCGCGTCTTCGTGACCGTGTAGTCGGCCGCCTTCTGATGCGCGCTGAGGGGGACAGTGGCCGCGAAGGGGGGCGGAACCGCGTCCCGATGCCGCGCGACATAGCGGATCTGCCGTGTCGCCAACCACAATTTCACCGCGAGTCCGGCGAGTAGGAAGGAGGCGAACGCCAGTGTGAGGGAGTAAGAGGCAGCCATTGAACCCTAGTTTAGGTCATCGGCGACAATCGCAAGCATGTCAGAAACCGTATCCGAAACCCAGGCACAGCTGCCGAAAAACGACCAGAACCTCGTCTGGCTGGACTGCGAAATGACGGGGCTCGACCCCGAGGTCGACCGCCTGATCGAGATCGCGGTGATCGTCACCGGCGCCGACCTCACACCGCGCATCGAAGGGCCCGTGCTCGTCATCCACCAGAGCGACGCGCAGCTCGACAAGATGGATGCCTGGAACAAGGGCACGCACGGCCGCAGCGGCCTGATCGACAAGGTCAAGGCCTCCACCGTTACGGAAGCGCAGGCTGAGTTGCAGATCCTGGAGTTTCTCGCCCGCTACGTCCCCAAGAGCGCGGCGCCGATGTGCGGCAACAGCATCAGCCAGGACCGGCGCTTCCTGGTCAAGTACATGCCCAAGCTGGAGGCCTTCTTCCATTACCGCAACATCGACGTGAGCACGCTCAAGGAGCTTGCCAAGCGCTGGCGGCCCGACGTGTACAACGGCTTTCGCAAGCAGCAAAAACACACGGCGCTGGCCGATGTGCACGAGTCGATCGACGAGCTCGTGCATTACCGCGAGCAGTTCCTCAAGCTCGCTCAGTAGGCCGCGACGTACTCCACGGCGCCCGTGTCACCGTCCAGGATCATGTCGTACGGGTACCAGTAGATGTCCTCGTAGCCATACTCGTCGATGTACGAGTAGCCGATCCACGTGGTGCCCACGTACTGGTACTGCACCAGCACGATCGGGGACCGCTGGGCGTCGAGGGCGGCCATTTTCTTGTTCGTCTTGTACTTCTTGATCGGCACTTCACCCTTGGTGTCGTGCTTGGCGCGGAACGCCGCGATCTTGCCGTCCTTCACGTCGACCGAAACCGTGTGTGCGCCGTTCTTGCCGACCTTGTGATTGCCATTGACCTTGATTTTCTCGCCCAGCAAGTCCTTGCCGTTCTTGTGCTTGGCACCTTTGGCCTTCCCCTGGCCGCCGCCCTTGTCCTTGTCTTTGTCCTGGCCCTTGCCCTGGGCGAAGGCCAAGTCCATCACGCCGAAGCTGGATAATGCGATTGCCGCGCTCAGTACGCGTCTTGTATGGTCCATGGTGAAATCTCCCTGTCGAGCCCGGCCGCCGGCGGAATGCCAACGCGCACCGGATAATGGGTTTGTGGCAGTGCCCAGGGCGCGCCTGTGTAGGACCCCCACTCATGGCGACTTGCCAGGCCGCTCTTTTACAGTCTGCCTTGCGGGAAAACCCTGAACGTGTGATAATCGCGGGCTCGGCTGCATTGGCAGCCCTCGTGCATCTCCCTTCACACACCGGCTCAAGACAAAAGAGCCTCCAGAGCCCTCGGGCCTGACAGTCGTTTGATGGTTGATGTTTTACAACCATTGACGACAACGCCGCCAGCCTCTGGCGTCGTATGCGTGTGAGTAACTCATGACCGACACTTTTGCAGTGCAGGGCGACTTTTCGCCTGCCGAATCCTTCGATACCGCGCCGGCCCTGGCCGCGCCTTCTGTTGACGCGCCCGAGCAGTTCGTGCCCGCCGCGCCCAACGGCTTCCTGAAAATGGGCCTCGCGCCCGAGTTGCTGCAGGCCGTGGCGGACATGGGCTTCACCCAGCCCACGCCCGTGCAAGAGCAGACCATTCCTCTGGCGATGCCCACGGACGACGAGGCCGCCGGCTTCACCGACCTGATGGTTTCGAGCCAGACCGGCAGCGGCAAGACCGCGGCCTTCCTGCTGCCCATGCTGCACACGCTGCTCAAGCAGCGCGCTGATGCGGAAGCCAAGTCCCGCGCCGACTTCGAGCGCCTCACGGCCGAGGCCCTGGCCAAGGGGGAGCCCGCCCCCAAGCGCCCCAAGCGCATGGACCCGACCAGCTCGCGCAACTTCAAGGCCGCCACTCCCGGCGCGCTCATCCTGTGCCCCACGCGCGAACTCGCGCAGCAGGTCTCGCACGACGCCATCGACCTGGTGCGCCATTGCCGCGGCCTGCGCGTGGCCAGCATCATCGGCGGCATGCCGTACCAGCTGCAGATCGCCAAGCTGCAGAACGCCGACCTGGTCGTCGCCACGCCGGGCCGCCTGCTGGACCTGCAGCGCTCCATGCAGATCAAGCTGGACAAGGTCCAGTTCCTGGTTGTGGACGAAGCCGACCGCATGCTGGACCTCGGCTTCGCCGACGACCTGGCTGAAGTCAACAAGCTCACCATCGAGCGCAAGCAGACCATGATGTTCAGCGCAACGTTCGCGGCGCGCATCCAGCAGCTCGCCTCGCGCGTGATGCGCCAGCCGCGCAAGATCCAGATCGACAACCCGCAGGAAAAGCACGTCAACATCAAGCAGGTGCTGTTCTGGGCCGACAGCCCGCAGCACAAGCGCAAGATGCTGGACCACTGGCTGCGCGACACCACGATCAATCAGGCCATCGTTTTCGCGAGCACCCAGATCGAATGTGACGGGCTCGCCAATGACCTTCAGCAAGCCGGCTTCGACGCCGTCGCGCTGCACGGCGCTCTGAGCCAGGGCCTGCGCAACCGCCGCCTCATGGCGCTGCGCCAGGGCCATGTGCAGGTGCTGGTGGCTACTGACGTCGCCGCGCGCGGCATCGACGTACCCACGATCACCCACGTCTTCAACTACGGCTTGCCGATGAAGGCGGAGGATTACACCCACCGTATCGGCCGCACCGGCCGTGCCGGCCGCGACGGCCTGGCGATCACGTTCGCAGAGTTCCGCGACCGCCGGAAGATTTTCGACATCGAGGCCTACAGCAAGCAGACGTTCAAGGCCGAAGTGGTTCCGGGCCTGGAGCCGCAGCAGCGCTTCCCGGCTTCGCGGCCCAATGGCGGTTTTGCCGATCGGGCCCCTCGTGAAAACCATTCGCGTGACCGCAAGTTCGGCGCACCGCGCACCAGCGGCTTCGGCGGCAATCACGCGCCCCGCGAGGAGCGCGGCTTCGACCAGCGGCGTGGCGGCAATGACGGCTTTGGCCGCAAGGCAGGTTTCGGCGACTTTGGCGGCGGGCGCCGCGAAGGGTTCGCCCCGCGCAATGAAGGCTTTGCACCGCGCGGTGACTTCGCCCCGCGCGCCCCGTCTTTCGCCAAGCCGGCCAAGCCCGGCAATGGCGGCAAGGTGTTCGTGCCGCGCGACGCCAAGAAGCGTCCGTACAAGCCCGCGAACTGAGAATGAACGCGGCGGCCGTTCAGGCCGCTGCCGTGACCGCCCGGCCGGTATCCGGCCAGCGGCGGTGCACGAAAACCCACGCCACCAGACCGACGCTCATCATCAGCAGTGAGGTGACGGCGAGCGCGCGCGTCGAATGCATCACCAGGGGCGCGATCACGCCCGCCACCAGCCCGTTTGCGGTGGAGCCGATGACGGCCTGCAGCGACGACGCCATCCCGCGCCGCTCGGGGTAAAGGTCCAGCACCAGCAGCGTCACCACCGGCACCATCAGCGCCCAGCCGAACGAGAAGATCGCGATCGGGAAGAGCGCCCACGACGCGCTCGCCTTGAACAGGAAATTTGCAAGAACGTTGGCGACGGAGACGGCCACCATGATGGTGAAGCCGTAGCGGATCTGCCGGCGCGGCGAGATCCTGCCGGCCAGGCGCCCGCTGACCCACGCGCCACCCATGATGCCGGAGATGGTCAGCACGAAGAACCAGAAGAATTGCGTGGGCTCAAGGCCCAGGTGGTCGCCCAGGAACGCCGGCGCGCACAGTACGTAGAGGAACATGCCGTTGAACGGTACACCGCTTGCCAGCGCCAGCAGCAGGAAGCGCGGGTTGGACGTCAGTTGCCAGTAGCCCTGCATCAGGTTGCGCACGTTGAAGGGCTGGCGCTGCGTGACGTGCAGGGTTTCCGGCAGCAGGCGGAAGTTTGCCGTCCACAGCAGGATGCCCACGCCCGTCAGGAACCAGAAGATGCTGTGCCAGCCCGCATGGACGAACAGCCAGCCTCCGATGATGGGTGCTATCGCCGGGGCCACGCCGAAATAGATCGTTACCTGGCTCATCACCTTCTGCGCCTGCGCCGGCGGAAACATGTCGCGGATCACCGCCCGCGAAACCACGATTCCCGCGCCCGTGGACAGGCCCTGCAAACCCCGGAAGAACACGAGCTGGCCAATCGTCTGCGACAGGGCGCACCCCGCCGAGGCGAGCGTGAACACCGCGATTCCCCACAGCACCACCGGCCTTCGGCCAAAGCTGTCGGCCAGCGCGCCATGGAACAGGTTCATGAAGGCAAAACCGAACAGGTACGCCGACAGGGTCTGCTGCATTTGCACCGGCGTCGCGCCCAGGGCCTGTGCGATCCCGGAGAAGGCCGGGATGTACGTATCGATGGAAAAAGGCCCCAACATGCCCAGCAGGGCAAGGAGCGCGGCGAGTGCCCAGCGGGGCGCGCGCCAGAGTTGGTTGGCATCCGGATTCATGAAAGGGCGAGTCTATCGGTTGCGGCTCGCACCCGCGTCACCCTGGGCTGCTGCGTCCGGACGCAGCAGCTGTCGCACCACGGGGTGTTCCACTTTCCGCTCGGTGCTGATGGCGTAGTAGTGCTCCTCCACGCCGTCGCACGGGCCGACCAGCCGTACGTGGTAGCGCTGTAGCAGGTCGTCCTGCACCGCGAGGGCGGCAGGGAACACGCCCAGTCCGCTGCCGCCGAAGGTCTCGAGCAGGGCGGCGTCCTCGAATTCCCCGGCGACGCGGGGATGCAGGCCATGCGCAGTCAACCAATGATCCAGGCGGCCGCGCACGCTGGAGTGCGTCGTGGGCAGCAGGACGGGCACCTTGTCCAGCGACGCCGGGAAGCCCCGGCGCGCGGCCGCCCACCACTGCCGGGACGCATACCAGCCCATGCCGGATGTGCCCACCGGGTGGTTGTGCACCTTCAGGTGCGGGTTGAAGGGTGCGGGGTGGTCGGCCAGAACGACATCCAGCCGATGCACGGCAAGGTCCGCGAGCAGGTCGGACATCTCGCCTTCGTGGCAGACCAGTCGCAGGTCGGGCGTGGCCAGGATCGGCTGCAGCAGCCGCTGCACCACGAGCTTCGGCAGGCCGTCCGCGATGCCGGCCGTGAGCCGCACAGAGGTGACCTGCGCCGCCGAGCGGACGAGATCGGGCAGGGTCTCGCCGAGCTGGAATATGTGCTCTGCCTGGCCAAGCGCGGCCACGCCGGCCTCGGTCAGCGCCAGTCCCCGGCCGGCCGGCTTGAGCAGCTGGCAGCCCAGGTCCTTCTCCAGCTCGCGCACCTGCGCGCTCACGGTCTGCACCGCCATGTCGAGCCGGGCGGCGGCCCGCGACATGCCGCCTTCCTTGGCCACGACCCAGAAATAGTAGAGGTGCCGGTAGTTGAATGCCAGGCTCATGTTCAGGTTATACGGGAATTAGTTTCATTGATTGTCTGCTTTTCCAAGTTGATTTGGGTCGATATCGTCGACAGCTTGTGTCCAACGCTCGAAAGGCGCAACCATGACCCAACCCCTTGTCCATTCCACGCGCACCGCCGGCACCGGCTGGGGCGCGTCCATCTCCACGCACAAGGTGCTGCGAAACACCTATGCGCTGCTGTCGATGACGCTGCTGTTCAGCGCGGCGGTGGCGGCTGCCAGCGCGGCGCTCGGGCTGCCGTCCCCTGGCATCATCATCACGCTGGTCGGCTACTTCGGCCTCCTGTTCGGCATCCACAAGTTGCAGAACAGTGGCTGGGCGGTGCCAATGGTCTTCGCGCTGACGGGTTTCATGGGATACACGCTGGGGCCCGTCCTGGCCATGCACCTGGCCCTGCCGGCGGGCGGGCAAACCATCGCGCTGGCGCTGGGCGCCACGGGCGTCACCTTCCTTGCGCTGTCGGCTTATGTGCTGGCCACGCGGCGTGACTTCAGCTTCATGGGCGGCTTCCTCTTCGCCGGCATGGTGATTGCGCTGCTCACGGGGTTGGCCGCGATGTTCCTGCAGTTGCCCGCGCTCGGCCTGGCCGTGTCCGCCATGGTGGCCTTGCTCTCCGCGGGCTTGATCCTGTTCGAGACCAGCCGCATCGTGAACGGCGGCGAAACCAACTACGTGATGGCGACGGTGAGCCTGTTCGTGTCGCTGTTCAACCTGTTCACCAGCTTGCTGAGCCTGTTCGGCTTCGCCGGCAACAACGACTGACGCCGCCGCCCGGCTGCCCCAACCGACTGGATTGAATCGTGGAATTCCTGCTGGACCCGAATGTATGGATCGCGTTTGCGATGCTCACGACCCTGGAGATCGTCCTGGGCATCGACAACATCATTTTCATTTCCATCCTCGTGGGGCGGCTGCCCGCCCACTTGCGCGACAACGCGCGGCGGCTGGGCCTAGGGTTCGCGATGGTTTCGCGATTGATGCTGCTGCTGGGACTCAGCTGGGTCATGGGGCTCACGGCCGACCTGTTCCAGGTGATGGGGATGGGGTTCAGCGGGCGTGACATGGTGCTGCTCCTGGGCGGGCTGTTCCTGCTGTACAAGGCGTCGCACGAGATCTTCGTCGAGGTGGAGGCGCGCGAGCAGCACGCGCCGGCGCCGACCGACGCGGCCGCCGTCAAGGCAGCGGGCCGCAAAATGTTCTGGGCCATCATCGGCCAGATCGCCTTGATCGACATCGTCTTCTCGCTTGATTCGGTGATCACGGCGGTCGGGATGGTGGATCAGATCCCGGTGATGGTCGCCGCCGTGGTTGCGTCGGTCGGCGTGATGCTGGTCGCGGCCAAGCCGATCGGCGACTTCGTGGACCGGCATCCCTCGGTCAAGGTGCTGGCACTGGCATTCCTCGTGATGGTTGGCATGGCGCTCACGGCGGAAGCTTTCGACCGCGAGATCCCCAAGGGGTATATCTACGCCGCAATGGCGTTCTCGCTGGGGGTGGAAGCGCTGAACATCCGGGCCCGCGCCAAGCGGCAGGCGGTCATCGCGCAGGGCAGCTGAACGCAAACAGCCTGCAGGCTGTTTTCACGCGCAAGACGCGCCTCTCGACACCCTTGATGGGGCGATGGGGCGCGTTCGGTCGTTTGCCAGGAACGATTTAGTTCGCTCCTTTTGCACGTTTTAAGCAGGAGGTTGGTCGGATACCCGCCGCAGTGCGGGTATTCCCTATTGGCTATACCAATTGCAATTTCTACAGTGTGGATGGCTTTTCATTTGGTATAACCAATTTATCGGAGACCTTCCATGCGCAAGATCGGATCCCTCCTCCTCGCCTCGGTGCTGGCCCTGGCCACCCAGGTGGCGATGGCCAAAACCACGTTCAACCTGTCCACGCCCGACCCCGACAGCTCTGAAATCACGCTCGCCGCGAAGAAGTTCGCCGAGATCGTGGCTGCCAAGACCGGCGGCGAAATCGAAGTCAAGGTGTTCCCCAACGGGCAGCTGTACGGCGGGGATCCTTCGGCCGCGGTGCGCCAGCTGTCCGGCGGTTCGCTCGACATGCTGCTGTTGTCCAGCTCGCTGTACGCCAACTTCAACCCAAAATTCACGGCCATTTCGGTGCCCTACCTTTTCGACGACACGGCGCAGCTGCGGTCCTACCTGTCCGGCCCGCTGGGCACTGAATTGCTGACAGACCTCAATTCCATCGGCATCAAGGGTCTGGTGATGTGGCAAAGGCCCTTCCGCCAGATGACCAATTCCAAGCGCGCCATCAACCAGCCGCAGGACTTGGCCGGCATGAAGTTCCGCGTTCCTAACAACCCGCTGTGGATGGAGTTCTTCGCCAAGCTCGGCGCCGTCCCAACCCCCATGGCGTTTGGCGAGGTCTACAACGCGCTGCAGCTGAAGGTGGTCGATGGGCAGGAGAACCCGATCAACATTCCGGTGACCGCGAAGTTCTACGAAGTGCAGAAATTCGCCACGATGTCCAACCACATGGCCGATGGATGGGTGCTCGCCATCAACCCGGCCAAGTTCGCTGCTCTGACAGACGCGCAAAGGCAGGCGGTGCAGGCCGCCGCGGTCGAAGCCGAGGCGTGGAAGTACGCCAACGACACGGCGGACATCGACAAGTCCGTTGAATTCCTCCGTTCAAAAGGAATGCAGGTCAACAACCTGACGCCGGACCAGCAGAAAGCGTTCGTGGCGGTGTCAAAGCAATTGTTCCCGCGCTTCTCGGCGCTCGTGAAGGACCAGGTGTTCTTCGACAAGACGCTGTCGTTCGTGGGAAAGAAGTAAAGCCGCGCGATGATGACCCAGGCCATGCAATCGCCGTACACCGAGATGCGCGAGGCGGCCCCTGCGGCCCGCGCCGGTTGGCTTGAGAAGCTGACGGACGCGATCTGCGGCCTCGCGGCGGCGGGTACCGTGCTCGTTGTGCTGGCTCAGGTGGTGAGCCGGCTGCTCGGGGCGCCGATTTCCTGGTCCGAGGAACTCACCCGCGCCCTGTTCATCTGGATGATCTTCATGGGCCTGGCCTCCAGCATGCGCCGGGCCGACGCCGCCCGCGTCACCGTCTTCATGCAGGCGTTGCCGCGCCCCCTTCGCCGGCTGTCGCTTCCGATCTACCTGGGATGCAGCATCGGCTTCTTCGTGCTGATGGCGTGGATGGGCAGCAGGATGGTCCGCCAGCAGTTCGCCATGAACGAGTCGATCGCCACCCTGGGTTGGCCCAGCTGGGTGATCGGCCTGGTCATGCCGGTCTCCGCCGTTATCGCCATTCTCTGCACCCTGGCTTCCGTGCGCGACCACCGGGCGGCTATCGCCTTGTCCGACGACGCCCCTCATGCATCGGACACACCATGAGTATTTCCCTGCTGCTGATCTTCCTGGCGCTTTCAGCTCTCGGCGTGCCGCTGGCCATCAGCCTTGGCTTGGCCGGCGTCGCCAGCATCGCCATCTTCACGGCGACTCCGATCACGCTCCTTTCCGAGAGCATGTTTTCGGCGATGAACTCCTTCCTGCTGGTCGCCGTGCCGCTGTTCCTGCTGGTCGGGCAGCTCATGGAACGTGGTGGCGTGGCCGACCGGATCTTCGACTTCGCGCATGCGCTCGTGGGCTGGCTGCCCGGCGGGATGGGCCATGTCAACGTCGCTTCCTCGGTCGTGTTCGGCGGCATCTCCGGCTCGTCGGTCGCCGACATCGCCTCGCTCGGCGCCGTCGAGATCAACGCGATGGTGAAGCACGGTTATGACAAGGGCTACGCCGTCGGCATGACGCTGACCACCTCGACACTGTCCTCCATCATCCCGCCGTCGATCCTGATGGTGATCGCCGGGTCCATCGCCAGCCAGTCGATCGGCCTGCTGCTCGTTGCAGGCCTGATCCCGGGGTTGTTCATCGCCGCCATGCTGATGGTCTACAACCACATCTACAGCGTGCGCCGCGGCGTTTGCAAACCAACACCGTTCCGCTGGGGCCACCTGGCGCGCGCCGGCGTGCGGGCGATCCTGCCGATCCTCACGCCCGTGATCCTGATGGTGGGCATCCTCGACGGCTTCTTCACGCCGACCGAGGCCGCCGCCATCGCCGTGGTCTATACGTTCGGCGTCGCCGCGCTGGTGTATCGCCAGATCGCGTGGAAGGACATCGCGCCGATGCTGATCGAGACCGCCCGCACCAGCGGCAACATCCTCTTCATCGCTGCGACCGCCAAGCTGGCGGCCTGGGTGTTCGCCTACGACGGGCTGCCGGTCAAGGTCGGAGAGCTGCTGGCGTCGATCACGACCAGTCCCACGCTGATCATGGCGCTGATGTTCATCTTCCTGGTGGTCGTCGGCATGTTCATGGACGCGATCGCGGCGATGTTCATCCTGATCCCGGTCTTGTTGCCGCCGGCCGTGGCGCTCGGCGTCGACCCCATCCATATGCTCGTCATCGTGGTGATCACGCTCACGCTGGGCCTGGTGACCCCGCCGGTGGGTGTTTGCCTGTTCGCCGTCGCGAAGGTGGCGAACATGTCGCTCGAAGAAGTCATCAAGGGCGCCGTCGGCCCGGTATCCGTTCTCGTCCTCGCCATCGTCGCTCTGGTCCTGTTCCCGGTACTCGTGATCGGGCCACTGCGCCTGTTCGGCATGTACTGATCGTCATTCCCGTCAATTCAAGGAGAAATTCATGTTCCTCGGCAAGCAAGTCCGCCTCAATCGCCTACTCGGTCCGTCGGGACGCCTGCTGGCCATCATGCTCGACCACCCGATCACCCGCGGCATGATGCCCGGGCTCGAGGACATCCACGGCATGATGAAGAAGGTCGTGGCCGGTGGCCCCGATGCGGTCACCATCCACAAGGGCATTGCCGAGAAGGTGTTCGCCCCTTACGCCGCGCAGACGTCGTTCATCCTGAAGGCCAGCGCCTACCAGGTGGACTATCACCCCCACTACGACACGCCGGTGGCGGACGTGGAAGAGGCGGTGCGCCTGGGCGCCGATGCCATCTCGGTCGGCTGCATCGTCGGCGGCCCGGAACAGGCGCAGCAGCTGACCTTTCTGGGCAAGATCTCCAAGGAAGCGGGCTCGATGGGCATGCCGCTGGTGGCGCACATTTACCCGAAGGGCAGCATGATCAAGGACCCGAACGCGGCCAAGGCCGTCACCTATGCCGCGCGGGTCGGGGCGGAGCTGGGGGTGGACATCATCAAGACACTGTGGACGGGCTCGGCAGAGAGCTTCCGGCAGGTGGTCGAAGGCTGCCCGGCCATCGTCGCGCTGGCGGGCGGCGAGATGGGCGAGACGCTGGAGGACTACCTGCGCATGACGCGGGAAGCCCTCGACATCGGCCTGGGTGGCGTCACCTACGGTCGTTTCGTCTGGCAGCATCCGCATCCGACGGCGGTGATCAAGTCGCTGCGTGCGCTGATTCACGAAGACGCCTCCGTAGCCGCGGCGCTCAAGGTGTTCGACGACGCCGTCACCGCGGAGAAAATTGCATGAAAGCAGCTGTCCTGCAAGCGCCGAACGTCCTGCGGCTGACCGAGATGGCCACGCCCGAGGCGGCGCCCGGCGAGCTGGTATTGCGGGTGCGCGCCGCCACGGTGTGCGGCACCGACCTGCGCATCCTCAGCGGACGCAAGACCAAGGGCGTGCGCTTTCCCTCGGTGATCGGCCACGAGTTCGCCGGGGACGTGGTGCAGGCCGGCGCGGGCGTCACGCAGTTCAAGGTGGGCGACCGCGTCTGCATGGACCCGGTCATTCCCTGCCGTGCCTGCGCCTATTGCAAGAGCGGGCGCGAGAATGTCTGCGTCAACCGTCAGGCGATGGGCTACGAGTTCGACGGTGCCTTCGCGGAGTACATCCGCATCCCTGCGATCGCGCTGACGGCCGGAAACGTCTTCCACATGCCCGAGGGCATGAGCTTCGAAGCGGCCGCGCTGGCCGAGCCGCTGGCCTGCTGCATTAATGGCCAGCGCAACGCGCAAGTCGGCATGGGCGACAGCGTCGTGATCCTGGGCGCCGGCCCGATCGGCCTGATGCACGCCGCGCTGGCTCGGGCAGCCGGGGCGCGCCAGGTGATCGTGAGCGAGCCCAATGCAGCACGCCGCCAGGCCGCGGCCGAGCGAGGCGTGAACCACGTTTTCGATCCGACCAGCGGGTCGCTCGTGGATTTCGTGAAGGCCCACACCGACGGGCTCGGCGCTGACGTGGTGATGCTCGCCATCGGCGTGCCGCAACTCGCGAACGAAGCGCTGACGCTGGTTCGTCGCGGTGGCCGGGTGAACCTGTTCGCGGGTTTTTCCGCCGGCGACACCTCCACCATCGATGTCAACCTCATTCACTATGGCGAGCTCATCGTCACGGGCGCGAGCGCGCTCAGCCGCCGCGACTACGAACTGGCGTTGAACATGCTGGCGTCCGGCCAGATCGATGCCGGCTCGCTCATCACCCATCGCTACGAGGTCGCGGATTCGCTGGCCGCGTTCGACGAAGCCGGCAGCGGACGGGCGCTCAAGGTGGCGATCCACAATGACTGACGTGCTGCTCGGCATCGACGCCGGAACCAGTTCGATCAAGGTCTGCGCCTTCGACGGTGCGGGCAAGCTGCTGGCCAAGGGGCAACGCTCGGTGCCGGTGGTCACGCCGTTCCCGCTGTGGGTCGAGATTGACCTGGAGCGCTACTGGGAGCTGGTGACCGAAGCCATCCGGGAGGTTACCGAGCGAGTGGGTCCCGCGGCCGCGATCGGCCTGTCCACGACCTGCCCGACGACGGTAGTCCTGGACGCGGAAGGCGCGCCGCTGCGGGCGGGCATCGTCTATCTCGACGGCCGCGCCGACGAACTGGTACACGAAGTCACGGGCAGCGATTCCGCGGCGTACCAGAACCGCACGGGCAACCGCGCCAGCCCCTCGACCTGCTGGGCTGCCAACCTGCTGTGGCTGCAGCGCCATGAGCCTGTCACGTGGCAGCGCGTGCGCAAGGTCTGCATGCTCAATGGCTTCCTGGGGCTGCGCCTCACGGGCGTGCTGGGGCTCGATCCGACGCAGGCATCGTACTCGGGGCTGATGGACGTACGCTCGCCGCAGCCTTGCCTCTCGGCTGATTTGCTGCGCTTGTGGAACGTGGAGCCCGATTTGGTGCCGCCCCTGCGTTCGGGGGCGGAGCTGCTCGGCGGCATCACCAGCGCCGCGTCGGAACGCACCGGCCTGGCGGCGGGCACACCCGTGTCGCTAGGCGTGGCCGACACGGTAGCCGCGGCATTCGCCATCGGGATGCGCGAGAACGGCGAGGCTTTCGAATCCGTCGGAACTTCTGGCGTGATCACCTTCTGCCTGGACCGGCCGGACTTCGATCCGTGTTTCCTCAACCGGTATCACATTCTGCCGGGCCGCTGGCTTGCGCACGGCGCGATGTCCACGCTGGGAGGCTGCTTCGGCTGGCTGCAAAGCAAGGTGTGGCCCGAGGTGCGTTCGCTCCCCGAGTTGGAACGCATGGCGCAGGAGTCGCTACCCGGCTCCAACGGCCTCGTGTTCCTGCCCTACCTCGCGGGCGAACGCAGCCCGATCTGGGACGCCGAGGCCAGCGCCGCGTGGATCGGCCTGCGCCTGTCGCACACCCGCGCGGACATGGTTCGCGCGGTTTTCGAGGGCGCCGCGTTCGGCCTGCGCCAGATCCTGCAGCGCGCCGAAGCGCAGTGGAACTGGCACCCGCCGAAGCTGGTGGGCGTCGGCGGCGGTGCGCACAGCCGGTTCTGGGCGCAGATCAAGGCCGATGTGCTGCAACTGGAATACGGCATGGCGGAGTTCACCGATGCCAGCGCTCTGGGCGCTGCGCTGCTGGGCGGCATCGCGAGCCGGCGCTACAGCGGCCTGGACGACCCGACGCTTCCCACCATACAGGTAGCGTCGCAGTACATCAAGCCGGGCTCTCCGGAGCGTCGTGCGTTGTACGATCGCCAGTTTTCCGTGTTCGCGAGTCTTTATCCCTTGCTGGCGCCGTCCATGCACACGCTGGGCGCAAGCACAGCGCCGCGGGAGCGGCCATCGCCGTAGATGACAAAGCTGCAGCAAGTCGCGTTACCCGCATACCATAGCCTCATGAACGAAGAGGCTGACGATCTGCTGGCGCGGATCATTGAGATAGCGATGCGCACGAGGGCCGACGCCAGCGGCCGCATCCGGCTGCCGACCGAGCGCGAGCTCTCCGAGATCCTGGGGGTGCAGCGTCCCACGGTGCGCGAGCGGCTGACCATTCTCGAAACCATGGGGTTCGTGCAGCGCCGCCAAGGTAGCGGCACCTACCTGGCACTGCCGAACTCGCAGTTCCTGCAGCTGTATTTCGAAGTCGGCCTGAAACTCGGCTTCGTGTCCATTGACCAGATGCAGAAGGCGATGGAGATGATCGGCCTGGAGATGGTCAGCAACGCAGCGATCCATGCCGACAGCGCCGACATCGATCTGCTGGAGCAGTCCGTCAAGCGCCTCAAGCAGGTCAGCGGCATCCACGACTTCGTCGATGGCCAATTCGAATTTCACGCCGGCCTGGCGCGGGCCTGCCACAACCCCGTGCTGAGCATTCTCATCGACGGCATGGCGCGTGTGATCCGCGCCGTGCTGCTGAACCGGATGCGCGTGCTCTCGATGGTGCAGGGCGCTTTCGACCGCAACGTCGACGCGCACGCTTCCGTCCTGCAGGCCCTGCGCGACCGCGAGCCGGAGATGGCGCGCATCGCGCTGCAGGAGTGCTATGCGCTTTGGCGGCGGGAGGCCTCAAAGATATCGATGCTGCACCTGGCGGAATAGGACACGGGCGCCGGAACAAAAAAAGTCTGCTATCCAAAAGATAGCAGACTTTTTAATTTCCCTCGCGGGATGAGTGGTGGGCCCTGAGTGACTCGAACACTCGACCTACGGATTAAGAGTCCGCTGCTCCTAGACGACCTTAGACAGCCCTAGATTCTGGTCTTATTGTTATTCGCTGGCAATTTGTCTTGGCTACAAGATCACCACAAATCCTGTCGAAGCTACTGCAGCGATCAAAGGGAAAGCCGACAAGAACCCTCTTTCCGCCGCTGAGCTGCGCAAGTACTGGAAAGCGCTTCGCGATGAGCCGGGTGTGATTGGCGCTGCACTGCGACTGCACGTCGTCACTGGTGGCCAGCGCACCGCCCAACTGGTCCGCTTGCGCGACACCGATGTCAGCCGCTTCACCCTCAAGATGCTCGACCCCAAGGGCAAACGCTCCGCGCCCCGTGCCCACGTTCTGCCAGTCACCGACAAAATGAGTGCCGAACTCGCGCTCTTGCCGAAGAAGGGGCATCTGCTGTCCACCAATGACGGCGAAACGCCCATGCACCCGACAAGCATGTCGACTTGGGCAGCCGAAGTAGCGGAACGGGCCGATATCGAAGACTTCCAATTGAAGCGCGTGCGCAGCGGGATTGAAACCATTTTGGCCGAAGCGGGCGTAAGCCTGCACATACGCGGCCAGCTGCAGTCGCATGGGATCGGAGGCGTGCAGGCCACGCACTATGACAGCCACGACTATATCCCGGAGAAGCGCGACGCATTGGCCGCGCTCTATCCATTATTGTTGCGACCAGGTTTGAAGAAGCGCACAACCGCCAAGAATGTCACCCCGTTACGGCGGGCTCCTCGATGAGCGGGACTTCAGGACTACTAGATCTCTGGCCGTTCGGTATCGAGCCTAAACATGGCAATGGGGCCGGCGCCGTACTTAGGCTGCGGAAATGTGCAACTGAAAATTCGGTCGATCATCCGCCGCAAGCGCAAGCAATGTTGGAACCAGCATGGAGAGCGACGCGACCTGCGCTTGGCCTTCATGAAGGTTCCCAACGGCTAAGAGGCAGGCTATCAAGGCGACACCGGAAGTACGTCGACTTGTCGAGCAGGAGTTCACCACCGCGCAGGGCGATGGACTCAAGGCTACCGTCGCTTCGGGACCAGATGGCTCAAGGAGCTACCGCCTTCGGTTGAGGAGTGAATCGTGGCCTACTTTGAACAATTCAACCCTTTCGTCGACGATGTGCCTTCATGGCCCTTTCGGCGGCTCAACGTCATCGCTCGCCGCCTCCGCGAGTCTTTATCGCAGGTGACGCATGCCACACCCACAGCCCGAAGGCAGGGCAGGGCATGAACTTTTCTATGCAGGACACGTTCAACCTCGGATGGAAGCTCGCTGCCGTGCTGCGCAAGCAATCGGCTCCGGCGCTTCTTCATACTTACTCTGCTGAGCGCCAGCCGGCGGCGCAGGAACTCATCGACTTCGATCGTGAGTGGGCGAAGATGTTCAGCGACCGCGCGAAGCAGGCTGCAAGCGTCGAGGCGGGCGGCGTGGATCCGAAGGAGTTCCAGCGCTACTTCCAGCGCCACGGGCGCTTCACCGCCGGCATGGGCACGCACTATCAGCCCTCTATGATCACGGGTGAGGGCAGTCACCAGCATCTCGCCACCGGATTCGTGATCGGCACACGCTTTCATTCGGCACCGGTCGTGCGCGTTTCCGATGCCAAGCCCATGCACCTGGGTCATGCTGGGAAGGCCGACGGCCGGTGGCGGCTCTACGCGTTCTCAGGCGGTGACTCTCTCGGCGACTCCAGTGCGGGCATTCGCGCGTTGTGCGAGTTCCTCTACAAATCCCCAGAATCGCCGGTTCGCAAGTACACACGTTCGGACTGGGGCATCGATTCCGTATTCGACCTACGCGCCATCTTCCAGCAGGACCCCTTCGGATTTGGACATCCGATCGATACCAGCCCTGCTGGTGCCAGCCAAAGGACGTTACGGCCTTCGTGACTACGACGGACCTGAAGAAGGGAGCCGACATCTTCAGCTTGCGGGGGATCGATCGGGACCGGGGCGTGCTGGTCGTGGTCCGCCCGGACCAATACATCGCGCATGTATTGCCGATAGGTGCACACGAAGAGCTGGCCGCGTTCTTCGCGGGGCTCATGCTGCCAATCGGATAGGGATATGCACGTGTGCCCAGGCGGGGTCCCCTAGCTGTTCCGTTAGGCACCCACCGCCGCCGATCTCGGCCAAGCGTCCTGGCGTACGCAGCGGATTGCAATGCCTGGCAGGAATTGCGCCTTGCTTGTCGCACGCGGCCCCAGTGCAAAAACCTATCATGGGCTCATGATCCGCCTGTACCACTGCGTCAGCGCCCGCTCCTTCCGTCCGCTGTGGGCGCTGGAGGAACTCGGGCTCCCGTACGAACTGTTCATGCTGCCGTTCCCGCCTCGGCAGCTGGCGCGCGAGTTCCTGCAGATCAATCCCCTCGGCACAATTCCCCTCATGATTCACGGCGACACGCGCATGACGGAGTCCGCGGCCATTTGCCAGTACCTGTGCTCGCTGAAGTCGCCGACTCCGATGCAGGTGGAGCCGGGCGAATCCGACTTTGGCAGCTACTTGAACACGCTGCATTTTGGCGAAGCCACACTCACCTTTCCGCAGACGCTCGTGCTGCGCTATTCCTGGCTTGAACCTGAGGAGCGGCGCCAGCCGGCAGTCGCCGAGGACTACGCGAGGTGGTTCCTGGCGCGCCTTCGAACGTTGGACGCACGCTTGACGGAGCAGGAGTACTTGTGCGCTGACAGGTTCACCACCGCGGACATTTCGGTGGGATATGCCCTGATGCTCGCGGACTACTTGGGTGTTGCAGAGCGATTCACGCCCCCGGTCGTGGCGTACTGGCAGCGCCTGCGACAACGCCCGGCTTTCGGCCGAGCACTTGCTGCCCAGGACGCGGCCGCGCGCAGCCAGGGCGTGTCCACCGTGCCGGCGCCGCTGCTCCGGCCATGATTGGCTCGGGCACCTTCGGCATAGGCCGTCAACCCGGCTTGACAAAGAGCGCTTCGATTTCCATGGCCGCCGCCGCCACGGCAAGCTGCAGCTTCTGCAGGTGCTCAGGCGACGAGTAACGGGTGCACGTGCCGGACAAGGAAAGGGCGCCCAACAATTTGTTGCGCGAGTCGAAAACTGGGCATGCCACCGCTGCGAGTTCCGGATCGCGCTCCCCTATGCTCGTTTGCACCAAGTTCGAATCACCGACTGGCCTGCCGGCCGCAAACTCGCGAACGACCCGACCGCTTGCACCACGCTCGGTCAATAAGGTGTCGCCAACCTTCAGGAAGTGACTGACAGCCTGATGTCCGAAAGCGACTGCAACGCAAAGGCGCAAGTCGCCCTGACGGACGAAAAAGCTCGCTGTTTCACCCGTGTCCGCCGCCAAGCGATCCAGCGTCGGCTGAACCACTGCGGCAATGCCCTGCGTCGCGTTGCCGGTGCGCTCGAGCACGGCGATGGCGGGACCTAAGCGATAGCGCTCGCTTCCATCTTTCAGTACGAAGGAGTACTGGGCAAGGGACCGCAGCAGCCTGGACGCGGTGGCTTTGTCCAGACCGGTGGCCCGAGACAGGTCGCTCAACTTTTGCCCTTCGTCATAGCGCAGCGCCATTAACAGACGAAGCCCGCGCTCCAGTGCATTGACCCGAAGGCCCGATTCCCCCACGGGCGTGTCGGCTTTTGACATATCTCTCCTCTTACGTTAAAGTCGTTTCATCCAACGATCATACAGGATCATCTAGTGAAACAAACAGACCAAGGCATTTCTTCCAAATATCCGCTCGCCGGTATCAAGGTGCTGGACTTCGGGCACACGGTGATGGCTCCCACATGTGGTTTGATCCTCGCAGATCTTGGCGCTGAAGTCGTGCGCATCGAGCGGGTGGAGGGCGACCCGACGCGCAGCCTCCAAGGATTCGGATCGGGCTTCTTCGGCTATCTCAATCGCAACAAGGAGAGCGTTGCGATCGACCTGAAGAATCCCCTGTCTCGCCCTGCGCTCGAACGCGCCATCCAGTGGGCAGACGTGGTCATCGAGAACTTCGGTCCCGAAGTGATGACCCGGCTCGGGTATGGGTATGCGGAAATGAGCGCCATTAATCCGCGGCTCGTCTACTGTTCGCTCAAAGGATTTCTGCCAGGGCCCTATGAGGCACGGCCTGCTCTGGACGAAGTCGTGCAGATGATGGGGGGACTGGCCTATATGACCGGCCCGGTGGGCCAGCCGATTCGCGCCGGCGCATCCATCGTGGACATGACAGGTGGCATGTTCGGTGTCATCGGAATCACCGCTGCCTTGCGTGCCCGCGAACACACCGGGCAGGGCGCGCTCGTGACGAGCGCTCTGTACGAGACCACCGCGTTCCTGGTCGGCCAACACATGGCGATGGCGCAGTTCGGCGACACGCCCGTCGTGCCCATGCCAGCAAGGACCCAAGCCTGGTGCCTCTACGACCTTTGCCAGTGCGCCGACGGGCAGATGTTCATCGGCATCACCAGCGACGCGCAGTGGAACCGCTTCTGCGTTGCCTTTGGCCTCGAGGAACTCCTGGGCGATCCACGCCTGGCGACCAATACCAGCAGAACCGCCGAACGGCCCTGGCTCCTGCCTCGTCTGAACGAGAAGTTCGTAACGCTCTCGATGGCATCGGTGGAGACGCTCTGCAAGAAAGCCGGAATTCCGTTCGGGCCCGTTCGCACCCCGCTGGATCTTCTGGAAGATGAACATTTGCGCGCCAACGGCTCGCTGCTCGAGGTCACTGTGGGTGAGCGGCGGGCCAGCGTACCAGCCATGCCTTTCCGGATCAACGACCACCTCCCGACGGTTCGTCTGCAACCACAAGACGTGGGCGCGCAGACCGGCAAGTACCTCCAAGCCTGGGGGCTGACGGATGCCGAATCGAAAGACTTGTTCGACCGGGGCGCCGTCGCCGGACCTCACTAGCTGAAATCGGCCTTTTCCACTTCCCACGCAAAACCATGGAGACAACAGCATGACCAAACTCAATCGCCGCCAGATTCTCGCCGCTTCCTCACTCCTGTGCACCGCGCGATTTGCCGGCGCGAACGAGATTTACCCCAGCAAATCCATTCGGCTGACCACGCCAAATTCGGCGGGATCAGGTGCCGATGGCATGTCGCGCCGGCTTGCCGACCATATGTCGAAGGCGTTGAACCAGTCAGTGTTCGTCGAGAACATTCCAGGAGCGGGGGGTGTACTGGGCAGCGAGAAGTTGCTAAGGGCGCAATCCGATGGGTACACGCTCGGTCTGATCAGTTCGAACTACGTCGTGTTCCCGCACCTGTACAAGAAGCTTCCATTCGATGCGCTGAAGGACATGACACCGATTGCAGGAGTAGCGACAACCCCCATGGTGCTGGTCGCGCGAGCAAACCTTCCGGCGCGGAACGTCGGCGAACTCAAAGCTCTGGCCCTGAAGGATCCCGGCAAGCTCACGCTGGGCTCATCGGGCAACGGCACCATCCTGCACCTCATGGGCATGTACATGCAGGAGCAGGGGCAGTTCACGCTCACGCACGTGCCTTACAAGGGAGCGGGACCTGTCGTTCCCGACCTGGTCAGTGGAATCGTCGACGTCGCGTTTTTTTCGTATGCAAGCGTCGAAGGGCTCGTCAAGGAGGGCAGGCTCAAGGTGCTGGGTGTATCCAGCGCAAAACGCTTGCCGAACCTGCCCAACGTATCGGCAATCGCAGAAACCTTTCCAGGCTGTGTCCTGGAGGCGTGGTACGCCGTGATCGGACCGAAGGGCATGCCGACTGAAATCGTCCACAAGCTGAACGAAGCCATCTCGACCATCGTGCAATCCGAAACCTTCAAAAGTCAGATTGCAGCCGAAGGCGCGATGCCTGCGCCCATGAAGCCAGATGCGTTGATGCAGTTCATGAAGTCTGAATTCACGAAGCATGGCTCTCTGGTGTCGCGGTCTGGTGCTGTCATCCAGTAAGCGGTGCCAGCATGACAGGGTGCACTCTCTTCCAGAAACTCTGGGATCAGCATCGCATTGCCGACCTTCCGGGCGGCGAGACCTTGGTCCACATCGACCGCCATCTGTTGTACGAGATCACGAGCCCCCAGGCCTTCGACGGTCTGCAGCAGGCCGGGCGACGGGTGCGCAACCCGGAACTGACCTTCGGAACGACGGACCACCTGGTGTCGACGCGACGCAACCGGGACGACCAGACTGTCGAAGGCGGTGCGGCCCTCATACGGGCATTCCGCTCCAGCACACGTGCTCACGGAATACGGCACTTCGATGTGCAAGACCCCCAGCAAGGCATCGTTCACGTCATCGCGCCCGAACTTGGCATCGCCTTGCCCGGCATGACACTGGTCTGCGGTGACAGTCACACCGGGACAGTGGGTGCCATGGGTTCATGGGCATGGGGAATCGGCACATCGTCGGTCGAGCAGGTTCTGGCAACCCAGACGCTTGCCGTGCGCAAACCAAAGACGATGCGGATCGTGGTCGACGGTCGGCTGGGCGCCGGGGTGACGCCCAAGGATCTCATCCTGTACCTGATCGGGCAAATCGGAACAGCAGGCGCCACAGGCTATGCCCTGGAACTTGCGGGGCAAGCCATCTCCGACATGTCGATGGAAGGGCGCTTCACGCTCTGCAACATGGGTGTGGAAGCCGGCGCACGCACGACGCTGATCGCCCCGGATGAGACGACATTCAGCTACCTGCGCGGGCGTGAGTTCGCACCCAAGGGTGAGGCTTTCGAGCTTGCGGTATCGCAGTGGCGGCAGCTGCCCACCGACGACGGTGCAGTGTTCGACAGGGAACTCCGGTTCGATGCGAGTGCGGCTGCGCCGCAGATCACCTGGGGCACGAGTCCCGAACAGGTGATGCCGATCGACGCGACGGTGCCCGTGCCCGCCGACTTCACCGACCCAGAGCAGCGCAGCGCCGCGGAACGTGCCCTGGAGTACATGGGGCTGGCACCGGGTGCCTCTTTGCTTGGAATCAAGGTCGATGCCGTTTTCATCGGCTCATGTACGAACAGTCGGCTGTCAGACCTCTTGGCCGCCGCAGAAATCGTACGCGGCCGCAAGGTGGCGGCTCACGTAAGAGCCTTGGTTGTGCCCGGCTCGATGACGGTCAAGCGCGAGGCAGAAGCGCTCGGCCTGCACCGCATCTTCCTGGACGCCGGTTTCGAGTGGCGGGAGCCGGGATGTTCGATGTGCGCTGCGGTGAACGACGACGTCGTTCCACCGGGTGCGCGGTGCGTCTCCACTTCGAACCGCAATTTCGAAGGGCGACAAGGTCCTCGTGCCCGCACCCATCTTGCAAGCCCCGCGGTGGCGGCGGCCGCAGCCATCGCCGGGGTGGTCACTGACGTCCGGCGATTTGGAGACTGATCATGGAAGCGTTCACTCAATTGAAGGGCGTGGCCGCCCCGATGCCCAAGGCCAACGTGGACACGGATGCGATCATTGCCGTCCAGCATGTCTACACCCTGAAAAAATCGGGTCTGGGCAATTACCTGTTCCACCGCTGGCGGTACGCGCCGGACGGGGCCGAGATCACGGATTTCGTGCTGAACCGCGAGCCCTTCCGCCACGCATCTGTTCTGGTGGCTGGATCGAACTTCGGGTGCGGAAGCTCGCGCGAACACGCGGTCTGGGCCTTGGCGGATTTCGGCATTCGATGCATCGTCGCGCCCAGCTTCGCTTCGATCCTTCATGAGAACTGCATCAAGAACGGGATCCTGCCCGTGACCCTGGATGAAGGGCTGGTGCAGGATCTCCTGAACATGCTGGAGAGCGATGAACGCAAGGACGTGGCGGTTGACCTGCAGGCGTGCAAGATCACGTTTCCTGACGGATCGGTGCATGCATTCACGCTTGCCCCCGCTCAACGCGAGACCTTGCTCCAGGGGCTCGATCCCATCACTGTCGCCGAGCGCTACACGGAGGACATCGCCGCCTTCCAGCAGCGGGATCGCCAGGTGCGCCCGTGGGTATGGCAATCGAACAACTCACCTCGTTGAGGACCTATGAATATCACCATCACCGAGGTCGGCCCGCGAGACGGCCTGCAAAGCGAAAAGAGCTTCATTTCAACCGAGCGGAAGGTGCAGCTCATCGATGCGATCTTCGCTTCAGGGATACGCTGCGTTGAAGCCACATCCTTTGTTTCTCCTGCGGCCGTCCCGCAGATGTCGGATGCCGCGGAAGTACTGAAGGCCATTCGCAGGCCAGAGGGCTCTATCGTCAGTGTGCTGGCACCCAACGTCAGGGGGGCACATGACGCCATCCGCGCCGGCGCAGACGAGTTGGTCGCGTTTGTGTCCGCCAGCCCGACGCATAACAAGAAGAACCTCAACCGTAGCATCGCCGATTCCCTGACGAACATCGAAAGGCTGGCCGAACTGGCATCGCAGCAGGGCGTTGCTTTGCGCGCTGCCATCGCGACTGCTTTCGGCTGCCCCTTCGAGGGCAATGTCGACGTCAAGTCCGTCGTCGGCATCGCCCAGGCGTTCGCTGGCATGAGATTCCAGCATGTAACCCTCGCGGACACGACGGGGATGGCAACGCCTGGCATCGTGCGGGCCGTCTGCGCAAACGTGCGCAGCGCCGTACCCGAGGCACGCCTTGCCCTGCACTTCCATAACACGCGGGGCCTTGGCCTTTTGAACGTCGCTGCCGGCATCGACCTCGAAATTGCGGAGTACGAGTCGTCGGTTGCAGGGGTAGGCGGCTGCCCGTTCGCGCCGGGCGCCACGGGAAACGTGTGCACGGAGGATCTCGTGCACTACCTGCAATAGGAAGGTCACAGCACCGGCATCGATCTCGACGCGCTCATCCGCGCGGCGTGGCAGCTGGAGGAGACGCTGGGTCGTCCTTTGCCTGGTCAAGTCATGCGCGCAGGCAAGCGGCTGCGGCTTCATGACGCTGACGCGGCGCCAACTGCCAAGGCACGGTAAGTGCTCGAAGGAGATAAATGATGGGCGCAGCTGACACAGCCTTCCAGAAGGTGGACATCTACGGCACGGAAGATGGGCCCGCCTTTCTTTCGGGTATCCAGGCGCTCGTGCGGCTTCCCATGGTTCAGCGGCGGATGGATCGCAGCCTGGGTCTCAACACGGCCGGCCTTGTCTCAGGCTACCGCGGGTCGCCGCTGGGCGCCTACGATCAGCAATTGTGGAAAGCGGCAGCGGCGCTGAAGGCGCACGACATCGTTTTTCAGCCCGGGCTCAATGAAGATCTTGCGGCCACTGCGCTCTGGGGCGCGCAGATGCATCGCGCATTCGGCCCCACAAAGGTCGACGGCGTATTCGGCATCTGGTACGGAAAGGGGCCGGGTGTCGATCGCACTGGAGACGTCTTTCGCAGCGCCAACATCATGGGAACCTCGCCACTGGGTGGCGTTCTGGCCGTCTCGGGTGACGACCATGCGGCCCAGTCTTCCATGTACCCGCACCAGACGGATGGCATATTCCAAGCCGTATCCATGCCAGTGCTCCAGCCGGCAAGCGTCAGCGAGGTGCTCGAGATGGGCCTGGCCGGCATTGCCCTGTCCCGTTACAGCGGCCTGTGGGTCGGCTTCAAGACCATCGCCGAAGTCATCGAAGCCGCCGGCGTCGTCGACCTGAAGGTGCACACCCCTTTCGTGGCGCCGGAGCGCGACCCTGGGGCGACAATGCTGAACTGGGACTCGCGCGTCACGTGGCCGGGGCAGCGGCCGGAACTCGAACGACGCCTGATCGATGAGCGCCTGCCGGCAGCACGCCGGTGGGTGCGTGCCAACGGTTTGGACCGCGTGATCGTCAGCGCACCTGAACGCCGCCTGGGCATTGTGACCGTCGGGAAGGCACACCAGGACCTCATGCAGGCATGCGCCGACCTGGGGCTCTCGGCAGATGACCTTCGCGCGCTGGGGGTCTCCATCTACAAGGTCGCAATGAGCTGGCCCCTGGAGACCGAGGGCATGCTCGAGTTCGCCGCCGGACACCGTGAACTTCTTGTGGTGGAGGAAAAACGTGGCGCCGTGGAGGTTCAGGTCAAGGAGGCGCTCTACCACGCCCCCGCCGGCGGGCGCCCCGCAGTGATCGGCAAGACCGATGAACAGGGCCGCTCGCTGCTTCCTGAGACGGGTGAGTTCACCCCATTGATGGTCGCGCGCGCACTGGTTCGGCGGATGAATGGAGCCGCAGGCCTGCCCGACCGCCTGGCAAGAATGGAGGCGCGGCAGCAGGCGCTCGTGCCAGTCGACGTTCCTGGCAGAAGCCCTTACTTCTGTTCCGGATGCCCGCACAACACCTCGACCAAGACGCCCGACGGGTCCGTCAGCGGAGGCGGCATTGGCTGCCACATCATGGCGCTGATGCAGCCAGAACTCAAGACCGACACCTTCTGCCAGATGGGCGGAGAGGGCATCCAATGGGTTGGCGCCCAGCCCTTCTCCAGGACATCGCACATCTTCCAGAACCTGGGCGATGGCACTTACCAGCACTCGGGCCTGCTGGCCATCCGCGCTGCGCTTGCCGTGGGCGCCAACGTGACCTACAAGATCCTGTTCAACGATGCGGTGGCCATGACGGGAGGCCAGCCGGCAGAGGGCGTCAATGACCCCGCACGAATCACGCGCCAGTTGAGCGCGGAGGGTGTCGCAACCATCGCGCTCGTCTCCGATGCACCCGAGCGCTGGAGAGCCAGCCGCGACCTCGCACCGGGCGTGACGGTGCATCACCGCGACGATATGGACCAGATCCAGCGCCGACTTCGAGAAATTCCCGGGGTCACGGCGATCGTTTACGAGCAAACCTGTGCCGCCGAGAAGCGACGCCGCCGCAAGAAGACTCCCGCAGCGGTGCCGCGGCGCGTCGTGATCAATGCGCGGGTGTGCGAAGGTTGTGGCGACTGCTCAGTGCAGTCCAACTGCATATCGATCGAACCCCTGGAGACGAGGTTCGGGCGCAAGCGGACGATCAATCAGTCCAGTTGCAACTCCGATCTCTCGTGCGTCAAGGGCTTCTGTCCGAGCTTCGTCGAAATCGAGGGCGGCAAGTTGGTCAAACCTGCCGGCATTTCCGCACAGCGCGAGGGTGAGTTGAAGGAGGCCCTGCCCGCAGTCGAAGTTCCAGCCGTGGGCGATCGCAGCTTCAATGTACTGCTGGCCGGCATTGGCGGTAGCGGCGTGCTGACAGTGGGCGCTTTGCTGGGCGCAGCGGCGTTGGTCGATCGCAAGGTGTCGAACGTTCTTGACTTCACCGGCCTGGCGCAGAAAAACGGCGCGGTGCTCAGCCAGGTGCGCATCGGCCGGTCAACCTCGGCCATCCTGGCCTCGCGGATTGGAGCCGGCGAGGCAGATCTCCTGATTGGCACGGACCTGGTCGTGTCGGCGGGCGACGACGCCATTGCCCGGCTGTCCTCCATGCGCACTGCAGTCGTCCTCAACGAGGACTTGACTCCTACCGCGGCTATCGTGCGCGACCGTGACGCGCAGCTGCCGCAAGAGCGCATGCGGGCCCGATTGCAGAGTCGCGCCATGCCGCAGGGCTTCTACACCCTCAGCGCAAGCTCGTTGACCAGGTCCATGTTCGGCGAGTCGACGGCTTCACACGTTCTGATGATCGGCTATGCGTGGCAGAAGGGCTTGATTCCGCTGACCAGCGAGGCGTTGGAGCTGGCCATCGCCAACGGCGTCGCCCCGGCGATGAACCAGCGTGCATTCCTTTGGGGACGCATTGCCGCGGCCAACCCGCAGGCAGCCGCCGAAGCCTTCGACGCCACGAACGCTGCGCAACAAAAGCCTCCGGAAGAACTGGATGAGCTCGTCGCACGCTACGCGGCCGAACTTGTCGAGTACCAGAACGAAAAGTACGCCCGTCGCTACGTGCAGTTGGTGGACCAGGTTCGTGACGCGGAACGTCGCGTCCTTCAGCCCGGCAAGAAGGGGGCCCTGGCTCGCACCGTGGCACTCAACGCTTTCAAGCTCATGGCCTACAAGGACGAATATGAGGTTGCGCGGTTGTACAGCACCCCGTCGTTCCAGGCAGGACTTCGCGGGCAGGTGGAAGGCGGACGCCTTTCCGTGTGGCTTGCGCCCCCCATGCTTTCCCGGCCGGACCCCGCTACCGGACGCCCGCGGAAGATTCGCTTCGGATCCTGGGTTTTCAGCGCCTTCGGCATCCTGGCGCGATTGAAGGGCCTGCGCGGCACCGCGATGGACCCCTTCGGCTTCCATCCGGAGCGAGTGGCAGAGCGCAAGCTTGTCGCCGACTACTTCCATGCAGTCGATGAGATGGTCGAGCGATTGAGGCCGGCAAGCCTCGATACGGCGCTGGCACTGGCGGCGCTGCCCGACCAGGTTCGCGGGTTCGGGCCGGTGAAGGTGAACGCGATCGCGCAGTTTCATACAGCGAGGGAGCGCCTTCTGGGTGAGCTTCGTGCGCCGCGTTCCATTCCCATTGCCAGGGCCGACATTTCTTGAAGGAAACTCCATGACTGAATCCGTTGTCATCGTGGGCGCCGCCCGCACTCCCATGGGCAGCTTCCAGGGCGATTTTTCGTCCCTCGCGGCGCACGACCTGGGTGGCGTCGCCATCAAGGCCGCCATTGACCGTGCCGGCATCCCGGCCAACTGCGTCGGAGAAGTCCTGTTCGGAAATTGCCTGATGGCAGGCCAGGGCCAGGCCCCGGCGCGCCAGGCGGCATTCAAGGGCGGCCTGCCCGACAGCGCGGGCGCGGTCACGCTGTCCAAGATGTGCGGCTCGGGCATGAGGGCCGCGGGCGCACGACATGTTGCTGGCCGGCAGCCACGAGGTGATGGTGGCGGGCGGCATGGAGAGCATGACCAACGCGCCCTACCTGATGCTCAAGGGTCGCGGCGGGTACCGCTTCGGCCATGACCGCATGTTCGACCACATGATGCTCGACGGCCTCGAGGATGCCTACCAGCCCGGTCGCTCCATGGGCACTTTCGGCGAGGACTGCGCCGCCAGGTACAAGTTCACGCGGGAACAGCAGGATGCCTTCGCGATCGCCAGTGTGGAGCGAGCCAAGGAGGCCACCAGCTCGGGCGCCTTCAAGCCTGAGATTGCGCCGGTCACGGTCAAGACCCGCAGTGGCGATACCGTGATCGAAATCGACGAAGGCCCGGGGAGGATCAACATCGACAAGATTCCAGCGCTCAAGCCGGCCTTCAAGAAAGACGGCGGCACCATCACGGCGGCCTCGAGTTCGTCGATCAGCGATGGCGCCGCTGCGCTCGTGATGATGGCCGAGGCCACCGCGAAGAGGTACGGCGCCAAGCCGATCGCGCGGCTTGTCGCGCATAGCACGTATGCGCAGCAGCCCGAGTGGTTCTCCACGGCTCCGGTTGGCGCCGTCGCCGCGTTGCTCAAGAAGACGGGCTGGAACGTGAAGGATGTCGACTTGTGGGAAGTAAACGAGGCGTTCGCGGTCGTGCCGATGGCGCTCATGCACGAGCTGTCGATTTCGCATCAGGCCGTCAACGTACGCGGTGGCGCCTGCGCGCTCGGCCATCCGATCGGCGCCAGCGGCGCCCGCATCATGGTGACCCTGATTCACGCGCTGCAGCAGCGCGGCAAGAAGCGTGGTGTTGCGACGCTGTGCATCGGCGGCGGCGAGGCCACCGCGGTCGCGATCGAGCTCGTTTGAATCGACGAGGACCCAACCATGTTGCTGAACTCCGACCAGGAATCCATTCGCGATGCAGTTCGTGATTTCGCCCAGGCCGAGCTCTGGCCCCATGCGCCACGCTGGGACCGCGAGCACAGCTTTCCGAAGGAGGCGCACGCCGGCCTGGCGGCGCTCGGTGCCTACGGCATCTGCGTGCCCGAGGAAGACGGCGGCGCTGGCCTCGACTACCTGACGCTCGCGCTCGTGCTGGAAGAAATCGCGGCGGGCGATGGCGGCACCAGCACCGCGATCAGTGTGACCAACTGTCCGGTCAACGCGATCCTGATGCGCTACGCAAATCCGCAACAGAAGAAGCAATGGCTGCAGCCGCTGGCGCAGGGTCACATGCTGGGGGCCTTCTGCCTGACCGAGCCGCAGGCCGGCAGCGACGCGTCGTCCTTGCGCACGACGGCGCGCAAAGACGACGACGGGTATGTGATCGACGGCGTCAAGCAATTCATCACCAGCGGCAAGAATGGCCAGGTGGCGATTGTGATCGCCGTCACCGACAAGAGCGTGGGCAAGCGTGGCATGAGTGCGTTCATCGTGCCGACGGACGCACCGGGATACATGGTCGCACGCGTCGAGGACAAGCTGGGCCAGCATTCGAGCGACACCGTGCAGATCAACTTCGATGCCTGTCGCATCCCGGCGGAGAACCTGATCGGCAAGGAGGGCGATGGCTACAAGATCGCGCTCGGCGGGCTGGAAGGTGGCCGCATCGGCATCGCTGCGCAAAGCGTGGGCATGGCACGCAGTGCCTTCGAGGTAGCGCTGCCCTACGCCAAGGAGAGGCAGGCGTTCGGCGGCAGCATCTTCGACCTGCAGGCGGTCGGCTTCAGGCTGGCCGACTGCGCGACTCAGCTGGAGGCGGCACGACAGTTGGTCTGGCATGCGGCCAGCCTGCGGGACGCGGGCCGCCCCTGTCTCAAGGAAGCGGCCATGGCCAAGCTGTTCGCCAGCGAGATGGCCGAGCGAGTCTGCAGCGCTGCGATCCAGACGCTTGGCGGCTATGGCTACGTCAACGACTTCCCGCTTGAGCGCATCTACCGTGATGTACGGGTCTGCCAGATCTACGAAGGTACGTCCGACATACAGAGACTTCTGATCCAGCGATCGCTTGCTTGAGCGGACCCCAGTTCGGCGCGATATGCAAGTTCCCATGCACCGATGCCAGGAAGCTGAGAAGCTCGCCGAACTTCTGCGAGTCTCGTTGGCCGATGTCGTCGATGCAGCGAACGTCTGCGGGCATCGGCCGATCAAGGTGTCGCCACGGACGTTTCAGCAGGTCCAATCGATTTTGCGCGTGTGCGACTTTCACAAGGTCGGGTGGTCGCTCGAAAGCGGCTCGACGATGGATGAGGGCCCAGACCCGGGCGAGGTCGACATTGTTGTGTCCCTGGCCTTGTTGACCGCCAGCAGGTAATCGGCAAGACCTTTGTCCTTGCTGATCTACCTACATCCTGCGGGTGCGCGACAACAATAGGGCGACGAGGGGGGCCGTGGCGAGCACCAGCAACAACCGCAAGACCTGCATCGAGACGACGAATGCCAGATCGACGGGCGTGGAGGCTGCGATGATCGCCACGACATCGACCCCGCCGGGACTGGTCGCGAGGTAGGCGGTCAGCGGGTCGATGCCAGCCCACTGGACCAGGGCAGCGCCGACCGCGGCGCACAGGACGATCAAGGTCAGGGTCGAGGCCAGGATCATCGGCAGCGAGCCGAGGCACAGCGCCAGCACCTGCCGGTCGAACCGGATTCCGATCGTCCAGCCGATGGCGGCGTAGGCCAGGGCCAGCATCAGCGGATGGAGCTCCAGCGTAACGTTCGCGAAGTTTTGGAGGAGGAAGTACGCCCCCATCGGAACGAGCATCGCGCCGGCAGGGATGCGAAGCCAGGTACCCAGGTAGGCCCCGCCCACCGCCACGGCCAACGACGCTGCGACAGCGAGCCAGCTCGAGGGCGGCGGCAGCAGGGCACTGGCCGCGGCCGCACCCTGGGCCGCTGAGGCACCGCCGTCGGGGATCGACCAATGCGCTACCAGCGATGCCGCCAACGAAACACAGACGACACGCAGGTATTGCATAAACGTGACCAGGCGCACGTCAGCACCCTGGGCCTCGGCCAGGATCAGCATCGCGGAGGCGCCCCCGGGGGCCGAGCCCCATATCGCGGCTGCAAGGGGAAGCGTCTTTCGGCGTGACAGCACCCAGCCCAGCCCATAGGCCAGCACGGTCACTGCCGTGACGCCCAGGAAGAGCGCACTCCAGTGCGCCGACATCGAATCTAGAAATGAACCTGGCACACTGCGCCCGACAAGGCAACCGACGACCCCTTGTGCGCAGATGAACGCACCCCGCCCCGCGTCTACCCCCGAGCCGCGCAGGGTCAGTGCGATGGCGGCCACCATCGGTCCGAGGAGGCGACTGGCCGGCAGCCCGATTCGCTCGAAGAGCGCTGCCAGTACGATCGACAGGATGATGAGCTGGAGCCAGCGGGATGCACTCTTCTGCAGAAGGCCCGCGGTTCCAGCGGCTCGCATCAGGAATCCAGGAAGCGTTGCGCGTCCAGGGCGGCCATGCAGCCGGTTCCGGCGCTGGTGATGGCCTGCCGGTAAACGTGATCCTGAACATCGCCTGCGGCGAACACCCCGGGCACGCTGGTCGCCGTTGCGTAGCCCGCCAGGCCTGACCGGGTCTGGATGTAGCCGTCGGCCATCGCCAGTTGCCCGTCGAACAGGCCGGTATTGGGCTGGTGCCCGATCGCGATGAAGCAGCCTTGCGCTGCGACGAGCTCGGTCACCCCTTGCGCGTGGTCGCGCACCTCGACACCGGTGACGCCGGCATCGCCACCGACGATCCGTTCGACGACGCAGTTGACCTTCAGCTCGATCTTTCCTTCTTCGATCTTCTTGTGCAGGCGGTCCAGCAGGATCGGTTCGGCGCGGAATTTGTCACGCCGGTGGATCAGCGTGACCTTGCTCGCGATGTTCGTAAGGTACAGCGCTTCTTCCACGGCGGTGTTGCCCCCGCCCACCACGCACACATCCTGATCGACGAAAAAGAATCCGTCGCAGGTGGCACAGCCCGAAACGCCGCGGCCGAGGAACTCCTGCTCGGAAGGAAGGCCCAGGTACTTGGCCGACGCGCCGGTGGCGATGATCAGCGCGTCGCAGGTGTAGGAGCCCGCGTCCCCCTTGAGAACGAAGGGCCGGCTTTTCAGGTCCACGTTCACGATGTGGTCCGACACCACGCGCGTGTTGAAGCGTTGCGCGTGCTGCATGAAGCGCTCCATCAGCTGGGGCCCCTGCACGCCCTCCCCGTCCGCTGGCCAGTTCTCGACATCCGTGGTGGTCGTCAGCTGGCCGCCCTGCACGTTTCCGGTGATGAGCATGGGAGCGAGGTTCGCTCTTGCCGCGTAAATGGCGGCGGTGCAACCGGCAGGCCCAGAGCCCAGGATGATCAGTTTGGAATGGTTCTGCATGGGCCTATTCCCACAAGCCTTTGGGCACGGGCAGCCCCTTCAGGATTTCCTCGGTCAGCTGCTGCTCGACGGGGATGCCGTTTTCCTTGCACCACCAGAGGATTTGGCGCGTGTGCTGGGCGGTGTGCCAGACGGAGCGCTCCAGGAAGGAATGCATGGAATGCACGCCATAGAACATCTTCAGCGGCTGCTTGCAGCTGCGGTCTTCGAGGGTGTCCCACCATTGGTCGACCCGCTTCCTCTTATCGTCAGCATACGCGAGGATGCCGGCAACGTCGATGGTCGGCGGCGCATCGATGTTCGCGACCACCGTCCAGTCCTCCAGGCCGTCGATCACCACCTGCAAATAGGCGTCCGGCACCTGGAAGATGTGATACGCCACATCACGGACCGTACGGGCGCGCGGGGGTTGCGGCACTTTGTCCAGGGCATTGTCAGGAATCCCCGAGATTGCATACCTGGCGATCTCCATGATCTTCGTCCAGCGCTCCATGAGCACTTCCGGAGGCAAGACATTGGCGTTATGTTCGATGCCCACGAACCTGGCGACGTCATCGAGCGACTGTGCGAACGTGTACTCCTGGTCGCGCACCACCACGGGAATGGATCGAATTCCCAGGGAAGCCAGATACTTCATGGCGGCGGGGTTGGTGGCGACGTTGACCGACTCGTAGGGGACTCCCTTGCCAGTCAGAAACTCCTTGACCCTGACGCAGCTGGAGCACCCAGTGGTCCAGTAAACGGTGATTGCTTCCATGATGCGGCCCGATTGAATGATGAAGGCCCCACTCTAGGGATTGCATCGCAACGGCGCTATTCAATGTGCAGACCCGCCCTTCTTTCAAGTCGATGGCGTATCCGGGACAGAACGGATGCCTACCCAACGCCCATCCTGCAACGCCTCGTGAATCAGGTGTTCCAACAGCTCATGGACGGCGGTCGCCGTCGCTCCCAGGGGGAGGTGCTCGGAGGTGCAAAGCACCACGTTTCTGGAAATGTCCAGTGGATTGATCACCAGCGAGGGGCCGGCCTGGCCCTTGAGATGCTTCTGCAGGGCAGATGCAGGCAGGATGGTGTGGGCGTTGCCGGTTTCAACGGCGTCGACCAGGGTTCGAAGGGAATCGACCTCGGCAAGCGGCTCCACGGTAACCCCGTGGGCGGCCAGTCCGGCTTGTACGATTCTTCTCATCCCGGTCTGGCTGCTCGACAGAAACAATGGATACCGCGCGACCTCGGCGATCGACAGTCCGCGTTCACTTGGCTTGACACCTGAATTGACCGGAGACACCAGATAGATCATCTCGTTGAAGAGAGGATGTTCCACGATGCCGGGCGATGGCTCGAACTGGTAGGTGACGGTCATGTCGAGCCGCCCCTGCAGAACCATCTCCTTCAAGAGGTAGCTCATGCCCTCGGCCAGATGAAGCCTGACCTGGGGCAGTCGCGTGCGCGCCGCCACCAGAAGGTCGATCGCGAGAAGGTCTTGCACCACCACGGGCAAGCCCAACGAGGCGGGTCCGCTCACTTGGGCAGCCGATCGTTCCACGTCATCAGCAGCACGCTCGACCTGGCGCAGGATGGCCACCGCGTGCTTGTACAGGGTCTGGCCGGCGACGGTCGGGGAAACCCCTGTCGAACTCCTGACCAACAGCTTTTGCCCCAGGCGGGTTTCAAGCGTCGAGATTTGCAGGCTCAGGGCCGATTGGGCAACATGAAGCTCCACCGACGCACGCGACATGCTGCGTTGTTCGACGATCTTGACAAAATACTTGAGTTGGCGAAGGTCCATACGGTGCCCGATGATCGTTTGCCAGACAGTACACCATCTTCGGTTTCGATCCCCGCATCTGCCGATTGAATAGCGCCGGCCCAAAGAGAACGGCATATTCAGGGCAGCACATCCCCCAACTACTTCAAGGCCACTTCGATGAGACAAGCTCCTGTGATTCGCCGCCGTACCCTATTGGCCGTCGCGGCCGCAACCGCCGGATTGTGCGCCCTGCCGGCCTTCTCGCAGAACGCCAAAGCACTAAGAATAGTCGTTCCGTATCCGCCAGGTGGCGCCGTTGACGCGACGGCCAGATTGCTGGCCGAAAAGCTGCCGGCGACGTTACAAGGCAGGACTGTGATGGTCGACAACCGCCCAGGCGCCGGTGGCAATATTGCTGCCGCACTGGTGGCGAAGGCCGACGCAGACGGCAGCACCCTGCTGCTCACTTCGAACAACCACACCATCAACCTTTCGCTGTACCAGAAGCCGGGCTACGCCCTCGACGACTTCGCGCCGATCGCGCAGATCGGCGTGGCGGGGTTTGTGATCGTTGCGCATCCTTCGACCAACTTCAAGACACTGGCCGACATGCTGAACGCAGCCCGTGCGAAGCCGAACTCGATCTCGTTCGGCACTGGCGGCAATGGCCATCCTGCGCACCTCGCGACCGAGCTGCTGAAGTCCCGCGCCAAAGTCTCCATGCAGCACGTTCCTTACAAAGGCTCAGGGCCGCTGACGACTGATCTGATAGGCGGCCAATTACCGGTCGGCGTCATCTCCGTCATCGCAGCTCAACCCTTCATTGCCTCCGGACAACTCATCGGTCTGGCGGTGACAACCAAAGAACGCTGGCCCGACCTGTCCAAGGTTCCGACAGTGGCGGAATCTGGCTTTCCGGGCTACGAATACAGCGGCTGGATCGGGGTGCTTGGTAGAACGGGGATGCCGGAAGCCGAGATGGCGACCCTTGAGAAGCAGCTGCTCACGATCAGTGCGACCGAAGACGTGCGCTCAAGACTGCACAAGCAAGGCATTGTCGTGGTGCCCAAGGGAAGGGCAGAATTCAAAACGGCGATTGCCCATGACGCCGTCCTCAACCGCGACCTCGTCAAAACTATCGGCGTGCAGATAGACTGACCGCCGTGAAGCGACCGGCGCACAGATACTGCTGCTGGGACAGCAGTGGCTCCAACGTGCGCAGCCGCGCCTGGAACCACTTGGCGTAGTCGTCTGCGACAGATGGTTGGCGCCGAGCCCAGACTCGAAGCGCGAGTAGCCTGCGGCTGCGGCGCCATCCGCTGCGGCGGATTCCATAGACAGCATCCAGGTCAAGGGCACCTTGCATCGCCCAACCCGTCGCCGCGGCAGCGCAGCCGAACCTGAAAAGCGTCGCGGCCAGAGGCCAGCCGACCCGACCCGCGGCTTGGCCGGCAAAGTAGAGTTCCATGTTGATCGCGGTCAGGCCGTAGACCGGTCCGACGATGGCCAGATAGCGAGCGCCCGCCGCGAGCACATCAGGGTCCTGGCTGAACCAGGTCATCCATGCTCCGGGCCATGTGGCCACGGTCAAGCCCACGACGCCCACCAACGCGGCGACGAAAAGCGCATTGACCAAGGCAGCGCGGCGCGCGCGGTCCACGTTGCCCGCCCCCAGATTTGTTCCCACAACGGTGATCGCAGCGGTGCCGAAGCCGAACATGATGGGGATCAGCAACACGTCTAGCCGAGACGCGATGCCATACCCCGCGATCGCGAAGATCCCGAATCCGCCCACGGCGGCGGTGATGATCGTCAGCGTGTGGGTGGCGTAGCAGGCGCTGAGGGCCTCGACCCGAATCAGCCGCAGAAGGCACTGTTGGCCATTGGCGGACGATTTCTCGCGCTGGCACGCGAGGATGGCGCCCTGGGCAAGTTCCGCTCGGTGTATGGGGTCGCGGGGGCCCAGCCGGAGGCCTGCCGCGCGTTCTACAAGGAAGGTCCGGAGAGACTGAACAGTGAGCTGGCCAGATACCTGCGCCGCGCCCATTCTGCGGGCACGCTGAAAGTGCGGAACCCGCTTCAGGCGGCGGACCTGTTCCTGTCGATGTTCCTGGCTCTGGCCACATCCGCGGCTTGCTCATGCTTGACATGCCAGATGCCAAGGAGGACAGGGCTTTGTTGCGGGAGGCAGTGAGGGTCTTTATGGCGGCCTACGCGGCCTAATGTCTGGTCTACTAGTCTCATCGAGGCAGTGGCTGACAGGCGGCTTGCGCCCCTGCCTACAGCCCACGTGATGTCCTCGAGCACGCGCTATTTGGCTGCGGCTAGTCTTGCCGAAAAATCGCCAGTGAAAGCCCTCTTATAGGGGTAGAGCCGGTTCCGGGTCATCGATAAAAAATCCTGTCCTGGCCGGTACTTAGGCGCCCCATACTGCTGCCACCTGCTCCGCTCGTCCAGCGAACTCCATGGATGCCTTCGAACCAGTTTCGACATGAACTCGACAGGTTCGAGTTCGGTAAACACCTGCTTTGCTGGTCTGGATCCCTCTCAGCGGACAGGGTAGCGGGGGAGATATTGCCCTCCGTCATTCAAGCGCTTGAATCGCAGCCATCTGGCGGCACTCTGAATGTCCGGCATAGGTTGGAGCGCGTGGGGGACTGCGCCGACATGACGGCGCCTAACCAGGTCGAGCGCAAACTGTCACCAGACTGTCACCACGCCAAAAGCCGAAAAGCCTGCTATCCAAAAGATAGCAGGCTTTTCAATACCCTTGCGGGATGAGTGGTGGGCCCTGAGTGACTCGAACACTCGACCTACGGATTAAGA
>JAQZBU010000120.1 GCA_029237735.1 Ramlibacter sp. | reverse complement strand
TGCGCTCCAGCGTCGGGATCACGGTCTCCTTCAGCTGCTTGACCACGTACTCGCGCATGTTGGGCTGGATGCGGCCTTCGCTCTGGTAGGGCACGTGCAGCATCACGGTCTCGCAGCCGTACTTGTGGCGGATCAGCTCGAACCACTTCATGAAGGTGAAGCAGCCGGTGTACGACAGCAGCAGGATGTCCGGCTTGGGCAACGGGTCACCCGTGGGGCCGATCTCGCCGCCCATCATCGCGCCGAGATCCGCCTTGACGTAGGTGCAGACGTCCTCGCTCTGGCCGTCGCGCTCGGCATCCATGATCATCTTGCCGGACTTCTTGCGCATGCCGTTCTGCAACGCGTTGGTCTCCGGCAGACTGCGTGCCAGGTTGAAGCACATCAGCAGTTCGTTGAGGTTGCCCGGCACGAAGGTCGCGGCCACCTTGCGGCCCTGAGAGTGCGCCATTGCCAGGTCCATGTAGTTCGAGTTGATCATCTCCTTCTGGAGATTCATCGCGTCGTCTTTTTCGGCGACCGGCTTGGCCTTCTTGCTCTCGGGCATCGCGATAGTGTTCATGTCAGTTCTCCGAAGATTTGTGAAGGCAGTGGTGACCGTTCGGGGGCCACCGCGGAACCGGCTTCGCCGGGCCGCTGGTGGCGCCCCCTTGAGGGGGAGGCGCCGAAGGCGCTTCGGGGGTGGGTTATCACTTCACGCTCCACAATTTGATGGAATCGGCGAAAGTGCCGGATTGTTCGCGGATGGGGGCCATTTGCCCGGTGTTCTCCGCGTACTTGAATGCGGTGTACGGAACCTCGTGCTTGGCCAGCACGTCCTGCAGCATCGGGCGCTCCAGCAGCGCGGGGTCGCAGAAGGAGGGCGCGGCGAAGATCACGCCTTCGGCGCCGCGCGTCTTCACCTGCTTGAGCAGGTAGACGCCCTTTTCCTCGCGCTTCGTGTCGTACTTCGCGGCGGTGGAGGCGGAGCGGTGCAGGAAAGCCTTCGATAGCTCGTCGAGCGGGTTTGCGTCGGCGGGTACCTCGTCGAGCAGCCAGCGGGTGACCAGCATGAAGTCGTCGTCCACCACATAGCAGCCCGACATCTCGATCGACTTGATGAGCGATAGCGGCGGCTGCTCGCAGAACGCACCGGTGAGCACCACGCGGGCGTTGTCGCGCTTGGCCCGTGGCTCGGCATCCGTGGCTTCGAGGTACTCGCGGATCAGGACCGTGTGGTCTTCCGGCGGCAGCACCATGCCGGCGCGCAGCAGCACGTACACCTCCGACGTGGGCGCCTGCCACGGCTTGGCGGCGCGATAGGCGTATAGCTCGCGCACCGCATCGCGGTTGTCGTTGTAAACGCGGATCGAGGCGTTGAGCTCGGCGTCGGTGATCTCCTTGCCGCGCAGCTTGCCCAGGTCTTCGCGCAGCGTCTGCATCTCCTGGATGTAGAAGTTGCCGCCGATGGAATCGACGTAGTTCTGCGGCACGTCGATGTACTTGACGTACTTGTCCGGGAAGAGAATCTGCCACATGCCCGAGAGGTTGCGGATCACGTCGCAGATGGACGGGAACAGCATGCCGTCCATGCAATCGAGCCGGCCCGTGAGGCCCAGCTCGATGGTGGAGCGCGGGATGCGGCAGATGTAGCTCTGGTAGTAGGCGTCGCCCTGGATCACCTCCAGCGCGTCGCCGCCGCCGAGGATTCCCACAGGCAGGAAGCCGGCGGCATGGATCAGTTCGCGCGGCACGTAGATCGGAAGGTAGCCAATGGCCTTGCGGCCGGGTTTGGCGGCTTTCCATTCCTTGACGGCGGTGAAGTCGAGATCCTCGAACAGCTGGGTGCAGCGGTCGACGATGCGTTGGGTCCACGCCGCAGGGCGCTTTTCCATGAAGGCCGCGAGGCCCTCGTTGGCATCATGGGTGCGCATCAGGCGCTCGAGATAAAGGTGCTCGACTTCGGCGAGCCTGCGACGCACATCGACCAGCATCTGGCCGCGTGCGGCAGCGAGGGCGCAGGCGAGGGCCGCGCCGCTGCGCTCCCGCAAATTGGATTCAAACCAGGCGAGTGCCGCGGCCTCTGGGTCTTCGGCAAGGCTCTGCACCAGGCCGTTCGCCAGTGCTTCCGCGCCGGAGATCGAACGGCCGCTGAACAGAAGGTCTTCTGCCACCGGACGCGACACGCGATACGGCAGCAGCACGGAGGCGGCCGGCGCGAACACGCCAAGCTTGATTTCCGGCTGGCCGAACTGCGCGGTGGGCGAGGCGAAGATCGGGCCGCCGGCCAGCGCCACCTCCAGCCCCCCGCCCAGGCATTGCCCGCGCACGGCAACAAGGATCGGCACAGGAAACTCCAGCATCCCCACCAGCAACGCGTGCAATGCACCAAGCATCTTCGCGCACTTGGCCGGCAGATGTTCCTCAACGCTCGCACCGAAGCTGAAGTGCGGACCTTCGGCGTCCAGCAGCGCACCGCGAAGGCTGCCAGGGTGCTTGTGGAATTCCACCAGCGCGCCGTGCAGCGCGCGGATCATCTCGGCGTCGACCAGGTTGGCCTTCGGGCGCGAGAGGCGCAGGCGCAGCAGCGCACCGTCGCGCTCGGTCCAGGCCTTGAAGTGGGAGTCGCTCATCGCAGGGGCCCTAGTGCTTGTTCTTCGGCTGGATGTCGTCATGCAGCGCGCCGAGCCACGAGGCGCCCGCTGCCAGTTGCTGGCGCAGCAGGATGAAATCGGCCTCGCGGTTGTCCTTCGTGCCTTCGTTGAAGGCGGTGAAGCCGGCGCGGGCCTCGGTCATCATGTTCAGCGACAACCATGCGCGCGAGCTTTCCTTGTTACGGTCCCACGCGGCGAGCTTGGGCTTGCGCAATTCCTCCAGCGTCTTGAGCGTGCACTCGGGGAAGGTGAGCAGTATCTTTGCGCACAACTCCTCGACCTTCGCGTCGAGCAGGGACAGGTCCACCGTGCCCTTGGCCATCAGCGCCTTGCCTTCCTTGGCGGCGTCGCCAGTCTTTGACGTGCCATACACGAGGCGGCCGAACTCGTCGTACAGGCGCTGGGTTTCGACCATCGGATTGGCGACGAACTTGCCATCAACCTTCAGGGCGGGGACGACGTCGGTGAGGATGCCCATCTGGTAGGCCTGGTGCGCCGAGAAGGGCTCGCACAACACGCAGGCCATCATCGCGCGCTCGGCGCCCACCATCAGCGGCAGGAAGTCGGTGGCACCGCCGATTGGCGCGGAGCCGTGCTTGGGGCCGGCCTGGCCGAACTTGGCCAAGTCCGAGGCCACGGAGAAGTCGCAGGCCATGCCGATCTCCTGGCCGCCACCGATGCGCATGCCGTTGACGCGGCAGATCACCGGCTTGTCGGCCAGCAGCAGGGCGGTGACCATGTCGTTGAACAGGCGCAGGTACTGGCGGTATTCCTGCGGCTGGCCGGCGTAGTACTCGGCGTATTCCTTGGTATTGCCGCCAGTGCAGAAGGCCTTGTCGCCCGAGCCGGTGAAGACGATGCAGTTGACATCGCGGGCGTTGGACGCGGCTCGCAGCGCCAGGATCACGCCCTTGACCATGTCGGTGGTGTAGGAGTTGTACTGCGAGGGGTTGTCCAGCGTGATCCATGCGTTGTACAGGCCCGGCACCACGCTGCCGTCCGGCTTGCGTGCGGGGCGTTTCTCGTAACGCACGCCTGGCTTGCTGGTGTCGTCCACCAGGTCGTGGTTCTTGAAGTCGAGCATGGGGGCAAAGGTTTCCGGGGCGTTCATGGGGTCTCCTGGGTCGTTTCGCGGGTTGTTCTCAAAGGGGGTCAGGGCACGAGCACCACGCGCTTGCGGATCTCGTGGTGGTGTACGGCGGCGAACACTTCGTTGATCGTGTCGAGCGGGCGCTTCTCGACGAAAGCCGCGATCTGCACCTTGCCGTCCAGCACGAGGTCCAGCGCGGCGGGGTAGTACTCGGGCGGGCAGCCCCAGTTGCCGAGCGCGCGCGCATCGAAGGCCATGAGGTTGGACAGCCGCACCTCGACCTTGTCCATGGTGAAGCCGACCACCGACAGGGTGGCGCCATGCACCAGCAGGCCGTACGCGGTGAGCTGGCCGCCCGCGCTGCCCGAGCATTCGAAGATGAACCACTCGGTGCGGCGCAGTCCGTTGGCCTTGGCGAAATCGTTGACGGCGGCCTTGATCGCCTTGCCACCTGCACGCAGTAGCCGCCGACTCCACCGGCGCCGACCACGATGGCCAGGCTGCCGGGGACGACGCCCGCGCGCCGCACCGCCTGGTACGGCGTGGTGAGCGCGTCGGCGACGATGGAGACCTGCGCCAGCTCGAGGCCCGCAGCCTTCAGGCGGGACAGGTCGACTTCGCACAGGCCGCGCGCCGGCACGACGATGTGCGAGGCGAAGCCGCCTTCGATGTCGTTGCCCGGCATCTTCTGCGCGCGGCAGATCGTGGTGAGGCCACGCTTGCACAGGTCGCATTCGCCGCAGGGCAGCACGGCCGGCACGATCACCGACTTGCCCAGCCAGGCTTGCGCGCCATCGCCGGCTTCCACCACGACGCCGCTGATCTCGTGGCCGAGGGCCAAAGGCAGGGGCTGGTTGGTGCGCACGCCGTCGTAGTAGTAGCCGAGGTCGGTGTGGCAGACGCCGCAACCGGCAACTGCAACCACCACTTCGCCGACCTGTGCCTGCGCCTTGAACTCGCTGCGCACCAGGGGTGCGTTGGGAGCCGTCATCAACCAGCGGTGGGCATCGATACTCATGAGCTAAACCTTTCGCGAAAAGACACAGGAACCGGCCTAATCTGGTAATGCAGTACCGGATTACGCATTTTGGCCATTGTGGAGAGCCTTTCGCGAGGGAACCTTGATCTTTGTCAAGGTCTGTCCGGCGCGCAAACCGTTTACTGCGAGCCATGAGATGTGCAGGAGACAAAGCGTGGATGCTTCACTCGACAATGGACTCGGGCCGATGAAGAGGCCCTCTTCCCCCCCGATACCCCCGGGCATGGGCCTCTCGATCGCTATCGCCGGCAGCGGCGGCAGCGGCGTCATGACGGCAGGCAACTTGCTGCTCGACGCGGCGGCGCGTGCGGGTTTATACGGACTGATGGTCCGCACCAGCGGCCCGCAGATTCGCGGTGGCGAGGCGGCGGCCCTGCTGAGGCTGGGAACCACGCCGCTCGAGTCGCTGGACGACAGCTTCGACCTGCTGCTGGCGATCGACTGGCAGAACGTGCACCGCTTCGCCGACGAAATTCCGCTGCATGCGGGCAGCGTCGTCATCGGTGACTCCGACGGCGGCGAAGTGCCGCCGGTGTTCCTGGCCAGCGGCGCGCAATCGGTGGTGCTGCCGCTCAAGAAGATGACCAAAGGCATGCCCGGCAGCTGGATCAACATGCTGGCCCTGGGCCTGGCCGGCGCGCTGGCGGGCTTGCCGGCGACAGCGCTCGAAGCGGCTGTGCGCCGCAGCTGGAAGCGGCCTGAAGCATCACTGGCCGCCAACATCAAGGCGCTGCACGAGGGCATGGCGGCCGCGGGGGACATCAAGGGCCTCACGCCGCTGCGCACAACTGCCCAGACGCTGGGCCGCTGGACCGTGAGCGGCAACGAGGCCGCGGGCTACGGCGCGTTGCGCGGCGGCGTGCGCTTCGTCGCGGCCTACCCGATCACGCCGGCGACCGAGCTGCTGGAGTGGATGGCGCCGGCGTTGACCAAGGTCGGCGGCTCGCTGCTGCAGGCCGAGGACGAGCTGGCGTCGGTCAACATGATCATCGGCGCGTCTTACGGTGGTGTCCCGTCGCTCACCGCCACGGCGGGTCCCGGGCTTGCGTTGATGACGGAGGGCATCGGCCTGGCCGTCGCTGCCGAGGTACCTATCGTAGTGGTGGACGTGATGCGTGGCGGCCCTTCGACCGGCATCCCCGCCAAGAGCGAGCAGAGCGACCTGTCGTTCGCCGTGAGCGGCCTGCATGGCGACGCGCCGCGGCTGGTGCTTGCGCCGACTTCGATTTCCGACTGCGTGGCCACGACGCAATGGGCCGTGGAGCTTGCGGAGGCGCTGCAGGCGCCGGCGATCGTTCTGTCGGACCAGTTCATGGGCCAATCGCGCGCCATCATCGACAAGCCGAAAGCTGTTCCCACCAAGGGCGGTACCCGGCTGACAGTCGAAGCGAACACGCCGGACTACAAGCGCTACCGCGATACGCCCAGCGGCGTGTCGCCGATGGCGATTCCCGGCACGCCCGGCACGGTGTACACGGCCGACGGCCTGGAGCACACCGAAGCCGCGATCCCCAGCAGCCAATCGCGCGACCACCGGCTGCAGCTCGCCAAGCGCGAGCGCAAGCTGGTGATGTTCGACTACGGCAGCCGCTGGGCGGATGTGGAAGGCGACGGCAAGCTCGCCGTGGTCACATTCGGCTCCGCCAGCGGGCCTGTGCGTGAGGCCGTGCAACGCGCCGCGGCGCGCGGGCTATCTGTTCGCCTGATCGCGCTGCGCCTGCTTGCACCGGTGCAGCAGGAGGCCTTCGATGCCGCCTTTGCGGGCGTTGAGCGCCTGATGGTGGTCGAGCAGAACCACGGCGCACAACTGATGCGCTATTTGCGTGCCATGGTCGACCTGCCTTCCAGGCCCGCCAGCTTCCATCGGCCAGGCCCGCTTCCGCTGCGTCCCGGCGAAGTGTGCGAAGCAATTCTCGAATGGGCCGGCCACGCGGTGGCGCAAGAGGAGGTCGCATGAACGACATGGTTCCCCCGCCGGCGGTGATGACGGCGGCGCAATACAAGTCCGGCTACAAGCCGATCTGGTGTCCCGGCTGCGGGGACTACACCGTGCTGGGGTCGCTCACCAAGGCGCTCGCGCAATTGCAGCTGCCGCCGCACGAGGTGGCGGTGGTCTCGGGCATCGGGTGCTCGTCGCGCATCCCGGCGTACACCTCGTGCTACGGGTTCCATGGCGTGCATGGGCGATCGCTCGCAGCTGCAACGGGATTGAAAGTGGCACGGCCCGATCTCACCGTGGTCGTGGCCAGCGGCGATGGCGATGGCTATTCGATCGGCGGAAACCACTTCCTGCATGCCTGCCGCCGCAATGTCGATCTGACCTACATCGTGATGGACAACCACGTGTACGGCATGACCAAGGGCCAGGCTTCGCCCACCACCGAACCCGATTGGGACAACAAGCTTTCGCCGGGCGGAACCGGCATCCGCTCGTTCCACCCGCTGGTGATCGCGCTGGCCTCGGGCGCCAACTTCGTGGCGCGGGCCTTCTCGGGCGACCAGGCCGGCACGGCCGACATCATCGCGCAGGCGATCCGCCACCCTGGCTTCTCGTTCGTGGAGATCCTGAGCCCGTGCGTGACCTTCCGCCCCGAGCAGCGCGAGTGGAAGAGCATGGTGCATGCGGCAGCGGTGGAGCCAACGGATGATGCGGCCCGCGCGGCGCGCCGCATCATGACCGATGACGGCTTCAACATCGGCGTGCTGTATGCGGGCGACCGCAAACCCTATCCCACGGCGCCGGTTGCGCAGCGCGCCGATGTCGCAGACCTGGAAGCGGAGTTCGAATCATGAGCACCGACAACCACCCACTCACCGTCGTACAGGGCCCGCAGACGCTGGATGAATTCATGGCGCAGGCGCTGGCGATGGAGCAAGATGCCGCCGAGCGCTACACCGAGTTCGCCGACACGCTGGAGCAGCACAACAACCACGAGGTGGCGACGCTGTTCCGCACGATGGCCGAGCACGAAGGCAAGCACGCGCGCCGCATCATGGCCGAGATGGGCTGGAAGGAAGCGCCGCCGCTGCCGCCCCACGCGCAAAACTGGCCCGGCCGCGAATCGCCCGAGGCCGCGCCCTTCGACGAAGTGCACTACCTGATGCAGCCCTGGCACGCGCTGCAGTTGGCGCTCGCGGCCGAGCGCCGTGCCGAAGCGTTCTTCGCCGTGCTCGCGCGCCTCACGACGAATGAGGCATGCCGACTGGGCCGTCGACCCGGACCCGCCGCGTTATACCGACTAGGGCCAGTCGAGATGAGCGCGACTGCCAGTACCCTCGTCATGCTGGACTTGATCCGGCGCCCTCGTCATGCCGGACTCGATCCGGCATCCATGGTGGCGCGCGCTGCGTCGCGTCAGTCGGTACCCGCCATCGGCTCATACTGTGGCGGTCTTCGCTTCGCTACGACTTCGCGAAGCGGCTCGGCCTGGGGACGGCGCCGTACAACTCACTACGCGCCCTGCGGGCTCTTCGTTCAAACAGGTACGGCGAGTCAGTTACGAAGCGCTGCGCGCCCGTCCCCAGGCCAAGCCGCTTCGCCGCCACAGAAATCGCCGCTGCCGGGTCCCGCCCGCCACGCCGCCGGAGTGTTGGTATTCCACCGGCGGCGAGCCAACATCGTTTCGGCAAATCCGCGTGCGGGTGGGCTGTGTCGCGCAATCAGGCGACGCGCCTGCGATGAGTGGTTTTGCGCTCGGCGCGAAGCGCTTCGTCAACATACTCATCGCGCCTGTTTGAACGAAGCGGCCTCAGGGTGCGTAGTGAGTTGCGCGATGCGAGCGCAAAACCGCTCATCGCAGGTTCAGTCGGCGCAGCCGACCGCGTCGTCGCGCGACACAGCCCGCCCGCACGCGGATTTGCCAGCGAGGACGTGGAGCGAAACATGCGCCTCGCACACCCCGAACGGATTTGCCGCGACGCGCAGACGTGGGAGCGAACGCCACCAGCGCCCCGTTAATAGACTGGAGAACTGAAAACCATGCGAACCTTACTTCCTGAAGGTTGGGCGCCGCCCATCGGCTATGCCAATGGCATCGAGGTCGACGCGGGCCGCGTCGTGTTCGTCGCCGGCCAGGTGGGGTGGGATGCGCAGCAGCGCTTCGCGTCCGAGGACATCGCGCCGCAGTTCGACCAGGCCCTGGCTAATGTGCTGGCCGTGCTGGCCGAGGCCGGCGGCGGGCCGCAGCACATCTGCCGCATGACGGCGTACTGCTGCGACAAGCCGGCCTACCTCGCGGCGCGCGCACAGCTCGGCGGCATATGGAAGCGGCACATGGGCCGGCACTACCCGGCGATGAGCATGATCTTTGTGGCGGACCTGCTCGATCACCCGGCCAAGATCGAACTGGAAGCGACGGCGGTCCTGCCGCTACGCGCTTGACCTCAAACGCCCAACAGGCCTGCGAGCTTACCGTGATCCTTCGCCAGCTCCGCCGAATCGCCCGCCAGCGCGACGCGGCCTTTTTCCAACACGACGGCGCGATCGGTGTGGGCCAGCACGGTTCGGAAGTTGCGGTCCACCACGATGGTGCTGATGCCCCCGGCACGGATCGCCGCGATCACGCGCCAGATCTCCGCCACGATGCGCGGCGCCAGCCCCTCGGTGGCTTCGTCCAGGATCATCAGCACGGGGTTGGTCATCAGCGCGCGGCCGATCGCGAGCATCTGCTGCTCGCCGCCGGACAGCTGCTGCCCGCCCATGGCAATCCGTTCGCCCAGACGGGGAAAGGTTTCCAGCACGCGGGCCATCGTCCATTCGCGGCGGCCGTCGGCGCTTGCGCGAGCGGCCATCTCGAGGTTTTCGCGCACCGACAGGTTGGCGAAGATACCACGACCCTCAGGCACGTAGGCGATGCCCATGCGTGCGATCTCGTAGGGCGCGCGTCCCGTCATGTCGCAGCCCATCACGTTCACCGTGCCGGACTTGGGCTTCACCAGGCCCATCAGGCTCTTGAGCAGCGTGCTCTTTCCCATGCCGTTGCGCCCGAGCAGGCCCAGTGCACAACCGGTGGGCAGCTCCAGGCTCACGTCCCGAAGGATGTGGCTGTGGCCGTAATAGGTGTTGAGCCCGTCGACGGCAAGGAGCTGATTGATGGTGGACATAGGCGTGGCGCGAAGGCCCATGGTAGGTGCGCGCCGCTCATGAACGTTGACCGGCATCAAACAAACACTCGCGGAAGCTCCGTATGAACCATGACCACGTCGGCCCATGCCGATGCGAGGAGACATAACGTGCTGCAGATCATCATCCAGGGCCGGGGCGGGCAGGGCGCGCAGACAGCGGGCAACCTGCTGGCCATGGCGTATTTCGCGGAAGGCCGGCAGGTGCAGGCCTTCGCAAGCTACGGCGGTGCCCGGCGCGGCACGCCCGTCAGCTCCTTCCTGCGCGTGGACGACAGGCCGGTGCGGCTGCGTTGCGACATCGAGCGTGCCGACGCCATCCTGTGCTTCGACGCCAGCCTGTTGCAAGGCGCGCTGCTTGCCGCGGCGCACAGCGAAACGGTGATCGTCGTGAACTCCGCCCGAAGCGCCGCCGACTTTCGCGAGGCGCTGCCGGGCTATCGCGTGATCCCGGTCGACGGCCTGGCCATCTCGCGGCGGCAAGGGCTGGGCCGTATCGTCAACTCTGCGCTGCTCGGAGCGCTCGCCTGCGCCGTTGGCGACCCACCGCTTGCGGTGCTGGAGAACCTGCTTCGAGAGGAATCGCCGAAGCTCCGCGCGGAGAACGTCGCCGCGTGTACCGAAGGCTATCGCACCGTGGAATCGCTACTGCAGCAGGCCGCGTCATGAACAAGGTACTCACTCGCCCCACCTGGACCCACGGCACGACCGAGGTCTTCAAGACCGGCACATGGCGGGCTTCGCTGCCTCACTACGTCAAGCCGCCGTCGCCCTGCCACCAGGCTTGCCCCGTCAACGGCGACATCGCCGAGTGGATCGGCCTGGCGCGTGCGCGGGATTTCCGCGGCGCGTGGGAGGTGCTGACGCGCCACAACCCATTCCCGGCCATAGCAGGGCGAATCTGCCACCACCCGTGCGAGACGGCGTGCAACCGCGGCGCCTACGACGAGTCGGTGTCCATCTGCAAGCTCGAACGCGCGGTCGGCGACATCGCGCTGGAGGCGGGCTGGGGCTATGCGCCGCCTGCGGCCGAGCGCGACGGCCACATCGCGATCGTGGGCGGCGGGCCGTCCGGCTTGTCAGCCGCATTCCAGCTGCGCCGTCGTGGCTGGCGCGTCACGATCTACGAATCGCAGCGCAAGCTGGGCGGGCTGATGCGCTACGGCATCCCGTCATATCGGCTCGCGCGCCCGGTGCTCGACGGCGAGATCGCGCGCATCATCGCGCTGGGCGTGGAAGTGCAGTGCGACCACGCACTCAAGACCGCGTCCGACTTCGACAACCTACGCGCGACACACGACGCGGTGTACCTTGCCGTGGGCGCGAGTCGGCCCAAGCGGCTGCCGAACGTGCCCGATCGCGCGCCATGGCTCATGGATGGCGCGGAGTACCTGGCGCACTCGGCCGCGGGCACGCCGCCCGCGCTCGGGCGGCGGCTGGTGGTGGTCGGCGGCGGCAGCGCAGCGATGGACGTGGCGCGCAGTGCGCGACGCGCGGGCCATGATGTGACGATCCTTTCGCTCGAGCGCGAAGATCAGATGCCCGCGCAGCGCGAGGAACTGGCCGAGGCGCTGGAAGAGGGCATCGCGCTGGTGGATGGCGCGATGCTCACGGCCGTGATGCCGAAGACCGGTTCCGGCCTGTCGTTGTCGTGTACGCGCGTGCTTTTCGAGCCGGGCGCGATGCGCGGGCAGTTCACCGTGAAGCCGGTGGCGGGAAGCGATTTCGAGATGGCCGCCGATGCGGTCGTCGTGGCCATCGGCCAGGACGCCGACCTGTCCGCGCTGTCGCAACGGCTGGGCGCGGAGGGTGGTCTGCTCACGGTCGCTGACCGGCAGGCAACTTCGCTGGACGGCGTCTGGGCCGGTGGCGACGTGGCCAGCATGGCACGCTTCGTGACGGAAGCGATCGGCATGGGCAAGCGCGCCGCGCTCGACATCGACCGTGTGCTGCGCGGCGCTTCTGCCGAAACCGGCGAAGGGGAGCGCCCGGTCGGCATTGAGAGCATCGCGACCTGGTATCACCCAAAGCATGCGCGCGCGACCGGGCTGCTGCGGCCCGCCGTGGAACGCGTCGCGACGGGGCTCGAAGTGCAGCTGGGCCTGGAGCTGGAGCAGGCGCTCGAAGAAGCAGGCCGCTGCTTCTCGTGCGGCGAGTGCACCCATTGCGACAACTGCTTCCACTACTGCCCCGACCTCGCGATCCGGCGGGTGAATGGAGGCTACGAGGTGCTTACCGATTACTGCAAGGGCTGCGGCATCTGCGTGAAGGAATGCCCCACCGGATCGATGACGATGCGCGAGGAAAGCAAATGACAGCCGCTCAAACTCCCATGTTGCTCACCGGCAACCACGCTGTCGCCTGGGCCGCGCGCCTGGCGCGTCCGCAGGTGGTGCCGGTGTACCCCATCACGCCGCAGACGCCCATCCTGGAGCTGCTGACGGATTTCCATGCCGAGGGCAACTTCGACGCGGAGATCCTGACGCCGGAATCGGAGCATTCGGTGCTGGCCGCGTGCATCCCGGCGTCGCTCGCCGGAGCAAGAGTCTTTACCGCCACGGCGTCACAGGGCCTGTTGCTGATGCACGAGCTGCTGCACTACGCGGCGGGTGCGCGCGCGCCCATCGTCATGGCAAACGTGAACCGCACGGTCGCATCGCCCTGGGCCTTCTGGCCGGACCAGACCGACAGCCTCGCCCAGCGAGACACGGGCTGGATCCAGTTCTACACCGAGAGCGCCCAGGAATCGCTGGACACCGTGCTGCATGGTTTCCGCATCGCCGAGCAGGTGCTCCTGCCGGTGATTGTGAATCACGACGCCTTCTACGTCTCGCACGCGCTGGAGCCGGTGCAGGTGCCGGCGCAGGAGGTGGTCGATGGCTACCTGCCACCGTACAAGCCAGTCAACCGGCTCGACACGGAAATCGGCTCGTCATGGGGCAACGTGGTGTCGGCGGAGATGTTCTGCCGCCATCGGCAGGCGCTGGAACAGGCCATGGCGCAAGCACTCGTCGCCGCGCAGGAGGCCGACCGCGAGTGGGGGGCGCTTACCGGGCGCAGCCACGGCATCGTCGAGCGCTACCGCTGCGAAGGTGCCCGCACAGTGATCGTCACCATGGGCAGCATGTGCGGTACCGCGCGCGAGGCGGTGGACGCCATGCGCGACGCCGGCGAGCCGGTGGGGCTGCTCAAGGTCCGCCTGTTCCGGCCTCTGCCGGTGCAGGCACTACGCGTCGCGCTGGAAGGCGTGCCCGATGTCGTCGTGCTCGATCGCAACCACTCGCCGGGCCTCGGCGGCATCTTGCATCAGGAGCTGCGAGGCGCGCTGTACGGCGTCAAGTCGCCGCCGCGCGTGCACGGCATCCTGGCGGGCGTCGGCGGTGTCAACGTATCGCCCGACGCAATCTCGCAACTGGTGCACACGGCGCTCACGACGCCGCCGCAACCCGAATCCGAATGGGCAAGGTGAACAGCATGGAAACCCTGGACATCAACCAAAAGCCGATGCTGTGCTCCGGCCACGCGGCCTGCCCCGGATGCGTGGAGGCACTGTCGGTGCGGCACGTGCTGGCGACGATCGGGCCCGATGCGATGGCGGTGATTCCGCCTTCGTGCATGGCGATCATCTCAGGCCCGCAGCCCTTCAGCTCGCTGCGCATCCCCGTGTACCAGCCGACGCTGGAGGCCAGCGCCGCCGCGGCCTCGGGCTTGCGCCGCGCACTCGACTCGCAGGGCAAGCGCGACACGCACGTCATCGTGCTGGCCGGCGACGGCGGCACCTACGACATCGGCTTCCAGTGCCTGTCGTCAGCGGCCGAGCGCAACGAGAACATCCTGTACTTCTGCCTGGATAACGAGGGCTACATGAACACCGGCGCGCAGAAGTCGTCCTCCACGCCGCACTACGCGCGCACCGGTTCCACGCCCGAAGGCAAGGTGACGCGCAAGAAGAACCTGACGGAAATCATGGCCGCGCACCAGGTGCCGTACGCGGCCACGGCCAGCGTCGGCTTCCTGCCCGATCTCATTCGCAAGGTGGAGAAGGCCAAGGCCATGCGGGGATTCCGCATCATCACGCTGCTCGTGCCCTGCATCGACGGCTGGGGCCTGTCCGATGACGGCGGCCTTGCGGCGGCGCGGTATGCAGTGGAGTGCGGCGCGTTCCCGCTGTACGAGGTGGAGGATGGCCGGCGCTACACGATCAACCGCGAGCGCGGCGATCGGCGGGTTGCCGATTACCTTGCCTTGCAGCGTCGCTACAAGGACATCGATGGGGTGAACGTCGCCATCCTGCAGGACGAGGTGGACGAAGGATGGCGGAGGTTGCGCAGGCAGGTGGAGATGAGCGCCTGACTTGTCATGCCGGACTCGATCCGGCATCCATGACTTGGACTTGCTCCCTCTCCCCTCTGGGAGAGGCCGGGGTGAGGAGAGGTGCGTTCGCTTCGCGTCGCGGCATGGCCCACCCGCACGCGGATTTGCACGCGAGGTATAGGCATGCAAAGACGAAAGGCATGGATGCCGGATCAAGTCCGGCATGACAGGCTGCTATTGGCCGCTCCGCTGTCGCGCAATCAACTGCAGCATCGTCGCCAGCGTGATCGAGCTGAACGTCGCCTTCGCGATTTCATCGATCTCGGACAGAACAGCATCCAGGGCCAGATCGACGGGCGTCGCGGAATTGGGGTCGTGGCGCGCGGCCCCCGGCGGCGAGAAATCCTCGAACAATTGGATCACGTCCATTAACGTCAGACGCCGCACGTTCGCCGTGAACTGGTAGCCGCCACCGACACCGCGAACAGATTCGACGATGCCGGCACGCGCCAGTTCTGCGAGCACCTTGGCCAGGTGATGCGGCGACACATCGTACTTCTCAGCGATCTCGGCGGCGGGGATGTGGCGCTCGGGGTCGGACGCGAATTCGATCAGATGTGGCGCTCGGGGTCGGACGCGAATTCGATCACGCTGTACAGCGCGAGCGTGGTGTTCACCTGCAGCCTCATGGCGCGCCCCTTGCTGCGTTGCCGTTGCCGTTGGGCAGGCCTTCCTGCAGGTCGAGCTCCAGCGGGATCAGCGGCGCGGCCATCATGCCCTGGCTGCGGAAGAAGGAAAGGATGAGCGTGTTGTCGCGCGCGAGCAGGGTGCGCAACTTGCGCACGCCGGCGCGCCGCAGGCTCGTGCTCAACGCGGCCATGAGCTGGCTGGCGATGCCCGATTGCCTGATCTGCGGGTCCACATCGATCGCGAAGACCCAGCCGCAAGGCGGCGAGCCGAATTCCCAGTCGCGCACTTCGCCGATGAGGAAGCCAACCACGCGGCCGTCCATCTCGGCTACCAAAAACCAGCGCTGCTCACCTCGCGCGCCGATTCCGTAACGGCGGTACACGCGCTGCCAGTAGGTTCTCTTTTCGATGCCGGTGACTGTCGCGTCGATCGCGATCACCGGGTCCAGGTCGGTGCGGCGGACGGCGCGCACCGTCACCCCGTCCTTCGCGACACGGGCGCCACGGATGGGTTTGCGCGGGCGGGTGCGCACCGGGCTTAGGGTTTGTGTGGGTGGGGCCAAAAAAGGGAGCTTGCGCTAGATCAAGGTTAATTACCGCATCCGGATACCAGAATGCTTCGACTGACCGGGATTCTATGACAGGTCGGCATTCCAGGCATCCATACCAGGAGACAAGCGATGAGACAGCAACCCACCGGGCGTACGCCCACCCGACGTCTTGCCATCGCGGCAATGGCGCTTGCCGGTTTCTTCTGCGGCACCGCCGCAATGGCACAGGAGCCCGTGCGCATCGGCACGTTCCTGTCCGTCACCGGGCCGGCGTCCTTCCTCGGCGACCCCGAACTGAAGACGCTGGAGATGTATGTCGAAAAAATAAACGCCGAAGGCGGCGTGCTCGGCCGCAAGGTACAGCTGGTGTCGTACGACGACAGCGGCGACGCCGAAAAAGCGCGCACATTCGCCAAGCGCCTGATCGAGCAGGACAAGGTGGACATCATCGTCGGCGGATCCACCACCGGCACCACCATGGCAGCCGTGCCGCTGGCCGAGCAGGCGGGCACGCCGTTCATCTCGCTGGCCGGCGCCGTCGTGATCGTCGAGCCCGTCAAGAAGTGGGTGTTCAAGACGCCGCACACCGACCGCATGGCGTGCGAGAAAATCTTCGTGGACATGCAAGCGCGCAAAGTCACGCGCGCGGCGCTGATCTCCGGCAGCGGCGGCTTCGACAAGTCGATGCGCGCGGAATGCGTGAAGGTCGCGCCCAAGTACGCGATTGAGATCGTCGCCGACGAAACCTACGGCGCGACGGACACGGACGTGACCGCCCAGCTCACCAAGATCAAGGGCAGCAATGCGCAGGCAGTGCTCAACGCCGGCTTCGGCCAGGGCCCCGCAATCGTCACGCGCAACTACCGCCAGGTGGGCCTGACGCTGCCGCTGTACCAGTCGCACGGCGTCGCGTCGCGCGAATACATCAAGCTGTCCGGTCCGGCGGCCGAGGGCGTGCGCCTGCCGGCCGCCGCGTTGCTGGTGTCCGAGCTGCTGCCCGCGGGCGATTCGCAGAAGCCCGTCGTCACCGCCTACCGCAAGGGTTACGAGGACAAGTTCAAGGCCGACGTCTCCACGTTCGGCGGCCATGCCTACGACGGGCTGATGCTGGCGGTGAACGCGATCAAGGCGGCCGGGTCGACCGACAAAGCCAAGGTGCGCAGTGCGCTCGAGGCGACGAAGTCGTACGTCGGCACGGGTGGCGTGGTCAACATGTCCGCCAACGACCACATGGGCCTCGATCTCACGGCTTTCCGGATGCTGGAGATCAAGGACGGCAACTGGACGCTGGTGAAGTAGCAGCCAACCCCAACCGGAAAGTGCTTCATGAGCGGTGCCTGGCTCCAGTTCATTGCGAGCGGCCTCACGGCTGGCGCCATCTATGCGCTGGTGGCGCTCGGCTTCTCGATCATTTTCAACGCCAGCACCGCGATCAATTTCGCGCAAGGCGAGTTCGTGATGATCGGCGGCATGAGCGCGGCCACGCTGTGGGCTTCCGGCGTGCCGCTCGTCATCGCGCTGCCCGCCGCCGTCGGCGCGGCGGTGCTGGTGGCGCTGATCGTGGAGAAGGTGGCGATCGAGCCGGCACGGCACGCGGGCACCGTCACCCTCATCATCATCACGATCGGTGTTTCCCTCTTCCTGCGCGGCGTCGCCCAGCTGGTCTGGGGCAAGGGCGTGCACAGCCTGCCCGCGTTCTCCAGTGATGCGCCGATCTCGTTCATGGGTGCCACCATCCTGCCGCAGAGCCTGTGGGTGCTCGGCGGGGCGGCCGTCGCGGTGATGGCGCTCAGTGCCTTCTACGGGCGCACGCTGATGGGCAAGGCAATGCTTGCGACCTCGTACAACCGGCTGGCTGCGCAGCTCGTGGGCATCAACACCCGCGGCGTGCTGTTCGCCAGCTTCGGCCTGGCCGCCGCGCTGGGCGCGCTCGGCGGCGTGCTGATCGCGCCGATCGCATTCACTTCCTACGACGCCGGGATCATGCTGGGCCTGAAGGGTTTCGCCGCGGCGATGCTCGGCGGCCTGGGCAGCTTCGGCGGCGCCGTGATAGGTGGGCTGGTGTTGGGGCTGCTCGAAGGCCTGGGCGCCGGTTTCGTTTCCTCGGCCTACAAGGACGCGATCGCCTTCGTCGTGATCCTTGCCGTGTTGTTCCTCATGCCTGGAGGTCTCCTTGGCGCACGCAACAGTGACCGCGTCTGACACCGCCGCGCCCGCCCGCCATTGGGCTGCCCGCCCACGCAGCGGTGGCACGCTGGTGTTGGCGGCAATCGTGGCGCTGGCGCCGCTGGTGCTGCGGAATAACTATGCCTATGACGTGGCGACGACTGTGGCGCTCAATGCCATCGTGTGCGTCGGCCTCAATCTGCTGATCGGCTACGCCGGGCAGATCAGTTTGGGCCACGCGGGTTTCTTTGCGCTCGGGGGCTATGGCAGCGCGATCCTCGCGACGCGCTACGGCGTACCCGTCTGGGTCTCGCTGCCGCTGGCTTGCGCGCTGGTGGGCCTGCTGGCTTTCGTCATCGGTCGGCCCACGCTGCGGCTGAAGGGGCACACGCTCGCGATGGCGACGCTGGGCCTTGGCATCATCATCTCCATCGTGCTGTCTACCGAAGACCGGTGGACCGGCGGTCCGGATGGCATGTCCGTGCCGCCCCTCGTGCTCTTCGGCTGGATCGTCAAGGGCGAGCGCACCTGGTACTGGCTGGCCGGCGGGGCGCTGCTGCTGGCCGTGTGGCTGGCGATCAACCTGATCGAATCGCCGACGGGCCGCGCATTGCGCGCCTTGCACGGCTCCGAAGTGGCCTCGGAGACCCTGGGCATCCGCAGCGCCCGCTACAAGCTGCAGGTCTTCGTTCTGTCGGCGGTGTTCGCGGCAGTAGCCGGCGCGCTCACGGCACATTACGCCGGCTTCATCACGCCGGCCAAGGCATCGTTCATGCATTCGGTGGAGCTGGTGATCATGGTGGTCTTCGGGGGCATGGCGTCGATCTTCGGCGCCGTGGTCGGCGCGGCCGTGCTCACCTTGCTGCCGCAGCTGCTCACCGTGTTGCAGGACTACGAGATGATGGTGTTCGGCGCCGTGCTGGTCGGCACCATGGTTTTCTTCCCGCAGGGCATCGTGCCCACGCTGGCCAACTGGTGGGCGCGGAGGTTTCCATGAGCTCTGCCGCCGCGCCACTGCTGGACATCCGCAACCTCTCGAAGGCATTCGGTGGCGTGCTCGCGATCGAGGGCCTGGAGATGCAGGTGCAGCGCGGCGCGGTGCATTCCGTCATCGGCCCGAACGGCGCAGGCAAGACCAGCCTGATCAACATGCTGAGCGGCGTGTACCGGCCCGACACCGGCAGCATTCGCCTGGCCGGCCGAGAGCTGTTCGGCGAGCCGGTGTATGCCTTCGCTGCCGCCGGCATCGGCCGCACTTTCCAGAACCTGCAGGTGTTCTTCAACATGACTGCGCTTGAGAACGTGATGACAGGGCGGCATCTGCGCGATCGTTGCTCGCTTTTCTCGGCGCTGCTCCACACCAAAGCGCTCGTACGCGCCGAGACGGCGTGCCGCGACGCGGCCCGCGCGTTGTTGCGTCAGGTGGGCCTGGCCGGCTATGAAGACATTCCGTCCGCATCGATGCCCTATGGCGCGCTCAAGCGCCTGGAGATCGCCCGCGCCCTCGGGGCGCAGCCGCTGCTGCTGCTGCTGGACGAGCCGGCCGCCGGGCTCAACGCCACCGAGGCGCGCGAGATCGACGCGCTGATCCGGCGGCTGGCGGCCGAGGGCACCACGGTGGTGCTGGTGGAGCACAACATGCGGCTGGTGATGGAAGTGTCGGACCATGTGTTCGTGCTCGATCATGGGAAGAAGCTGGCTGAGGGGACGCCGGCCGAAGTCGCGGCGGATGCGCGTGTGATCGAGGCTTATCTGGGGACGGGCGCGGAGAAGGACAGCCCCCACCCCAACCCTCCCCCGGAAGGGGAAGGGGCAAATACAGGGGCGGCACATGCTTGAAGTCGACCGCCTGGACAGTCGCTATGGCCGCATCCCCGCGCTGTCGGGCGTGAGCCTGACCGTGGGCGCGGGTGAGCTGGTCGCACTGGTGGGTGCCAACGGCGCCGGCAAGACGACGCTGTTGCGGGCGATCTCCGGCGTGCAGCCCTCCTGGGGCGGCACCATCCGCTTCGACGGTGCGGACCTCGCGCACATGCACGCGCAAAAGCGCGTGAAGCTGGGCATCGTGCAAGTGCCCGAAGGCCGCCAGGTGTTCGCGCCGATGACGGTCGAAGACAACCTGAAGCTCGGCGCCTTCGCGCGCGGTGCTCGCGACGGGCTGGCGCGCATTTTCTCGATTTTCCCCGCACTGGCCGACAAGCGGCGTGCACTGGCGGGCAACCTCTCCGGCGGCCAGCAGCAGATGCTGGCAATCGGCCGCGCGTTGATGGCCGAGCCGCGGCTGCTGCTGCTCGACGAGCCGAGCATGGGCCTCGCGCCCCGGCTGGTGGCCGAAATCTTCTCGCGTATCGCGGCACTCAAGACGCTGGGCACGACCATCCTTTTGGTGGACCAGAACGCGCGTGCCGCCCTTGGCATTGCCGACCGCGGCTACGTCATGGAGACGGGCCGTGTGGTGCTGTCCGGCTCCGCACAAGAACTGCTGCACGACCCCCAGGTACAGCAGGCCTACCTCGGCGGAACATGAAACACCCATGGAGTTGCAACTGACATGAAACCCACTCTTCAATCCGGCCTGAAGCACACAGTTAAGTTCGAGGTAACGCGCGACCGCACCATCGACTTCATGGGCGAGAAGGCCCGCGTCTACGCGACACCGATGCTGGTGCGCGACGTCGAGATCGCCTGCCGCGAGCTGCTGCTCGCGCACCTGGATGCGGGCGAAGATTCGGTGGGCACGCGCATCGAGCTCGACCACCTCGCCGCCACGCTGATGGGCATGCCGGTGGAGCTGGACATCGAACTGGTCGAGGTCAAGGGCCGCGCCGTGACATTCAAGGTGGAAGGGCGCGACAGTGTCGATCCGATCTGCCGCGCGACGCACCAGCGCTTCATCGTGGACATCGCGCAGACCGAGAGGCGCCTTGCGTCGAAGGCCGCGAAGGCAGGGCTCGCATGAAAGCAGCGGCCGTCACGAAGCGCGTGCCGACGTACTGCTACCAGTGCGTCGCGGGCCCCGACCTGCTCACCGTCAAGGTGCAGGACGGCGTGGCGACCGAGGTCGAGCCGAACTTCTGCGCGGCGGAGGTCCACCCGGGCGGGGGCAAGGTCTGCGTGAAGGCCTATGGGCTGGTGCAGAAAACCTACAACCCGAATCGCGTACTCTCGCCGATGAAGCGCACCAATCCGAAGAAGGGGCGCGGCGAGGATCCGGGTTTCGTTCCGATCTCGTGGGACGAGGCGATGGACCTCATCACGGCCAAGCTCAAGGCCGTGCGCGAGAGCGGCGTCACCGATGAATCCGGCTACCCGCGTGTGGCCGCCAGCTTCGGCGGCGGCGGCACACCCCAGTCGTACATGGGCACCTTCCCCGCTTTCCTGGGCGCTTGGGGCCCGGTGGACATGGGCTTCGGCTCGGGGCAGGGTGTCAAGTGCTACCACTCCGAGCACCTGTACGGCGAGTTCTGGCACCGCGCCTTCATCGTCGCGCCCGACACGCCGCTGTGTAATTACCTGATCTCCTGCGGCGCCAACGTCGAGGCCTCTGGCGGCGTGGTGGGCGTGTGGCGCCATGCCAAGGCGCGCGTGCGCGGCATGAAGCGCGTGCAGGTCGAACCGCACCTCTCCGTCACCGGCGCCTGCTCGGCGCAGTGGGTGCCGATCAAGCCCAAGACCGATGCCGCCTTCCTCTATGCGCTGATCCACGTGCTGCTGCACGAGCTGCCGCGCGACAAGCTGGACCTCGAGTTCCTCTCGCGCCATACAGCGTCGCCGTATCTCGTGGGTCCGTCGGGCACCTACTTGCGCGACCGCGCGACGCGCAAGCCGCTGGTGCGTGACGTGGCCACCGGCATGGCGCGGGCGCACGACACGCCCGGCCTCACGGAGGCGCTTGAGGGCTACTGCGAAGCGGACGCCGTGGAGATCGGCGCCGACGGCGATGTGCTCGGTGACGGCCTGCTCTCCGGCGCGACGGCATTCGACAAGCTCGTCGCTCACATGCAGCCCTATTCGCCCGAGTGGGCCGCGGGCATCTGCGACGTGAAGGCGGAGGTCATCCGCAAAATCGCCCATGAGTTTTCGGAACACGCGTGCGTGGGCCAGACGATCGAGATCGACGGCAAGACCATGCCCTACCGGCCGGTGGCCGTGTCGCTGGGCAAGACCGTGAACAACGGCTGGGGCGGCTTCGAATGCTGCTGGGCCCGCACGATGCTGGCCACGCTGGTGGGAGCGCTGGAAGTGCCGGGCGGCACGATCGGCACGACCGTGCGGCTGAACCGCCCGATGTCCGAGCGGCTGGAAAGCGTCCAGCCCGGCCCCGACGGTTTCATGCACTACCCGCTGAACCCGACCGACAAGGAACACTGGTCGCCCAAGCCCAACATCCGCAACGCCTACCGCACCATGGTGCCGCTGGCCGCCGACGGCCCATGGAGCCAGGCGCTGGGGCCGACGCATTTTTCGTGGATGTTCCTGGACGAAACGCCCAAAGGCCTGCCGCGCGTGACGTTGCCGGACGTGTGGTTCGTCTATCGCACCAACCCGGCGATCTCGTTCTGGGACACGACCTCCGTAGGCGCGAAGATGGCGCGCTTCCCCTTCGTCGTCGCCTTCGCATACACCCGCGACGAGACCAATCACTTCGCCGACATCCTGCTGCCGGAAGCCACGGACCTGGAGAGCCTGCAGCTCATTCGCATCGGCGGCACCAAGTACATCGAGCAGTTCTGGAACCACCAGGGCTTCGCGCTGCGCCAGCCGGCCGTAGCCGTCAGCGGCGAGGCGCGCGACTTCACCGATATCGCCACCGAACTCGCGCAGCGCACCGGCCTCACCGAGAAGTACAACGCCTACATCAACAAGGGCGCGGGCGGTGTGCCGCTGAAGAACCCGCACGGCGATTTCTCGCTGGATCTGAAAGAAGTGCACAGCTGCGAAAAGATCTGGGACGCGGTCTGCCGCGCCGCGAGCGCCGAGTTGACCGAAGGCGCCGAGATCCATGGGCTGGACTGGTGGAAGGAGAAGGGCCTTTCGACGCGGCCATTCCCGCAAAGCGACTGGTACCTGTTCCCCGTGCTCAAGGAGAAGGGCCTGCGCTTCGAGCTGCCCTACCAGGAGCGGCTGGCGCGCGTCGGCGTGGAACTCGGCCGGCGCCTGCACGAGAACGACATGAACTGGTGGGACACGCAACTGGAAGAATACCAGGCCCTGCCGGCGTGCAAGGATTTCGGCGCGGCCTGGCAGGCGGCTGTCGTCAAGGCCGGCGGCCAGCCGCAGGACTATCCGTTCTGGCTGCTCACCGCCCGCAGCATGCAGTACGCCTGGGGCGGCAACGTCGGCGTGCAGATGATCAAGGAAGTGGCGGACAACATAGCCGGCCACCGCGGCGTGATCATGAACACCGAGGCCGCGCGCAAGCTGGGTATCGCGCAGGGCGACGAGATCGAGATCGCGACCCCCGCGCGCAGCGTGCGCGGCAGCGCCGTGCTGCGCCAGGGCATCCGGCCCGACACGCTGCTGCTGATCGGGCAGTTCGAGCACTGGGCGACGCCGCTGGCCAAGGACTTCGGCGTGCCGAGTTTGAACACGCTGGCCACCATGTCGATGGATCTCACGGATTCGACCGGCTCGGGCGCTGACATCGTTCGGGTCAACATCACGCGGGCGGGGAGACGGCCATGACGCGCTACGTCATGATCGCGGACCTGCGGCGTTGCGTCGGCTGCCAGTCGTGCACCGCCGCGTGCAAGCACGCGAACGCGACGCCGCCGGGCGTGCAATGGCGGCGGGTGCTGGACATCGAGGTGGGGGAGTACCCTGACGTGCAGCGCGCCTTCATCCCCATCGGCTGCCAGCATTGCGACGAGCCGGCCTGCCTGCCGGTTTGCCCGACCACGGCCACCAGGAAACGCGACGACGGCATCGTCACCATCGACTACGACCTGTGCATCGGATGCGCGTACTGCGCCGTTGCATGCCCCTACCAGGCGCGCTACAAGACCGACCTCGCGGCCTTTGCCTACGGAGCGAAGCCCACCCTCAACGAGGAATACCGGCACGACGACGCCAAGCGCTCGGTCGCGACCAAGTGCACCTTCTGCGTGGACCGCATTGACGCCGGGCTGGAACTTGGGCTGGTGCCGGGCGTGGACCCGGAAGCGACGCCCGCCTGCGTGAACTCGTGCATCGCCGATGCCATGGCGTTCGGCGATATCGACGACCCAGGGAGCAACGTCTCGCAGCTGCTCGCGAAGAACGAGCATTTCCGCATGCATGAGGAGGTGGGCACCGGCCCCGGCTTTTACTACCTCTGGGATAAGAAGGCGGCGACATGAGCACACAAAAGAACCTCAGCGTCGGCCCGGCGCCGCGGCAGCAGTACCAGTGGGACTGGCGCGCCGCCGGCAACTTCATGGGCGGCGGCGCGGGCGCGGGCCTGCTGCTGTTCACCCAGCTGTCGGGCGTCAAGGGCATCGCCGCGATCGTGCTCGTGCTGGGGGGCTTGGGCCTGGTCGGCCTGGGTCTGTTCTGCGTGTGGCTGGAAATCGGGCGGCCGTTTCGCGCGATGAACGTTTTTTTCAACGCACGCACGTCGTGGATGTCGCGCGAAGCGCTGATTTCCATTCTCGTGTTCGGGCTGGGCCTGGGGTTGCTGTTCGGCGTGAGCGCCTGGGCCGCGCCGCTGGCCGTCGCCGCGTTGGCGTTTCTCTACTGCCAGGCCCGCATCGTGCAGGGAGCCAAGGGTATCCCCACGTGGCGCGAGCCGCTGACGGTGCCGCTGCTCGTGTTCACGGGCCTGGCCGAAGGGGCGGGCCTGTTCTGGGTGGTGGCGGCATGGCAGTTCAGCAGCGGCGCGCTCGTCGCTCTGTTTGGTGTCCTGGTGCTCATGCGCTGGCTGCTCTGGCGGGCTTGGCGCGCGAGCATCGCGGGTGCGCCTGTGCCGGCGCTGCACGCAATCGATCGCGCCGGCGTCTTTGTGCAGTGGCTGGGCAGCGTCTTGCCCCTGGCCTTGATCCTGGCCGCGAGTTTCGCGCAGGCGCAGGGAATGTTGAGCGCAGCCTTGCTCACCGCCGCCGGGGCCGCTGTTGCGGTGACGGGCGCTTACTTCAAGTTCACGCTGATCACGCGTGGTGCGTATTACCAGGGCTTTTCGCTGGTGCACCTGCCCGTGCGCGGCGTGCCCCGCTGAATTGCCAATCCCACAAAACCAGGAGGTCCCCATGGGTGCCATCTCGACAGCGGAAACCGGGCTTCGCGCCAGCGACCTCGGCCGCAGCTTCCTGCACAGGCAGGTGGAAACGATGCCACGCGAGCGCCTGGCGCAGCTGCAGCTCGAACGGCTGCGCGCCATGCTGCAGAACGCGTATGACAACGTGCCGGTACTGCGCGAGCGCCTGCAGGCCCGGGGCCTGCGCCCCGCGGACATCCGGACGATGGAAGACGTCGCGCTTCTGCCCTTCACCGTCAAGACGGACTTGCGCGACAACTATCCCTTCGGCCTCTTCGCGCGGCCCCAGGGCCAGTTGGCCCGCCTGCACGCATCGTCCGGCACGACGGGCAAGCCCACCGTCGTCGGCTACACGCATGAGGACATCAACAACTGGTCCGACCTGATGGCGCGCTCGATGTTCGCCGCGGGCATCCGGCCCGGCGACGTGGTGCACAACGCGTATGGCTACGGCCTGTTTACCGGCGGGCTGGGCGCGCATTACGGCGCCGAGCGGCTCGGCGCCGTGGTGGTCCCCATGTCGGGCGGCTCGACCGAAAGGCAGATCGCGCTGATCATGGACTTCAAGGCGCGAGTGCTCTGCGCCACGCCTTCCTACGCGCTTGCCATCGCCGAGCTGGCGGAGCAGCAGGGCGTGGACCTGCGCCAGAGCGCGCTTCGCATCGGCCTCTTCGGCGCGGAGCCCTGGAGCGCGGCGATGCGGCGGGAGATCGAGTCGCGCATCGGGGTGAAGGCCGTGGACATCTACGGCCTGTCGGAGATCATGGGCCCCGGCGTTGCCTGCGAATGCGAGTGCCAGGAGGGGCTGCATGGCTGGGAGGATCACTTCCTGTTCGAGGTGATCGACCCGGACACGGGCAAGCCGCTGCCGGAGGGAGAGGCCGGCGAACTGGTCATCACCACCCTCACCAAGCAGGCGTTGCCCATGATCCGCTACCGCACGCGCGACATCACGCGCCTGACCACGCAGCCCTGCGACTGCGGCCGCACCCATGTGCGCATCCTGCGCATCACGGGCCGCAACGACGACATGCTGATCATCCGCGGCGTCAACGTGTACCCGTCGCAGATCGAGGCCGTGCTGCTGACGCGGCCCAACCTCGCGCCGCACTACCAGCTGGTGGTCGAGCGCAAGGGCATCCTCGACCAGGTGCGTGTGGAGGTGGAGGCGCTGCCCGGCGTGTCGACGCAGCAGTTCGACGCCATCGCCCGTGACGTC
>JAQZBU010000232.1 GCA_029237735.1 Ramlibacter sp. | reverse complement strand
CCTCAGGGCGCGGAGTGAGTTGCGCGATGCGACCGCAAAACCGCTCATCGCAGGTTCAGTCGGCCCATAGGGCCGACCGCCTCGTCGCGCGGCACAGCCCACCCGCACGCGGATTTGCACGCGAGGTCTGCGCATGCGAAATGAAGACATGGATGCCGGATCGAGTCCGGCATGACAGGCATCTCAGACGATTCCTAGCCGCCTCGGCGGACGCCGAGCACCGATCCGGACGAATCCCAGCACCTTTTTGGGACACCACCGATGGGCTCGCGCACCCCGAACGGGAATCATTGCGGCATGCAGTTTTCCGCCCCATCCACCACAGGACTAGTTCCAAAGAACGATGCCACGCCGCCCGGCATCCTCCTTTTGCACAGCCTCCCCTGCACCACGGAGGGATATTCGCCAAGGCCGCAAAGAGCGACATTGGTGCCCGTCAAGAAGGAACCCAGGAGCCCCAAGTGACGCACAGAAAGCAAATCCATCCGCCAGATCACGTCGTAAGCCGCCAATCGTGGTCGGTGCTGGCCGTCAGCACACTGGCCTTTACCGTGTGCTTCATGGTCTGGATGATGTTCGGCGTGATCGGCATCCCGATCAAGAAAACGCTGGGCCTCAACGCCACCGAGTTCGGCCTGCTCACCGCGATGCCGGTGCTCACGGGCTCGCTGATCCGCGTGCCCCTGGGCATCTGGACGGACCGCTTCGGCGGCCGTATCGTGATGACGATCCTGATGGCCATTACCGTGCCGGCCATCTACCTCATGTCGTACGCCACGGCGTACTGGCACTTCCTGGTCATCGGCCTGTTCGTCGGCCTGGCCGGTGGCTCGTTCTCGGTGGGCACGCCCTATGTCGCGCGCTGGTTCCCGCGCAATCGCCAGGGCCTCGCGATGGGCGTGTACGGCGCGGGTAACTCCGGTGCGGCCGTCAACAAGTTCATCGCCCCGGCGCTCGTCGTCGCGTTCGGCTGGACCATGGTTCCGCAGGTCTACGCGGCCGTGATGCTCGGCACGCTGCTGCTGTTCTGGTTCTTCAGCTACAGCGACCCCAAGCACCTGGTTTCCAGCAACGTCAAGTTCGTGGACCAGCTCAAGGCCCTGAAGGACCCGAAGGTGCTGCGCTACTGCCAGTACTACAGCATCGTGTTCGGCGGCTACGTCGCGCTCTCGCTGTGGATGGTGCAGTACTACGTCGGCGAGTTCGGCCTCGACATCCGCTGGGCCGCCCTGCTGGCCGCCGCGTTCTCGCTGCCCGGAGGAGTGCTGCGCGCCATCGGCGGCTGGCTCTCGGACAAGTACGGCGCGCACACGATGACCTGGTGGGTGATGTGGGTGAGCTGGATCTGCCTGTTCCTGCTGTCGTACCCGCAGTTCGATGTCACCTTCATCACCGTCAACGGCCCCAAGAGCTTCAGCCTGGGCCTGAACGTGTACGTCTTCACCGCGCTGATGTTCATCCTGGGTATCGCCTGGGCCTTCGGCAAGGCCAGCGTGTTCAAGTACATCAGCGACGACTACCCGAACAACATCGGCACCATCTCCGGCATCGTCGGCCTCGCCGGCGGCCTGGGCGGCTTCGTCCTGCCGATCATGTTCGGCGCCCTGATGGACATCACCGGCCTGCGCTCCAGCGCCTTCATGCTGATGTACGGCGTTGTGTGGGTGTCGCTCATCTGGATGTACTTCACCGAAGTGCGCCGCACTGAAGTCATGGGCAGCGAGGCGCCCGAGAGCCCGTCGTTCCATCTCCACCACACCGTCTCCGAAGGCAAACCCGCCTCTCTCGATACCGCTCTTGGAAGGGCATGATCATGAGTACCACTGTTGCACCCGTCCCCCGTCGCGGCCGCGTGCTGTCGATCTGGCAACCCGAAGACAAGGCCTTCTGGGACTGGGAGCGTGAAGGCGAGGCCATCGCAAAGATCAACCTGTGGATCAGCGTCCCGGCGCTGTTCCTGGCCTTCGCGGTCTGGCAGGTCTGGAGCGTCGTGGCTGTGGGCCTGCCCGCCCTCGGCTTCAAATACTCCACCAACCAGCTGTTCTGGCTGGCCGCGGCGCCCGCGCTCTCCGGCGCGACGCTGCGCATCTTCTACTCGTTCATCGTCCCCGTCGTGGGCGGGCGCCGCTGGACGGCGCTCTCCACCGCCAGCCTGATGATCCCGGCGATCGGCATCGGCTACGCGGTGCAGGACAACACCACCACCTACCCCACCATGCTGGCACTCGCGCTGCTGTGCGGCCTGGGCGGCGGCAACTTCTCGTCGAGCATGGCCAACATCAGCTTCTTCTTCCCGAAGGAGCGCAAGGGCTCGGCCCTGGGTGTCAACGCCGGCCTGGGCAACCTGGGCGTGTCGGTGGTGCAGTTCCTGAGCCCGCTGATCGTGACGGCCGGCATCTTCGGCATCTTCGGAGGCGATGCGCAGACCATCGTCAAGAACGGACAGACCGTGCAGGTGTGGACGCAGAACGCCGCCTTCATCTGGGTGCCATGGATCTTGATCGCGTCGCTGGCCGCCTGGTTCGGCATGAACGACATCGCCAACGCCAAGGCGTCTTTCGCCACGCAGGCCACGATCTTCCGCCGCAAGCACAACTGGCTGATGTGCCTGCTGTACCTCGGCACCTTCGGCTCTTTCATCGGCTACGCCGCGGGCTTCCCCCTGCTGATCAAGAGCCAGTTCCCCGCTGTCAACGCGCTGGCTTATGCATGGCTCGGCCCCCTGATCGGCGCCGTCGTGCGACCGTTCGGCGGATGGCTCTCCGACAAGCTGGGCGGCGCCACCGTCACGTTCTGGAACTTCGTCGTGATGGCGGGCGCGGTGGTTGGCGTGCTGTACTTCCTGCCCAGCGGCCCGTCGGGCGGCAGCTTCACCGGCTTCTTCCTGATGTTCCTCGTGCTGTTCTTCACCACGGGCATCGGCAACGGCTCCACGTTCCGGATGATTCCCGTGATCTTCCTCAACGAAGCGCTGGCACGCGTCAACCAGAATGACCCGCAGGCCAAGGCCGCGGCGATCAAGGAGGGCAACACCGAAGGCGCGGCCACGCTGGGCTTCACCGCCGCGATGGCGGCCTACGGCGGGTTCTTCATCCCCAAGAGCTACGGCACGTCGATCTCGATCACCGGCGGCCCCGAGGCTGCGCTGTACGTCTTCATCGTCTTCTACCTGGTGTGCATCGGCATCACCTGGTGGTTCTATTCGCGCAAGAACGCGCCCATGCCCTGCTGACCCCATTTCTGTCATGCCGGACTTGATCCGGCATCCATGTTGGCGTGCCCAGGTGGATCCCGGCTCAAGGCCGGGATGACAACGAACAAAAGGACCCAAGAATGAGCCACTTTCTCGACCGACTGACTTACTTCTCGCAGCCCCGTGAGCCGTTCTCCGGCGACCACGGGCAAACCACGGGTGAAGACCGCACCTGGGAGGACGCCTACCGCGCCCGATGGGCGCACGACAAGATCGTGCGCAGCACCCACGGCGTCAACTGCACGGGCTCCTGCTCGTGGAAGATCTACGTCAAGGGCGGCATCGTCACCTGGGAAACCCAACAGACCGACTACCCCCGAACGCGTTGGGACATGCCCAACCACGAGCCCCGCGGCTGCGCCCGGGGCGCTTCTTATTCTTGGTACCTGTACAGCGCCAACCGCGTGAAGTACCCCATGGTGCGCGGCCGCCTGCTCAAGGCCTGGCGCGAGGCGCGCAAGACCATGGCGCCGGTGCTGGCCTGGGCCGCGATCGTCGGCAACGAGGAAACCCGCAAGAGCTGGCAGGCCGTGCGCGGCCTGGGCGGCTTCACCCGCTCCAGCTGGGACGAGGTCAACGAGATCATCGCCGCGGCCAACATCCACACCATCCGCCAGCATGGCCCCGACCGCATCATCGGCTTCTCGCCGATTCCCGCGATGTCGATGGTGAGCTACGCGGCCGGCTCGCGCTACCTGTCGCTGATCGGCGGCGTGTGCATGTCGTTCTACGACTGGTACTGCGACTTGCCCCCCGCATCCCCGCAGATCTGGGGCGAACAAACCGACGTGCCGGAATCGGCCGACTGGTACAACTCCAGCTTCATCATCGCCTGGGGCTCCAACGTGCCGCAGACGCGCACGCCCGACGCGCACTTCTTCACCGAAGTCCGCTACAAGGGCACCAAGACCGTCGCGATCACGCCCGACTACTCCGAAGTCGCCAAGCTCTCCGACCTGTGGATGCACCCCAAGCAGGGCACGGATGCAGCCGTTGCGATGGCGATGGGCCACGTGATCCTGAAGGAGTTCTATTTCGACAAGCGCTCGGCGTACTTCGACGACTACGCGCGCCGCTACACCGACCTGCCCATGCTCGTGATGCTCAAGGAGCAGACACTGCCCTCCGGCGCAAAGGTGATGGTGCCGGACCGCTACGTGCGCGCCTCCGACTTCAACGGCAAGCTCGGCCAATCGAACAACCCGGAATGGAAGACGGTCGCTTTCGACGACGCCGGCAAGGTCGTGCTGCCCAAGGGCGCCATCGGCTTCCGCTGGGGCCCGGACGGCCGCCCGGACCAGGGCCAGTGGAACCTGCAGGATCAAGAAGCGCGCGGCGACCGTCAAGTGAAGCTCAAGCTGTCCGTACTCGAAGGCGAAGCGCCGAGCAGCGAGACGGCGCACGTCGGCTTCCCCTACTTCGGCGGCATCGTCAGCGAACACTTCCCGAACAACGAGCAGACCGACGTGCTGGTGCGCACCGTGCCCGTGCAGCGCATCAAGCTGGGCAAGGAAGGCGATGAGCGCTACGCCCTCGTGGCGACAGTGTTCGACCTGCAGGTTGCCAACTACGGCGTGGCCCGCGGCCTCGACGGAGAGCTCGCAGCAAAGAGCTTCGACGACGACACCCCGTACACGCCCGCCTGGCAGGAAAAGATCACCGGCGTGCCGCGCGACCAGATCATCACCGTCGCGCGCCAGTTCGCCGACAACGCCGACAAGACGCATGGCAAGTCCATGGTGATCATCGGCGCGGCGATGAACCACTGGTACCACAGCGACATGAACTACCGCGGCGTCATCAACATG
>JAQZBU010000119.1 GCA_029237735.1 Ramlibacter sp. | reverse complement strand
TTTCCCGGCCGACCTCGAAGCGGCCATCCGCGAATCGTTCGAGGCGCTGTGTGCCGGCAACGGGCATGCAAGTTTTGCGGTGCGTTCGTCCGCCACTGCGGAAGACCTTCCCGACGCGTCGTTCGCCGGCCAGCAGGAAACTTTCCTCAACGTGGTCGGCATCGAGGCCGTGCTGCACAAGATGAAAGAGGTGTTCGCCTCCCTATACAACGACCGCGCCATCAGCTATCGCGTGCACAAGGGCTTCGCCCATTCGGATGTCGCGCTTTCAGCGGGCGTGCAGCGCATGGTGCGCAGCGACCTGGGCGCCGCCGGTGTGCTGTTCACCATCGACACTGAATCCGGTTTCGAGGACGTAGTGTTCATCACCTCGAGCTACGGCCTGGGCGAGACAGTAGTGCAGGGCGCGGTAAACCCGGACGAGTTCTATGTCCACAAACCGATGCTGGAGGCAGGCAAGCGCGCCGTGATCCGCCGCAACCTAGGCTCCAAGCTGATCCAGATGGTGTTCGCGAGCGCTGAGGAGAAGGCGGCGTCGGGCAAGTTGATCAAGACCGTCGAGGTGCCGCTTGAACAACGCAACCGGTATTCGCTAACGGATGCCGACGTGGAGCAGCTTGCCCACTACGCGCTGGTTATCGAGAAGCACTACGGCCGGCCGATGGACATCGAGTGGGGCAAGGATGGCAACGACGGCCTGCTCTACATCCTGCAAGCCCGGCCCGAGACGGTGAAGAGCCAGCAGCAAGGCAAGGCCGAGCTGCGCTACAAGCTTAAGGGCAAGGGCAACGTGCTGGCCGAAGGCCGTGCGATCGGCCAGAAGATCGGAACCGGCCCCGTGCGCGTGGTGCACGGCACCAGCGAGATGGACAAGGTGCAGCCCGGCGATGTGCTGGTCACCGACATGACGGACCCGAACTGGGAACCCGTGATGAAGCGCGCGAGCGCCATCGTCACCAACCGCGGCGGGCGGACCTGCCACGCCGCTATCATCGCGCGCGAGCTGGGCATCCCCGCCGTGGTCGGCTGCGGTAATGCCACCGAGCATCTGAAGGAAGGCACGCTGGTCACCGTCAGCTGCGCCGAAGGCGACACCGGCTTCATCTACGATGGCCTGCTGGAAACCGAGGTGAGCGAGGTGCAGCGCGGCGCAATGCCGCCCATCAAGACCAAGATCATGATGAACGTGGGCAATCCCCAACTCGCGTTCGACTTCGCGCAGCTGCCCAACGAAGGCGTGGGCCTGGCGCGACTCGAATTCATCATCAACAACAACATCGGCGTCCATCCCAAGGCCATCCTCGATTATCCCAACGTTGATGCCGACCTGAAGAAAGCCGTGGAATCGGTCGCGCGCGGGCATGCCTCCCCGCGCGCGTTCTACGTGGACAAGGTCGCCGAGGGCGTCGCCACCATCGCAGCCGCGTTCTGGCCCAAGCCGGTCATCGTGCGCCTGTCCGACTTCAAGAGCAACGAATACCGCAAGCTGATAGGCGGCTCGCGCTACGAACCCGAAGAAGAAAACCCGATGCTCGGTTTCCGGGGCGCGGCGCGCTACATCAGCGAGGATTTTCGCGAGGCGTTCGCCATGGAGTGCGAGGCGTTGCGGCGAGTGCGCGACGAGATGGGCCTCACCAACGTTCAGGTGATGGTGCCCTTCGTGCGCACGCTGGGCCAGGCCGATCGCGTCACCCAGTTGCTGGCGCAACAGGGCTTGAAGCGCGGGGAGGGTGCGCCCGGCTCCGAGCTCAAGATCATCATGATGTGCGAGGTGCCGAGCAACGCGATCCTCGCCGATGACTTCCTGAAATTCTTCGACGGCTTCTCCATCGGCTCCAACGATCTCACCCAGCTCACGCTGGGGCTGGACCGAGATTCCGGCCTGGAGTTGCTGGCGGTCGACTTCGATGAGCGCGATCCGGCCGTGAAGGCCTTGCTGAGGAGCGCCATAGCCGCTTGCAAGGCGCAGGGCAAGTACGTGGGCATCTGCGGGCAAGGCCCCAGCGACCACCCCGACTTCGCGCAGTGGCTTGCGGGCGAAGGCATTTCCTCGATCTCGCTCAACCCGGACAGCGTGATCGCGACCTGGCAGCTGCTGGCGCAGCGCTGACCAGCCGCTTCCGCACATACCCTGTTGGCCGGGGACAGTCCTCGGTGCGATGATCCGCGCACCGAGGGGCTTCCCGACAACAAGAAATGGCCGACAACCCTGAATACGCCGCGTACAAGCGGCGGCTCGCGCGCATCCTGGCGATGTACGTCGTCGGCCTGTGCGTGGCGCTGGGCATCATGGCCTGGGCGGAGCAAAACGGGCTGTCGCGCCAGTGGCTCGGACCGATTTTCCTTTTCTCGACCGTGATGATCTACGCGGCGATCGGCATCTACGGGCGCACGACCGATGCGGAGGAGTACTACGTCGCGGGCCGGCGCATCCCCCCTTTCTACAACGGTATGGCTGCGGCGGCCGACTGGATGAGTGCGGCATCGTTCATCAGCCTGGCAGGGGGCCTCTACCTGCAGGGGTTCTCCGGTTCGAGCGGCCAGCCAGGAGGCCTGGCGTATGTGCTCGGATGGACCGGCGGGTTCTGCCTGGTGGCGCTGCTCGTCGCCCCCTACTTGCGGCAACTGGGCCTGTACACCGTGCCTGACTATTTCTCGCACCGGTACGGCGGCCGCTGGCCGCGGCTCATCGCCGCATTCTCGGCGATGCTGTGCTCCTTCACCTACGTCGTGGCACAGATCTACGGCATCGGCCTCATTGCGTCGCGCCTCACCGGCGTGCAATTCGAGCTCGGCATCCTGCTCGGCCTGGGCGGGGTGCTGCTTTGTTCCTTCCTGGGCGGGATGCGCGCCATCACCTGGACGCAGGTGGCCCAATACATCATCCTGTTGATGGCATTCCTCATCCCGGTGTCGTGGCTCGCATACAAGCAGCTGGGCAACCCGCTGGCGCCGCTCGTGTACGGCAAGCAGCTGCAGAAGATCACGGAAATCGAGAAGACCCTGATCGACTCGCCGGCGGAAAAGCAGGTGCAGGCCGAGTACAAGCGGCGCGCCGCCGAATACGAAGCGCGTCTCGCGAACGTCAATGAGTCGGTGCGCCGCGAACGCGCCGCCGCCCAGCAGCGCATCCGCCAGCTCAAGGCGCAAAACGCCGATTCGGCGCGCATCGTCGCCGCAAATCGCGAACTGGCCGCGCTGCCTCGCGACGAGGCGGGCGCGCGCGAACTGTGGACGCGCCTCATGCACGAGAGCCATGAGCGGTCGAAGCCGCTCGGCGGGCTGCCGCCGCATGCGCAGCCGTTCGCGGGGGATCCGGACGGCACGCCCGAGGAGCGGCAACTGTTCGACGTCTCGCGGCGCAATTTTCTCGCGATGATTTTCTGCCTGATGGTCGGCACCGCGGGACTGCCGCACCTGCTGACACGTTTCTACACGACACCCACGGTGGCGGAGGCGCGGTCCTCGGTGGGCTGGGCCCTATTTTTCATTGCGCTGCTGTACCTGGGTGTGCCGGCGCTCGCGGTGCTGGTGAAGTTCGAGGTCATGCAGTCGCTGGTGGGGAGCAGTTTCGACGCACTGCCCTCCTGGATCCTTCAGTGGGCCAAAGTGGATGCATCGCTCATTTCGGTGAGCGACGTCAACAACGACGGCATCGTGCAATTCGGGGAGATCCGGCTGGGCGCGGACATCATCATGCTTGCGACGCCGGAGATCGGGGGCCTTCCGTACGTGGTTTCCGGACTTGTCGCCGCCGGCGGGCTCGCGGCGGCATTGTCCACCGCCGACGGACTGCTGCTCACGATCAGTAACGCAATGGTGAGGGATGTGTACGCCCAGGAGATCGGCCACCACGTGACACCCGAGCAGCGCGTGATCCTGTCGAAGTTCGCGTTGCTCTCGGTGGCGCTCGTTGCCGCGATGGTCGCGTCGCTCAAACCGGCCGAGATCCTGCCGCTCGTGTCGGCCTCGTTTTCGCTTGCGGCATCGGCGTTCGTGCCGGCGATGGTGCTGGGTATCTTCTGGAAGGGCGCCACGCGCGCAGGTGCCGTGGCGGGCATGCTCGCCGGGCTCGGCGTCACCGTGTATTACATGCTGGCCAATGCCGCGCCGGTTCGCGCTTTGCTGAAGCTCGCGCCGGAGCCGCAGTTATGGCTGGGCATCGTGCCGGTTTCGGCGGGCGTGTTCGGTGTTGCGCTGGGCTTTGCCGTCGCCCTCGTGGTCAGCCTGCTGACATTGCGCGCGGACTGAGGGGTGCGGCTCAAGCGGACGGCATGTGCGCCTGCACATCGGCCGCGAACTCGGCGGCGGTGTGGGCGCTTTTGTACTGGCGGAGTATCCCTTCGGCGCGCCCCACCGCTACCTCGAACTCCTTGAGGTTGCGCGCGGCTTCGATCCGTAGGCACAGATCCTCGGCGTTCGGGCCCAGCAGGTCAGTGAGCCGGCGCGACACGAACCGCTGCGCGTCGATCAGCTTGATGGACGGGACTGCGGCAAGAGGAGCCGGCGCCGACAGAGGCGTGGTAGCAGTGGCGGGCACTGGGTTGGGCCCGGCAACCGGTTCGATGAATCCTTGATCCAGCAGCTGACCCAGCAACTCCTCGGTGTCGCCCAAAATCTGCGACAGGCGGACGAGTTCCTCGAAACCCCGCTTACCGTCGACCAGAATCAACACCGAACGCAGCTTGGGCCCCAGGCCGTGTTGCCGCGTCGCGATGGCTTCGGTGCCTTTGGCCGACTTGCGATAAACAAGGTTCTTCTGGATCACGCTGCCTCCGTTTCCCGTTTGTCAGGCCAGTGTAAGTTCAGGCGGCGGATGAGGCCAGTGGGAGTTTTACTTCAGTCTTATTGCCGCAACTTGTTGCACATGGGCAGCGCGCTGCCAGGAGGTCCGCCGGGTAATCCCTGAGGGGGTTTACGTTCTGTGGCAGCCGTTTGTAAGGAACGAGTAAGCGCCCCTCCAAACCATGCATGCACATAACACGGGAGACAGCTTGCTCATTCTCGTCAGCATCATCAAGCTCCTGGCGGAGATTGCTCTGATGGCTTTGCTAGGTCAGGGCGTACTCGCCGTGCTCGCAGGGGCGAAGCGCGATCAGAATGTCTTCTACCAGTTGCTGCAGGTCATGACCCGGCCTTTCATCGCCGGGACGCGGCTCATCACGCCAAAAGTGGTGCTCCAGCGCCACGTGCCGATCGTCGCTGCCCTGCTGCTCTTCTTCGTGTGGCTTGCCGCGACATTTGCCAAGATCAGCATCTGCGTGCAAATCGGCGTGGAGGCCTGCAAATGATGCCCGCCCTGCGTTATCGCGGCTGGAAGTGGCGCGCCATGGGGCTGCTCCTTTTCGGTCGCCAGCAAGCCGCGCTCGATGTCTTTGAATCCATGCTGCAGGAGTTTCCGGGCGACAGTTACGGCCTCGCAAGCAAAGCGCATCTGCAGGCCCAGTTGGGGCGCAAGCGCGATGCGCTGCGGACCTTCGAGCAACTCGTGACGGCCGATGGCGAAAACGCCCGGCACTGGTTCAACTACGGATTCCTGCTCGAGGAGATGGGCGAGTACGAACAGGCCGAAGCGGCGTTGCGCCGTGCGACTGAGCTCAGTCCCAAGCTGGACCGGGCCTGGTACGGCCTGGGCCTGGTACTGATACGCCTTCAACGCTTCGACGAGGCTCTCGTTGCCCTGAAGAAGAACACCCAATTGCAACCCATGAGCCCGTACGGCTGGTACCAGCTGGCGCGGGTTCATGTCGACCGGCATGAACCGGAAGAGGCGCTGCGGATCATCCGTCACCTCAAACGGTTCGAGCCGAAAGTGGCCGCTCAGCTGGAACGCGAGACGGGAATCTTCGTCCCGCCCGCCAGCTGAGGGGGTATTTCAGGCGCGGCCTGGGTTGCGAGCCGGCGTACGGTGCCGGCGGCCGTGTGTGGTGGATAAGCCCGCAAGGGCAATAACAGGAGACAAAGCATGCAACTGACAGAAGGGCACCGGGAGTATTGGCGAAAGAACTTGCGCATCACGGCATTACTGCTCGTGGTCTGGTTCGTCGTCACCTATGTCGTGGGCTATTACGCCCGTGACCTCAACTTCAACTTCTTCGGCTGGCCATTCAGTTTCTGGATGGGTGCGCAAGGGTCGTTGATCATTTACGTCGGAATCATCTGGTACTACGCTCGTTACATGAACAAGCTGGACCAGGAGTTCGGCGTGGCTGAGGAGGAATAAGTCATGGCAGTCTTCTCACACTCCGCCGGCACCGGCGCCGCCGCCAACGCCGCTTTCAAAAAGCAGCTCACCAAGGTTTATTCCTTCTACACCGGGGGCTTCATCGCCTTCGTGATCGTGCTGGCCATCCTCGAGCAGTTCGGCCTCAAGCGTGAATGGATCGGCTTCATCTTCCTGATGGCCACCATTGGCTTGTATGCCGGCATCGGCATCATGAGCCGAACCACTGATGCAGCCGAGTATTACGTCGCGGGGCGGCGGGTGCCGGCGGTCTATAACGGTATGGCGACCGGCGCGGACTGGATGTCAGCCGCGTCTTTCATCGGCATGGCCGGAACGCTGTACCTGACTGGCTACGGTGGCCTCGCGTTCATCATGGGCTGGACGGGCGGCTACTGCCTGGTGGCCCTGCTGCTGGCACCCTACCTGCGCAAGTTCGGGCAGTTCACCATCCCGGACTTCCTCGGCGAGCGTTACGGTGGCAATCTGCCGCGATTCATCGGCATCGTGGCCGCCATTCTCTGTTCCTTCACGTACGTGGTGGCGCAGATCTACGGCGTGGGCATCATTACGACGCGCCTGACCGGCGTGGCGTTCGAACTCGGGATTTTCCTGGGGCTGGGCGGTATTCTGGTTTGTTCGTTCCTCGGCGGCATGCGCGCGGTCACGTGGACGCAGGTGGCGCAGTACATCATCCTGATCCTCGCCTACATGATCCCCGTGGTCTGGCTGGCGGTGAAGCAGACGGGCGTGCCAATCCCGCAGGCCATCTATGGCTACCAGCTCGAGAAGGTGTCCAAGCGCGGCGACGAGCTGCGCAAGGATCCCAAGGAACTCGAAGTCGTGGCGATATTCAAGCAGCGCGCCGACGAATTCGATGCCAAGCTGAAGGACATCCCCGCAGCGCTGGCGGCGGACAAGGCCGCGGCAGAGAAGAAGGTTGCCGACCTCAAGGCCAACAACGCCATGGCGTCTCAGGTCACCGCGGCCGAGAAGGAGCTGGCGGCCGTTCCCAAGGACGAGAAGTCCGCCAAGGACGCGTGGACCAAGGCGAAGGCCGCCAACCTCGACCGGGCCAAGCCGCTGGGCGGCATGCCCAACCACTCCCAGGTGTTCGCCGGGGATCCGAATGGCGATGCTGCTGCGCAAAAGGCCTTCAACGAGTCGCGCCGCAACTTCCTGGCGTTGATCTTCTGCCTCATGGTGGGCACCGCCGCGCTGCCGCACATACTGATGCGTTACTACACGACGCCCAGCGTAAAGGAGGCACGCGACTCAGTCACATGGTCGCTGTTCTTCATCTTCCTGCTGTACTTCACGGCGCCGGCCCTCGCGGTGCTGGTTAAGTACGAGGTATTCAACGTGCTGGTGGGAACGCCATTCGACAAGCTGCCCGTGTGGATCAACAACTGGCAGCGGGTCGACCCGGGCCTGCTGTCGGTTGTCGACATCAACAAGGACGGCATCTTCCAGCTGACCGAGATGAAGATCGGCGGCGATATCGTCGTGCTGGCCACCCCGGAGATTGGTGGGCTGCCCTACGTGATCTCGGGCCTGGTCGCGGCCGGCGGCCTAGCGGCGGCGCTGTCCACCGCGGACGGCTTGTTGCTGACCATTGCCAACGCGCTCAGCCACGACCTGTACTACAAGATGATCGATCCGAACGCATCCACTGCGAGGCGAGTGACCTTGTCGAAGATCCTGCTGCTGGTCGTCGCCCTGGCGGCCGCGGGCGTGGCGTCTCAGAAACCGGCGGACATCCTGTTCCTGGTTTCCGCGGCGTTCTCGTTCGCAGCGGCGTCGTTCTTCCCGGCCCTCGTGTTGGGGATTTTCTGGAAGCGTGCGAACGGCATCGCGGCTTCGCTCGGGATGATCGCCGGCCTGGGCACCACGTTCTACTACATGGTGACAACGCAGCCCTGGATGCGCGGCATATTCGGTGTGACCTCGCCGATCGCCGACAATATCTGGTGGGGCATCAGCCCGATTTCGGCCGGCCTGTTCGGCGTGCCCATCGGGTTCGCGGTAATCATCATTGTCAGCCTGCTGACGCCCGCACCCAACGCCAGGATCCAGGAGCTGGTCGAGCACGTGCGCTACCCGAGCCTGAAGGGCACTGCCAAGAGCATGATCCACTAACAAGCGGGACGGAAAGAAGAACCCCCGGGCTGCAAGGCCGCGGGGGTTTTTTCAATTCGGTTCGGATCAGGAGCCTTGTGTGTTGATGAACCAGTGGTGTGCACACTTGCGGCAGCAGACCTCGGTCTCGTTGCGGCCGGGGTTCTGAGCCACGACGCTGAAACGTCCGTATTCGCCGCACTCGGCGCACACGGCCTGGGTGGCGATGGCTTCCGCGCGCACGGTAAGAAAAATAAAACGGCGCAACGCCCATAGACCGATGGCCCCGCTGACCACGATGAACAGCACGTTCTCCAGTCTCACGGAGGGCCCGTCGCGAAACGACTCCATGCTGGCCATGAGGGCGACTACGCTGAGGATGCAAAGCACCAGGTGTGCATGCCCCGAGAGCAGTTCACGCTCGTACCACTTGCGGAAACCCAGCCGCTCCATGCGTTCGGTGCAGGAGTCGGACGAGGCAGCCATGGCTTCATCATCCCAAAACGCCCGGGGCTTGGATAGCGGCGCCTGGGACTTTACAGGTAGTACATTGCTATTAGCGACGCGGCATTCCTGACCCTGGCAGGAAGCTACGGGCCCCGCCGTCCTTCCGGGGCTATAATCGTGGGCTTTTCCTTGCCACACCACATCTGACGCTGTGGGTGGCTGAAACCAGCCGCGATCCCAGCGGCGCAACCTCAAGGAGTCATATGCGTCATTACGAAATCATCTTGCTGATCCACCCGGACCAGAGCGAACAGGTTCCGGCCATGCTGGAGCGTTACAAGGGCATGATCACCGCCGGCGGCGGCAAAGTGCACCGAGTGGAAGACTGGGGCCGCCGCCAGCTGGCCTACCAGATCAACAAGCTCGCCAAGGCCCACTACCTGTGCGTGAACATCGAGGCCGACCAGCCCGTGATGGCCGAACTGGAGCACGCCTTCCGCTTCAACGATGCCGTGCTGCGCCACCTCACTGTGGTGCGCAAGAAGGCCGACACCGGCCCGTCCTCCATGATGCGGACCGTCGAGCGCGAAGAAGCACGCAAGACCCAGCAGGCGGAGTACCAGTCGTAAGCGGCATCCGCCGCGAAGCGAACGCTGAGTGAACCAGCTCGTTTTGAGCGCCCGTATCGCCCAGGCAGGGACCTTGCGATACACCCCCGCCGGATTGCCGGCCCTTGATTTCAGCCTCGAACACGAGTCGGAGCTGAGCGAAGCAGGGCAGGCAAGGCAGGTGAAGGTGGCGGTCAAGGCGGTGGCCTTTGGCGCAGTGGCCGAGACGCTCGGCAGGCAGCCCATAGGCAGCAGCTGGAATTTCACCGGGTTCCTCGCGACCCCCCGCAACGGCAAGCACCCCGTGTTCCATATCCAGTCATTCGTTCAAGATTAATTTTCGAGAGGTCCAAAATGGCCACGTTCAAGAAATTCAACAAGGACAAGCGTCCGAAGCGCAACACCCAGTCGCTGCTGTTCAAGCGCAAGCGCTTCTGCCGCTTTACCGTCGCCGGCGTCGAGGAAATCGACTACAAGGACGTCGACACCCTGCGCGACTTCATCGCTGAAAACGGCAAGATCATCCCGGCACGCCTGACCGGCACCCGCGCGATCTACCAGCGCCAGCTCAACACCGCCATCAAGCGCGCGCGCTTCCTGGCCCTGGTCCCGTACACGGACCAGCACCGCATCTAAGGGGCCAAGAACATGCAAGTCATCCTGCTCGAAAAAGTTGCCGGCGGCGATCTCGGCGACATCGTCAAGGTCAAGGACGGGTTTGCCCGCAACTACCTGATCCCGAAGAAGTTGGCTCGCCGCGCGACGGCCGCCAACAAGGCCGAGTTCGAAGCCAAACGTGCCGAACTGGAAAAGGCGGCTGCCGACAAGCTCAAAGATTCCCAGGCCCAGGGCGAGAAGCTCGCCGGCACCACCGTCAAGCTGACCCAGAAGGCCGGCGTCGACGGCCGCCTGTTTGGCTCGGTCACCAACTTCGACATCGCCGAAGAGTTGACCAAGCAGGGCTATAAGGTCGCAAAGGCGCAGGTGCGCATGCCCAACGGCCCGATCAAGACCGTGGGGGACTCCACCGTCAGCGTCGCGCTGCACACGGACGTGGTGGTCGACATCAACGTGACGGTGTACGGCGAAACGGCATAAGCATCGCCCCACCCATCGGAGCCGCCTTCGGGCGGCTTTTTCTTTTTTGTCCCGTCGTTTTACAGGGATAAGCACCCCTTATGCACATGGGCATCCACACAGTTATGCACAGGTCGCTTTGACCGCTCGCGGCCCCGCGCGTAGCATCCCTTTTCCCAACGTATGTCCGCTGTACTCACCCCACTCGACGACGAATTCTCCCGCGACCACCAGATCGCCCAACTGCGCGTCCCCCCGCATTCTGTCGAGGCCGAATCCAGCGTACTCGGCGGCCTGCTTCTGGACAACGGAGCATGGGATCGCGTGGGCGACCTGCTCACCGACAGCGACTTCTACCGCTACGAACATCGCCTGATCTACGCCGCCATCGGCGGCCTGATCAACGCCACCCGGCCGGCGGATGTGATCACGGTGTACGAGCAGTTGCAAGGCCTGGGCAAGGCGGAGGAGGTCGGTGGCCTGGCTTACCTCAACTCGCTCGCGCAGTACGTTCCGAGCGCCAGCAACATCCGCCGCTACGCCGAGATCGTGCGCGAGCGGTCCATCCTTCGCAAGCTGGTGAGCGCGAGCGACGAGATCGCCACCGCCGCCTTCAACACGCAGGGCAAGCCGGTCGACAAGATCCTGGACGAGGCCGAGCAACTGCTGGACCGTGTCCAGGAGATGGCCGACAACCCGAACGACATCACGGGCGTGCCGACCGGCTTCTACGACCTGGACCGCATGACGTCGGGCATGCAGGCCGGCGACATGATCGTGCTTGCCGCTCGCCCCTCGATGGGCAAGACCGCGCTTGCGATCAACATCGCCGAGCACGTGGCGCTGAACGAGGGATTGCCGGTGGCGGTCTTCTCGATGGAAATGGGCGCCTCGCAGCTCGCAGTGCGTATCGTGGGCTCGATCGGCCGCATCGACCAGATGCACCTGCGTACCGGCAAGCTCACCGACTCCGAGTGGCCGCGCCTCACGGAGGCGATCGAGAAGCTGCGCAACATCTCGCTGCACATCGACGAGACACCCGGTCTCACGACCAGCGAGCTGCGGGCGAACGCCAGGCGGCTGGCGCGCCAATGCGGCAAGCTTGGGCTGATCGTCGTCGATTACCTGCAGCTCATGAGTGTTTCCAGCAGCATGAGCGAGGAGAATCGTGCCACGGCCGTTGGCGAAATCTCGCGCGGCCTGAAGATGCTCGCCAAGGAGCTGCAGTGCCCGGTGATCGCGCTGTCGCAGCTGTCGCGTGGCGTGGAGTCACGCACCGACAAGCGTCCAATGATGAGCGACCTGCGCGAATCCGGCGCGATCGAACAGGACGCCGACGTGATCATGTTCATCTACCGAGACGACTACTACAACAAGGACTCGAAAGAGCCGGGCGTCGCCGAGATCATCATCAGCAAGCAACGCAACGGACCCACCGGCACCGTGAAGCTGGCCTTCCTGAAAGAGATGACGCGCTTCGAGTCGCTGGCATCGGGCAACGCGGACTTCTAGCCGCGAGTTCCATCCGAAGGCGCGAGTCACCGTAAATCGAAAGCGGCCTTGTCCGCTTGCATTGTCGCGCCATTGGGTGTAAAAAAATGACGGCTCTGCCTCGGCGAATTTCGGGGCAGCTTGCGCAAAGCCTGCGCACAAGGGAGGTCACCATGGACACTCTCCTCGAATCGCGTGCCTGGAAATGGCGCGCAGTGGACTGGACCGCAGCGGCGGTATCCGGTTTCGCGGCCGGCGCCGTGTTGATGGTGCTGGACCTCCTCTGGTCGGCCTTCTTCAACCCTGACGGGCCTTGGCGCACATCGCACATGATCGCGCCGATCTTCACTGGCGCCGACAGCCTGAAGACGTCGGGCTACGGCTTCAGTATCGGCGTCGTGGCCATTGCGTTGGCGACCCACTACGTCCTGGGCATCTGCTTCGGCCTGGCAATGGCCGTGGCCCTGACGCAGCTCAAGCTTGATTCCAGCCCGGGCATGGCGTTGGTGGCCGGCGCAACACTCGGCGCCGCGCTCTATCTGGTCAACTTCGAGCTCCTCGTGGGCTTCTTCCCCTGGTTGGTGGCATTGCGGGGCGCGGAAACGCTGGCCGCGCATGTGGTTTTCGGCATCGTGGCGGCCGTGCTCTACTGCCGGCTCAAGAGAACCGCCACGGAGCCGTAGCATGCCGATCGCGATCGCGTTGATCATACTTTCGCTGGGCTCGGTCCTGTTCCACTTCCTGAGTCCCTGGTACTTCACGCCGATCGCCTCCAACTGGGCCACCATCGATACCACGATCTCCATCACCTTCGTGGTGACCGGGATCGTGTTCGTGGCCGTCAGCCTGTTCATGGCTTTGGCGGTCATCCGCTACCGCCATCGCGCGGGCGGACGCGCAGCGTATCAGCCGGAGAACAAGAAACTGGAGTGGTGGCTCCTGGTCGTTACGGCCGGCGGCGTGGCCGCGATGCTGGCGCCAGGTCTTCTGGTCTGGGCGGACGTGATCCACGCGCCGAAGGATGCGCAGGTCGTGGAAGTCATCGCCCAACAGTGGCACTGGGGTTATCGCCTGCCGGGCAAGGACGGCAAGCTGGGTACCGTGCACTCCCGCTTCGTGACGGACGCCAACCCCTTCGGCATGAATGTGGCCGATCCCCACGGCGCCGATGATGTGCTGCTCGCGAGCCCCGAGTTGCACGTGCCCTTAGGCCAGCCCGTCAAACTGCTGCTGCGCTCCAAGGATGTGCTGCACAACTTTTCCATCGCGCAGATCCGCGTCAAGATGGACATGGTTCCGGGCCTCGTCACGTACGTCTGGTTCACCCCCACGCGCACGGGTTCTTTCGATCTGCTCTGTGAAGAACTTTGCGGGATCGGGCACTTTGCGATGCGCGGCAGGCTCGTGGTCGACGAACCTGCCGCCTTTCAGGCCTGGCTAAACCGCCAATCGACTTTTGCGCAGATGGGTGCCCGGGCGCCCGGCAACGCGGAGGCGGGCAAGGCCGCGTACGCGGCGTGTGCGGCCTGTCATGGGGCCAATGGCGAGGGCAACGTGGCCCTGAACGCGCCGAGGCTGAACGGGCAGGGCGCCTGGTACCTGGAGCGGCAGCTGCGGCTGTTCAAGGAAGGAGCCCGGGGCACGCACGAGAAAGACGTCTTCGGCAAGATGATGGCGCCGATGGTGGCCACGCTCCCGGACGACACCGCGATCGCCAATGTTTCCGCCTACGTGGCGAGCCTGCCGGACGTGCCGGCGGCGACGACGATCAAGGGCGATGTGAACAGGGGGCAGCAGCGGTACGAGACGTGCGCCGCCTGCCACGGCGCCAAGGGGGACGGCATCGCGGCGACCAACGCACCCAGGCTCCATGGCATGAGCGACTGGTACATGGCCAGGCAACTGAGGAACTTCAGGGACGGTATCCGTGGCGCCCATGCGCAGGACATCTACGGCGGCCAGATGGCCCTCGTCGCCGGAATGCTGGTCGACGATGCTGCCATCGGCGACATCCTGGCCTATATCAACTCGCGTTGATCCACCCGGAGGCAGCGAATGGCTACTTACGTTGCGCACGAAGAATCAGAATTCGCACCTCCCGCGGAGGTCGGCGAGGTAGAGCTCTACCACCCCAAGACCTTCATCGGCAAGTACATCTGGAGCCAGGATGCGAAGGTGATCGCAATCCAGTATGCCGTCACCGCGATTGCGATTGGCCTGGTCGCGCTGGTGGCCTCGTGGCTCATGCGGCTGCAACTCGGCTTCCCGGGCAGTGTCGGCTTCATCACGCCGAGCACCTACCTGCAGCTGGTCAGCATGCACGGGATGATCATGGTCATCTACCTGCTCACGGCGCTGTTCCTGGGTGGGTTCGGCAACTACCTCATCCCGCTGATGGTCGGGGCCCGGGACATGGTGTTTCCCTACGTGAACATGCTCAGCTACTGGATGTACCTGTTGGCCGTGCTGCTGCTGGTCGCGAGTTTCTTCGTTCCCGGAGGAGCGAGCGGCGCCGGCTGGACTCTCTACCCGCCGCAGGCCATCCTGGACGGCACACCGGGAGCGCACTGGGGCATCATTTTGCTGCTCGTCTCGTTGGGGGTCTTCGTTATCGGCTTCACCATGGGCGGCTTGAACTATGTTGTCACGGTGCTTCAGGCACGCACGCGCGGCATGACGATGATGCGCTTGCCGCTGACGGTCTGGGGCATCTTCATGGCCACGATCCTGGCGTTGCTGGCTTTTCCCGCCTTGTTCGTGAGCGCCATCATGATGACGCTGGACCTCACCATGCCGGCACTCGTCTCGAAGGGGCAGCAAGTGAGCCACTCCGGCGGAAATCCGCTGTTGTTCCAGCACCTGTTCTGGTTCTTCGGTCATCCGGAGGTGTACATCGTGGCGCTGCCGGCGTTCGGCATCGTGTCCGACCTGATCAGCACGCATGCGCGCAAGAACATATTCGGCTACCGGATGATGGTCTGGGCGATCCTGATCATCGGCGGCCTGAGCTTCGTCGTGTGGGCACACCACATGTTCGTGAGCGGAATGAACCCGTACTTCGGCTTCTTCTTCGCGACGACCACGCTGATCATCGCGGTGCCCACCGCCATCAAGGTCTACAACTGGGTGTTGACGCTATGGCGCGGCAACATACACCTTACGGTCCCGATGCTGTTCGCCATCGCGTTCATCTTTACCTTCGTCAACGGAGGCCTCACCGGCCTTTTCCTGGGCAACGTGGTGGTGGACATGCCCTTGTCGGACACGATGTTCGTCGTCGCGCATTTCCACATGGTGATGGGCATCGCGCCGGTGCTGGTGGTGTTCGGAGCCATCTACCACTGGTACCCGAAGATCACGGGGCGCATGCTGGACGACACGTTGGGCAAGATTCACTTCTGGATC
>JAQZBU010000011.1 GCA_029237735.1 Ramlibacter sp. | reverse complement strand
GACATCCCGGGCATCGAGCGCATCCGCTACACCACCAGCCACCCGAACGAGTTCACCCAGCGCCTCATCGACGTGTACGCCAAGGTGCCCAAGCTCGTGAGCCATTTGCATCTGCCCGTTCAGCACGGCAGCGACCGTATCCTCATGGCGATGAAGCGGGGCTACACCGCGATGGAATACAAGAGCACCGTGCGCAAGCTGCGCGCGATCCGGCCCGAGATGGCCTTGTCCAGCGACTTCATCATCGGGTTCCCCGGAGAGACCGACGATGACTTCGCGAAGCTGATGAAGCTGATCGACGATGTGGGCTACGACAACAGTTTCAGCTTCATCTTCAGCCCGCGTCCCGGCACCCCGGCCGCCACGCTGCACGACGAGTCGCCGCACGCGGTGAAGCTCAAGCGCCTGCAGCAGGTGCAGGCAGTCATCGAGGGCAACATGCGGCGCATCAGCGAAAGCCGCGTGGGCACGGTGCAGCGCATCCTGGTCGAGGGCCCGTCTCGCAAGGACGCGAGCGAGCTGGCCGGGCGCACCGACTGCAACCGCATGGTGAATTTCAAAGGGTCGAAGCGGCTGGTCGGGCAGATGATCGATGTGACGATCACGGAGGCGAACTCGCATTCGCTGCGGGGCGAGGTGGCGGTCAAAGACGAACTCGCTGTGTGAGGGCTGTCATGCCGGACTTGATCCGGCATCCATCTCTGCGCGCCTGCATGGATTGCGGGTCAAGCCCGCAATGACATTCAGCGTGGCATACCGGGCATGCCCTTCATGCCGCCCATCCGCTTCATCATCTTCATCAGGCCGCCGCCCTTCATCTTCTTCATCATCCCCTGCATCTGCTCGAACTCGTTGAGCAGGCGGTTGACCTCCTGGACGTGAACACCGGCGCCCGCGGCGATGCGGCGCTTGCGCGTGGCCTTGATCAGTTCGGGTTTGCGGCGCTCCAGCGGCGTCATGCTCTGGATGATGCCTTCCTTGCGGCGGATGTCTTTCTCGGCCTTGTTCATGTCGACCTGGCCGGCCTTGGCCTGCATCGCGGCTGGCATCTTGTCCATCAGGCTGGACAGGCCGCCCATCTGCTTCATCTGCTGGATCTGGCCCAGGAAATCGTTCAGGTCGAAGCCGGTGCCGCTCTTGACCTTGGCCGCGAGCTTCTGTGCCGCTTCCATGTCGACGCCGGCGGTGACCTGCTCCACCAGTGCCAGGATGTCGCCCATGCCCAGGATGCGGCCCGCGTGGCGCTCGGCGTCGAACACCTCGAGCCCATCGATCTTTTCGGAGACGCCGGCGAACTTGATCGGCGCGCCCGTCACCTGGCGCACGGACAGCGCCGCGCCACCGCGCGAATCGCCGTCCATCTTGGTCAGGATGATGCCGGTGAGCGGCAGCGCCTCCTTGAACGCCTTGGCGGTGTTCACGGCGTCCTGGCCCTGCATCGCATCGACCACGAACAAGGTCTCGACCGGGTTGAGCGCCGCGTGCAGCTCCTTGATTTCGCGCATCAGCACTTCATCGATCGCGAGCCGGCCCGCCGTGTCCACCAGCAGCACGTCAAAGTAGCCGCGTTTTGCGAAATCAAGCGCCGCTTTCGCAATGTCCACCGGTTTCTGATCAGGCGATGAGGGGAACCACTCGGCGCCGGCCTGCGCGGTGACGGTCTTCAATTGCTCGATGGCTGCGGGGCGATACACGTCACCGGAGACCGTCAGCACCTTCTTCTTGCGCTTTTCGATCAGGTGCTTGGCGAGCTTCGCGGTGGTGGTCGTCTTGCCGGCACCCTGGAGGCCGGCCATCAGGATCACGGCCGGTGGCTGCGCCTGCAGGTTGATGTCGGCAACGCCTTGGCCCATGGTGGCGGCCAGTTCGCGGTTGACGATGCCCACCAGGGCCTGGCCGGGCGAGAGCGAGCCCAGCACTTCCTGGCCCAGCGCCTTTTCCTTGACGCGGGCAATGAAGTCGCGCACCACGGGCAGTGCCACGTCGGCCTCGAGCAGGGCCATGCGCACCTCGCGCAGCATGTCCTGTACGTTGGCTTCGGTGATGCGGGCCTGGCCGCGGATTTCCTTGGCCAGGCGGGAGAGTTTGTCGGTTAGGGTGGAAGCCATATAAGAGAATGCCCCGGCGTTGACCGGATCGTTGGGCTTCGGGCAGGAAGCAAGGCTAAACTGTGACCCATGATTCTAGCCAGTGCGTCCCCTGCGAGCGTGGTGTTGACGCTGGCGGCCGCCGCGGCCTATGCCGTTCCCGCCGCCGGCCACTCCCGCCTGTCCGATCGCGCCGCGCGCATGGCCCTGCTGCTGGCATGGCTGCTGCACGCCGTCGTGGTCGCCTGGGGGCTGCTGGGCGATCCGCCCCGGTTCGGCTTCGCGCCCGCGATATCGATGACGGCGTGGCTGGTGCTCACCGTGTATGCGGTCGAGCGGCAAATGTTTCCCCAATTGCAGGCACGCTGGGCCTTGGCCGGCCTCGGAAGCATGGCCGTGTTGCTGGCACTGGCGTTTCCGGGTGCGCCTCTGCACGTTGCGGCCTCGCCCTGGCTGCCCCTGCACTGGGCGCTGGGCATCGCGTCGTATGGATTGTTCGCAGCCGCCGTGGTCCACGCCTGGCTCATGATGCGGGCCGAGCGCCAAATTCGCGTGGCCGTCGACCCGCATGCCGGTGTCCCGCTCCTGACGCTGGAGCGCCTGACATTCCGCTTTGCCAACGCGGGGTTCGTGCTGTTGTCCGCGACCCTCATCGCCGGCCTGTTTTTCAGCGAGAAGCTGTACGGGCAGGGCCACAGCGGCATCCGCTGGGACCACAAAACCATCTTCTCGATCCTGTCCTGGTTAGTGTTCGCTTTCCTGCTGCTGGGCCGCCTGCGCTTCGGCTGGCGCGGCCGCAAGGCCGTTCGCGTGCTCTACACCGGCTCGCTGTTGCTGCTGCTGGCCTACGCCGGCTCGCGCTTCGTGCTGGAAGTGGTGCTCAAACGCTAGGGCGCGTTTCACGCGGCGGCCATGAAATATCTCATCCTCCTGGTGGTGGTGCTCGTCGTGCTCTGGTTGTGGCGCAGCGGCCGCCGCGAGGACGCACCCCCGGCCCGCAAGCGAAAGCAAGGCGACGACGCGTCGCCGCAGGACATGGTTCAATGCCCCGTGTGCCTGGTGCACTTGCCCCGCTCCGATGCACTGCCGGGCCCCGATGGCCAGCTGTATTGCTGCGCGGCCCATCGCCTGCGTGCGCAGGAAAAGTGACATGCCCGGGCACCAGCCGGACATCAGCTTCGCCGCCGACACCGCGCTGACGTCGGATTCCGCGTTCGCACGACTGTGGCGCGGCTTCATGACGGCGCGGGTCGTTATTGCCCTGGTTCTGCTGACGCTGATCTGCGCGCTGTTCGTGCTGGCGCCCACGCTGAACGTGAGCCGCTGGCTGATCGGCCTGTGCTTGACGTACCTGGCTGCTACCTTGCTGGTGCGCATTTATACCCGGCCCCTGCCGCCGGGCGACCGGTTCGATCCGCAGTGGGTGTCCACGATCGGCGTCGACTTGCTGGCGGTGACGACACTGCAGTTCCTGCAGGCCGGCGGCATCAACTACGCGCCGCTGTACGCCCTGCCCGTGTTGATGGGCTCGGTGCTGGGGTCGGCGTTGTTGGCTCTTGGTACCGCGGCAGGCGTGGCGCTGCTGCTGCTGACGGACGCATGGGTGCTTTCGCTGCAGGTGCCCGCCGAGACGGCGGCGCGCTTCCTGCAAGCCGGCCTGACCGGCATCGGCTACTTCGCGCTGGCGTTCCTGTCCAATCAGCTTTCGGCCCGGTTGGCCCGCGAGGAACAGGCGGCGCACCAGGGGCGACGGGCCGCCCGCATGCAGGCGCAGGTGAACCAGCTCGTCATCGAAACGCTGGTGGATGGCGTCCTGGTCGTCGATGCCAAAGGTCGTGTCCATACGGCGAATCCCGCGGCGCGCGCTCTCCTGGGGACGGAAGACGGGCTGCTGCTGGCCCCCTTCGAGCTGACTGCCCGACCCAGCTGGCAGCCGATGATGGCCCTGGCCCGGCGCACCTTCGCCGAGCACACCGCGCATCAGGCCGAGGTGGCGCTGGAAGAAGACGGCGACAGCCCGCGGCGTGTTCATGTACGCACCCGCCTCACTTCGCACGAACGCCACGCCGAGAGCCTGTGCGTCATGTTCATGGAAGACCTGCGCGAGATGGAAGCGCGGCTGCGCACCGAGAAGCTCGCGGCCATGGGAAGGATGTCGGCCGCAGTGGCGCATGAGATTCGCAACCCGCTCGCCGCCATTGCGCAGGCCAACGCGCTCATGGAGGAGGACTTGCAGGAGCCCGCGCTGAAGCAGCTCAGCTCGCTGGTTCGCAAGAACGCGCAGCGGCTGGCCCAGATCGTGGACGAGATCCTCGACATCTCGCGCGTGCAGCACCAGGGCCTGCGCGCGCCACCCACGCTCGAGCTCGACGCCGCGGTGGCTGCGGCCTGCAACGACTGGGCAACGCAGACACGCAGCGGCGCGCGGCTGCAGCTCGCGCTCGGCGCGCCCGGCGCGCAGGTTCCATTCGACGCCGACCATCTGCGCCGCGTCCTCGTCAATCTGCTGGACAACGCGCTGCGTTATGCCGGCGACAAGCCCGACTCGATTCGCGTGGCGACCGAGCGGGCGGGGGGCCGCCAGGCCGGGCTGCACGTCTGGAGCGACGGGGCGCCGCTGGAGCCCGCGGTGCAGCGCCACCTGTTCGAGCCGTTCTTTTCGTCGGAGAGCCGCTCCAGTGGTCTGGGCTTGTACATCTGCCGCGAGCTCTGCGAGCGCCACGGCGCAGCCATCGGCTACCGGCGCGCTGTCGCCGGCGCCGCGGGCAACGCTCGCGAAGGCAACGAATTCTTCGTCAGCTTCCGCCCCGCCGGCGCCCCGCTTGCCGGGGCCGCGTCATTTGACACAATAGCTGTCTGATGCCCCCCACCGCCACGCCCGCCCAAGTCCTCGTCGTCGACGACGAACCCGACCTTCGCACCCTCTACGAACTCACACTGCTGCGCGAGGGCTATCGGGTCGATGCGGCCGGCACTCTGGCAGAAGCGTGGGAACAGCTGCAGTCCAAGAAATTCGACGCGGTCATCACCGACATGCGGCTGCCCGACGGCCTGGGGCTCGAATTGCTGCACCGCATGCTGGCCCAGCAGCGCAGCGAGCGCTGCATCGTCATGACCGCCTACGGCTCGGCCGAGAACGCCGTGGAAGCGCTCAAGGCCGGAGCCTTCGACTACCTCACCAAGCCGGTGGACCTCAAGCAGTTCCGCACCGTGGTGGCGTCGGCGATCCAGGAGCCGGCGACGCCCGCGCGCGCGCGCACGGCGGCCCAGCTGCGCGGCGTCGCCGTGGCCGATCGCGCCCCGACGGGCCAGGCCGCGCTGCAACGCCTGGTGGGCGAATCGCAACCCATGCGCACCGTGAAGGAGCGGATCGCCAAGGTCGCGCGCAGCATGGCGCCCGTGCTCGTGCGCGGTGAGTCCGGCACCGGCAAGGAGCTGGTGGCGCGCGCGATCCATGCCTGTAGCCATCGCGCGGACGGACCCTTCGTGGCCGTCAACTGCAGCGCCATCCCCGAATCGTTGCTGGAGGCCGAGTTCTTCGGCGCGAAGAAGGGCTCCTACACCGGCGCCGCGCAGGACCGTGAAGGGTATTTTCAGGCCGCGCGCGAGGGCACGCTCTTCCTCGACGAAATCGGCGACCTGCCGCTGGCCATGCAGTCCAAGCTGCTGCGTGCGATCCAGGAGCGCCAGGTGCGCTCGCTCGGCTCGACCCAGGAGGACGCCGTTGATGTGCGTGTCGTGAGCGCCACGCACAAAGACCTCGCCGCCGATGTGCTCGCGGGCCGGTTCCGGCAGGACTTGTATTACCGCCTCAACGTGATCGAGATCATGGTGCCGCCGCTGCGCGAACGCCGCGAGGACCTGCCTGCCCTGTGCGAGGCCCTGCTGTCGCGCATCTCCCATGAATCGGGCATGCCGCTGCCGGTGCTGTCGCCCACGGTAGTCGAGCAACTTTGCGCGCACCCCCTGGGTGGCAACGTACGCGAACTTGAGAACCTGCTGCACCGCGCCGTCGCGCTGTCGGATGGCGAGGAACTGCAGGTCGACTTCGCGCCCACCCAGCGCCCCGCCCCACTGCACGCCCTCGCGCCGCAAGAGCCTTCGCAAGGGCAGGAACCGACCGCGCGTGCAACCGCGCCCGTGCCGTCCGACCTGCAGGCGTACCTGGACCAGCAGGAGCGCGAAATCCTGGTGCAGGCGCTGCATGAGAGCGGCTTCAACCGCACCGCCGCGGCACAGCGGCTGGGCCTGTCGCTGCGGCAGATCCGCTACCGCATCGCGCGCCTGGCCATCACCGCGCCGGGCAATGGCGACGAACCCGATGACAGCGCGGCCTGAAGGCGCCGCGCCCGCCCTCTGGCAGGACGGGTGGTACCGTTTCGCCCGCCGCCTGGATTCGCCGAATTTCGGTGCGCGCCCCCAGGGTGCACAGGTCGATCTCATCGTCGTGCACTCGATCAGCCTGCCGCCGGGTCAGTTCGGCGGCGATGAGGTGCAACGGCTTTTTACCAATACGCTGGACTGGAACGCGCACCCGTATTTCAAGAGCATCGAGGGGTTGGCGGCGTCGTCGCACTTCTACATCCGCCGCAACGGCGAGCTCTGGCAGTTCGTCAGCTGCGACGATCGGGCATGGCACGCCGGCGCCTCTCGGTATCGCGGCCGCGGCGAGTGCAACGACGATTCCGTGGGCATCGAGCTGGAAGGTCTGGAGGGCGAAACCTTCGAGCCGGAGCAATACGAGGCGCTGGCCGACGTGTGCGCGGCGATCGCCCAGCGCTATCCCGTGGCCCACATCGCGGGGCACGAGCACATCGCGCCAGGCCGCAAGCAAGATCCCGGTGCCGGCTTCGACTGGCGTGTGTTGCGCGCCAGCCTCGCTTGGCCCGCGGCGTCCTTCCCCGCCTGATCGGGCCCTGTGCACAGCGGATGCAGGGCCGGCGCGGCCGCCTGCTCGGCCGTGGCAAACGGTGCACAAGGTATCCACAGGGATATGCACCGGCGCTTACGGGAAACCACTACCTATAGTGCTTGTCAAGCCCAAAAGCCCCATATATAGTGCCTCGGTCGGGTGGCCGGTTACACTCCGGTCCCTTTGCAGAACAATCAGCAGTAGAGGAAACCACATGCAAATTGCGACGACCACGTCAGTTCCCCAGGCCGCGCCCGCAGGCGCGCAGCACATCAACCCGGTCTCCGCCAACAGCGGCACCAACCCCCTCGCCCACTACCAGATCATCCGCCGCAACGGCGCCGTGGTGCCGTTCGAGCCCAACAAGATCGCCATCGCGATGATGAAGGCGTTCCTGGCCGTGCACGGCACGCAGGGCGCGGCTTCGGCCAGCGTGCGCGAGACCGTGGACGGCCTGACCCAGGCCGTGATCCGCGCGCTGGTGCGTTCGCGCCCGGGCGGCGGCACTTTCCATATAGAAGACGTGCAGGACCAGGTCGAACTCGGCCTGATGCGCGGCGGGCACCATGAGATCGCCCGCGCCTATGTGCTGTACCGGGAACGCCGCACCCAGGAACGCGCCAAGCAGAGCGTGCACGAAGCCCCCGCCACGCCGACACTGCATGTGATGGACGGCGGGCAGCGTGTACCGCTGGACCTGGACCACCTGAAGGGCCTGATCGTGTCGGCCTGCCAAAACCTGGGCGCCGACGTCAAGCCCGACCCGATCATGGCCGAGACCATGCGCAACCTGTACGACGGCGTCCCGATGGACGAGGTGTACAAGGCGTCCATCCTCGCGGCCCGCACGCTGATCGAAAAAGATCCGGACTACACCTATGCCACAGCGCGGCTGCTGCTGCACACCATCTTCAAGGAAGTGCTCGGCCGCGACCTGCCGCCCGCCGAGATGGCCGGCAGCTACGCCGACTACTTCCCCGGCTTCATCAAGAAGGGCGTGGACAACGAGCTCCTCGACGAGAAGCTGCTCCAGTACGACCTGAAGAAACTCGGCGCAGCGCTGAAGGCCGAGCGCGACCTGAAGTTCGACTACCTCGGCCTGCAGACCCTGTACGACCGCTACTTCCTGCACGTGCGCAAGACCCGCATCGAGCTGCCGCAGGCCTTCTTCATGCGCGTAGCCATGGGCCTGGCGCTGGGTGAGATCGACCGCGAAGCCCGCGCCATCGAGTTCTACGAAGTGCTGTCGAGCTTCGACTTCATGTCCAGCACGCCCACACTCTTCAACGCCGGCACCCTGCGCTCGCAGCTGTCGTCGTGCTACCTCACCACCGTGCCGGACGACCTGGACGGCATCTATGAGTCGATCAAGGAAAACGCCCTGCTGTCCAAATTCGCGGGCGGCCTGGGCAACGACTGGACGCGCGTGCGCGCGCTCGGATCCCATATCAAGGGCACCAACGGCGAATCGCAAGGCGTCGTGCCTTTCCTGAAGGTGGTCAACGACACGGCCGTGGCCGTCAACCAGGGCGGCAAGCGCAAGGGCGCGGTTTGCACCTACCTGGAAAGCTGGCACCTGGACATCGAGGAGTTTCTCGAGCTGCGCAAGAACACCGGCGACGACCGCCGACGCACCCACGACATGAACACGGCCAACTGGATTCCGGACCTGTTCATGCGCCGCGTCATGGAAAAGGGCGAGTGGACGCTGTTCTCCCCATCCAACGTGCCCGACCTGCACGACAAGTTCGGCATCGAATTCGAGAAGGCCTACGTGGCCTACGAAGAGAAGGCACGCCGCGGCGAAATCAAGCCCAGCAAGACAGTGCAGGCCACCGACATGTGGCGCAAGATGCTCTCGATGCTGTTCGAGACCGGCCATCCCTGGATCACCTTCAAGGACGCCTGCAACATCCGTTCGCCCCAGCAGCACGCGGGCGTGGTGCACTCGTCCAACCTGTGCACCGAGATCACGCTCAACACCAGCGACACCGAGACCGCCGTCTGCAACCTGGGTTCCGTGAACCTGCTGCAGCACCTGAAGGATGGCGGCGTGGACCACGACAAGCTCAAGAAGACGATCACCACGGCGATGCGCATGCTCGACAACGTGATCGACATCAACTACTACGCCGTCAAGAAGGCCCGCGACTCCAACATGCGCCACCGCCCCGTGGGTCTGGGCATCATGGGCTTCCAGGACTCGCTGTACGAGCTGGACCTGCTGGCCACCCAGCGCGGCGGGTACGTCGAGGTCGACCGCTCCGCCACGCTCGACTGGGACCAGCTCCGCAAGAAGATCGCCACGGATGGCATGCGCAACTCCAACTGCCTGGCGATCGCCCCGACGGCCACCATCTCCAACATCATCGGCGTGGACGCCTCGATCGAGCCCTGCTTCGGCAATCTGTCGGTCAAGTCCAACCTGTCGGGCGAGTTCACCGTCATCAACCACTACCTCGTGCGCGACCTGAAGCGCCTGGGCCTGTGGGACGACGTGATGGTTATGGACCTGAAGCACTTCGACGGCTCGCTGCGCCCGATCGACCGGGTGCCGCAGGAGGTCAAGGCGCTCTACGCGACGGCCTTCGAGGTCGAGCCGGTGTGGCTGGTGGAAGCCGCGGCGCGGCGCCAGAAGTGGATCGACCAGGCCCAGTCGCTCAATATCTATATGGCGGGCGCCTCGGGCAAGAAGCTGGACGACACCTACAAGCTCGCGTGGCTGCGCGGCCTGAAGACCACCTACTACCTGCGCACCACGAGCGCGACGCACGCGGAGAAATCCACGGTGCAATCGGGACGCCTGAACGCAGTGTCGTCAGGCACGGCCAACGGCAACATGGGCGCACTCGAGAAGGCCGCTGCAGCTGCGAAAGCGCAGATGGAAGCAAGCGTGAGTGCAAGCGCTCCGGCAACCGACATCAAGTTCTGCGCGATCGATGACCCGGGCTGCGAAGCCTGCCAGTGAGCGAAGCATGAAGACGCGCATCGCGAAGTTTTGTCGGTGTTCTCTGACACATCGCGATGCAATTGAGCAACACAATCGGGCAGTGATGTGAACGGACACTTTGCAATTCACATCACTGCTCACATAATCCGAGCATTGGAAAACTTATGTTGACCTGGGACGAAGAAGTCAAGCCCACATCGCCAGCTCCGAACAGCGGTTCCTTCGCGAACCGCGAGGTGAGCGACTCTCTCCGCGAAGTGAGTCACCCCCAAATTTCTCAACCGGCCCTTCGCGCACTCGACGATGTCGCGCTCGCGCCGGTGGTTCGCACCGCCGCTCCCGCGCGTGCACAGGTCGAGCAACCCGCCAGCCACCGCCGCGTCAACGCCGCGGACAAGCGCATCATCAACGGCCAGACCGACGTCAACCAGTTGGTGCCCTTCAAGTACAAGTGGGCCTGGGAGAAATACCTCGCCGCCTGCTCCAACCACTGGATGCCGCAAGAAGTCAACATGACGCGCGACATCGCCACTTGGAAAGACCCGAACGGGCTTTCCGAGGACGAGCGCCGCATCATCAAGCGCAACCTGGGCTTTTTCGTGACGGCCGATTCGCTGGCCGCCAACAACATCGTGCTGGGCACCTACCGCCACATCACGGCGCCCGAATGCCGCCAGTACCTGCTGCGCCAGGCATTCGAGGAAGCGATCCACACGCACGCCTACCAGTACATCGTCGAGTCGCTCGGCCTGGATGAGGCCGAGATCTTCAACGCCTACAACGAGATCCCTTCCATCCGCGACAAGGACCAGTTCCTGCTGCCCTTCATCTCGGCGATCATGGATCCGAACTTCCAGACCGGCACGCCGGAGAACGACCAGAAGCTGCTCAAGAGCCTGATCGTCTTCGCCTGCCTGATGGAGGGCCTGTTCTTCTATGTCGGCTTCACGCAGATCCTGGCGCTGGGCCGGCAGAACAAGATGACCGGTGCTGCCGAGCAGTACCAGTACATCCTGCGCGACGAGTCGATGCACTGCAACTTCGGCATCGACCTGATCAACCAGCTCAAGCTCGAGAACCCGCACCTCTGGACTTCCGAGTTCAAGGCGGAGATCAAGGCCCTCTTCCAGAAGGCCGTCGAGCTCGAATACCGTTATGCCGAGGACACCATGCCGCGTGGCGTCCTGGGCCTCAATGCCTCCATGTTCAAGGGCTATCTGCGCTACATCGCGAACCGCCGCGCCACGCAGATCGGCCTGGAAGCGCTCTACCCGAACGAGGAAAACCCGTTCCCCTGGATGAGCGAAATGATTGACCTGAAGAAAGAGCGCAATTTCTTCGAGACCCGTGTGATCGAATACCAGACGGGTGGCGCGCTTTCGTGGGATTGAACAGACTGGACGAGATTTGAGAATCGTCCGCTTTGGCGACCGGCCGCAAGAGCCAGGCGCCAGGGCGGGCTACGGTGTTCGTGATGCTGGGCTTCGGCCCAACCTCACGAATCGCTTCATGCAACCCAACAAGCATGGAGTGCTTCATTGGTTGATGTTGATCAACTTGAACAGGAGATAGAAATGGCAACTGCAAAGAAATCGGCCGCTAAGAAGGCCCCAAAGGCTGCGAAAAAGACAGCAGCCAAAAAGGCTCCGGCCAAAAAGCGTCCGGCAGCGAAAAAAGCAGCCAAGAAGCCGGCCAAGAAAGCAGCGAAAAAACCTGCTGCCAAACCGGTAGCCAAGGCGGCCCCTGCTGCCCCGGCCATGCCGGCGGCACAGACCACGCTGAACCCTCAGGCTGCCTGGCCGTTCCCGACAGCCAGCAAGCCGTAAGGCCAAGGCGGTTCACCGCTAAAGCCCGACACCGCAAGGTGTCGGGCTTTTTTCATGGGCCGATCCATCTCACAATGGGGCCATGAGTCGGACGCAGCCGGACCTGTTTTCGGAACCCGCCCCACTGCCGCCTTTGCCGGAGGGCATGCGCTACGAGAGAGACTTTCTCTCGCCGGCCGAAGAACAATCACTCATCGAGATCGTTGCGGCCATGCCCGTCAAGGAGATGAACTACCGCGGCTACACGGCGCGCCGCCGCGTGCTCAGCTTCGGCGGCAGCTACGATTTTCAGGCGCAACAGCTCAACGCCGCGCCGCCCCTGCCCAAATCGCTCGAGCCGCTGCGCCGCAAGGTCGCGCACTGGCTGGGTGTCGCGCCCGAAGCGTTCACCCAGGTTCTGGTGGCGGAATACCGCGAGGGAACTCCGCTCGGCTGGCACCGGGACGTGCCGAATTTCGAGGACGTGGTGGGTGTGTCGCTGCTGAACGAGGCCGTGATGCGATTCCGTCCGTATCCGCCGCGCGAGCCGAAGAAGGCCCAGGTGGTGAAGCTCACGGTCGAGCCGCGCTCTATCTACCTCCTGCGCGGCCCCGCGCGGTGGGCCTGGCAGCACAGTGTGTCGCCCACCCCGACACTTCGCTACTCGATCACGTTTCGCACATCGCGCGGCTCCGTGTCACGCTGATCCATCCACCGTTGTGTAGGGTGGGCACCTGTGCCCGCCGGCGATTTCGCAGCACGCCCACACGGAGGGAACAGGTGCCCACCCTACGGCTCGCCGGCCGCCAGCGCCATGCGGCGGCGCAGGCGCTGCGCTTCTTCGGTCGCGCCGGCCTGCTCGGCACGTTGCGCTTGCACGCCCAGCCACGCGAGCAACGGGCGCCGCCAGCCTTGCGCCGAGGCCGTGTCGCCGGCAATGGTCAGCACCTGCGGCGAGGCGCGGCCTGTGCGAAACAGGACCCCGGCCGCGATGAGGCGCGACAAGGGGTCTTCGATCGCCTGCACGGCGGCGGCATCGCCCTGCCCCGCGGCGACAGCGCGATGCTGTGGCGGCAGCAGCGGCACATCCGGCGGGGCGATGCGGCCGGCCAGGTAATCGGCGTAGGCGCGTTCGACCGCCGGTGAATCGGCACGCAGGCGTTCGAAGCCTTCGCATGGGTCCATGACCAGGCTGGCGACGCGAACGGCGCATCGCGTCAATTCCGCGCGGGCCACCAGGCCGGGCTGGCCCGTGCTTTCCAGCTCGTCGCGTGCGCGCTCGAACTCGGACGCCTCGACGCGTGTCTTGCCGCCCAGGTAGGCCTTGACGTAGCGTTCCAGGCCATCATGGGCATTCATCTGCCAGTCCGGCGCGCGCGGCTTGTTGCCACAGGCCGCAAGCAAAAGGCATGCGATCGCCAGGGCCGGCACGTATCTCATGGAAGCTTCACCTGCGTGTCGCGCGCGAACGGCCATTTGCGGTTGAGCTCGTTGATCATGCCTTCTATCTTCTGCAGGTTGGCCTCGACATCGCCGCGAAGCGCGCCCAGGTCGGTGGTGGCACCGCGCACGTTGGCGCTGATGCCTTGCGCCTCGACCAGCACCGCGTCCACTTTCTTCAGGCTCTCTCGCGTCTCGGCCAGCAAGCCATTGAGCTGCACGACGGTGGCACGCGCCTCCGTCATCACGCCGTCGGGGCCGAACACCTGGGTGTCGGCCTTGGCCGCGAGGCTGTCGACCCGCGCCAGCAGCACGTTGGTGCGATCCAGCGCCGCGACGAGCTTCTGCGCATCCGCTTCATTGCCGAACATCACGCCGAGCGCGCCGCGCGGTCCCTTGAGCTTGGCGGTGACCTCCTGCAGGTTGTCGAGCGTGGCACGCAGCCCGGCGTCCTGCGCGGTCATGCGGCTGACGTTCTCCAGCACTTCCTTGGCCGACGCGAGCACGCGGGGCAGCTCCGCCGTGGCGTCTATGCTCGAGGTGCGCAGCCAGTGCGCGTCCTTCTTCGGCACGTCGATGACGATGCGCACGTTGCCGGTTTCGGCCAGCTCGACGCGCCGCACGCGCCCGATCGGAAAGCCCGAAAACGTCATGTCCATGCCGACGACGACGCCTTCCGAATCCTCGGCCATCAGGACGAGCGTCTGCGTGGGCTGGAACACTCCGCGTGCATAGAGCAGGTAGAGCACGGATGCCGCGATCAGCAACCCGGTGAACAAGAGCAGCAGGGCCGCCTTGATTTGCAGGTTGCGCACCGGCCGTGCGGTCGCGGCGGGCTCGGAGTTCTGCACCGGGGTGTCGGGTTTGTCCTGCATCGCCATCAATAATAGTTTCCTGTCAGCGACGCCGCCTCGAGCAGCAGCAGCACGGCAAACATGCGCACCAGGCCCTGCAACGCCGCGCTCTCTCGCGAACCATCGCCTTCGACGTCGTAGAGGCCCGACGCCATCGGGATGATGGATACCGCGAAGCTGAAGAACAGTGTCTTCAGCGCGAAGATCAGCGCCACGGAAGGGTCGAACACATGCCCGAAGACGCGCGAGTAACCGGCCAGCCCCGCCGTGGTCCAGCCGTAGACGGCCAGGTAAGCGAGCACCAGCGCCACGACGCAGCTGAGCGCGGCCAGCGTGAGCGTGGCGAAGATGCCCGCCATGGCGCGCGGAAGCACCAGCGTCACGACCGGATCGACTCCGCGCCGGCTTAGCTCGTCGAACCGCCCCAGGCGCCGCATCTCGGCCAGCGCCGCGCCATTGGGAATGGTGCAGCGCAGCGCAACGAACATGGCCGCCGTGAGCGGGATCAGCTCCAGCACCAGCACGCGAATCACCATCTCCAGCGCGTACTGCGAGAGGCCGTAGCTCAGTGCCGTCACGACGACGATGCGCGTGATGACGAGCGTCAGCAGCGCGGCCAGCGTGGTGAACCAGGGCAGGATCGGCGCCGTGTCGACATAGATGTGCCGCATCAGCGCCTCGCGCGTTTCGCGGCCATAGCTGGATGGCGTCATGGCCAGCACCAGCACCGACGCACCGAAAAAGATGATGCGGCCCCAGCCGGAGAGCCAGCGCAGCGGCGCGCGGCCGGCGCGGCTCAGCCGTTGTGCGCTTTGGGAGAGGACCGTCATGGCCGCAAATCATAGGCCAGGGCGCGCAAGGGCCCGAGACCCGCGCTCTTTCGATGGCGTCAGCGCCAGGCGCCAGTGGCTTCCAGCACGGGCGACAGCTCGGCCCGGCCCCAGCGCAACGGCAGCGCCGCGGGCAGGCGCAGGGCCGACGCGACATGAAATCGCATCAAGCGCTGCGCGCCCTGGAACGCGTCGACTTCGGGCCCCTCGTGAATGATTTCACCTCGAGCAGCCAACTGAAGCAGGTCGCCCGTGTCGAAGTCCATGAACAGCAAGCCACAACGCGGGTTCACTGCCAGGTTGCCCAGGGTGTTGAAGAACGCGTTGCCAACGAAGTCCGGGACCGTGAGCACGTCACCCTCTACGCGAACGAAACCCGGCTTGCCGCCGCGGTGCGACACGTCGACGCCGAAGGCCGGCGCGTCGCCGCGTCCCGCCTGCGGATGGGACGTGGCGATGAAGAAGGTGTCGGCGCGGGCGATGAGTTGGCGCGCGGGACCATCCAGGGTATCGAGAACCTGGGCGGGCCGCGCCTCGCCCGGTGCGCTGGTGAAGTTCGCCCGCCGCGCCTGAATGTATTTGGGGCAGTTCCCGAAGCTCTGGCCAACCTCCACATCGAAGCCGCCTTCGCGGCGGCCCGCCACCCAGCCGTTCAGGCGGTTGCGCCTGCGCGTGTGCGGCTCTATGCCCAGGAGGCCGATGGCCGCGCCCTCCGCGAGGTTGGCGGCCAGAGGGTCATGTGCGAGGGGCCGGGCCGCGACCGCCAGCCGGCGCGGATCGGGCGAGGTCACGAACCCTGGTTCGCCGGCCAGCACCGACGCCCAGGGCTGGCCCCGTACGTCGACGGTCCCCACGAGGATGAACGGCAACTGCGCGAAGAAGTCGCGATGCTGGTCGGGCATATGGTCGCGGATCACGCGCGGGCCAATCTCCGCCAGCTTGGCGCGCGAGCCGGCGCGCTCCTGCAAGGCAACTTCGCCATCGTGAAAGGTGGCGGCCATGGCCGTGCTCAAGCGGCCAGGCCAACGGGCGACTTCATCATCGGAACGAAGCCGGGCAACGCCTCGATGCGAGCCAGCCATGCGCGCACACTCGGGTAGGGCTCGAGGCTCACGTTGCCTTCGGGCGCATGGGCCGTGTAGGTGTAGTTCGCTATGTCGGCGAGAGTGGGCATCTGCCCGGCCAGGAAGGGTCGGCCGGCGAGCTCCGAGTCCATCACCTGGAGCAACGCGTTCGCCCGCGCGATCGCGGGGGACGGGTCGTCCGGGCGCTCGAACAGCGCGATCACCCGCGCCGCGGCCGCGCCAAACGCCAACTGGCCCGCGGCAACCGAAAGCCAGCGCTGGACCTGCGCGGCGCCCGCCGGGTCGCGCGGCAGCCACTGCCCAGGAGCGTAGCGGGCCTCGAGATAGACGAGGATGGCGTTCGAGTCGCCAAGCGTGACATCGCCGTCCTGGATCACGGGCACCTGGCCGAAGCAGTTCATGCGCAGGAATTCCGGACGCTTGTGCTCGCCGGCGCGAAGGTCCACGTCGACCATTTCGAAGGGCAGGCCCAGCAAGGACAGGAACAGCTGCACGCGATGGGCATGGCCCGACAACGCCATGCGATGAAGCCGGATGGGTTGCGTTGGCAAGGTGGTGGTCATGAGCGAATCTCCTGGGAAAGAAGCCGCATTGTGTTTGCTGCGCAATGCTGAATAAATACCCCAGGCCGCACAGGACTCTTCCGGTTCGTGGATTAATTGGCGGCGTGGACAAATTCAAGGCCATGGAGACCTTCGTGCGTATCGCCGACGAGGGCAGCCTCACCGCAGCGGCGCGGGCGACAGGCTCGTCACTGCCCGCCGTGGTGCGCTCGCTGGCCGCCTACGAGGCCGAACTGGGCGTACGGCTTTTCAACCGGACGACGCGCCGCATCTCGCTGACGGAAGAAGGGCGCCAGCACCTCGACAATTGCCGGCAGGTGCTGGCCGCGTTGGAGGAATCAGAGGCCGCGCTCACCGCCGGCGCCGGCGAGCCGGCCGGGCATCTCACGATCACCGCGCCCGTGCTGTTCGGCCAGATGTGGATCGCGCCGGCCGTCACGCGGTTTGTCCAGCAGTACGAGAAGATGCGCTGCACCGTCGTGCTGCTCGACCGCGTGGTGAACCTGCTGGAGGAAGGCATCGACGTGGGCATCCGCATCGGCGCACTGGAGGACTCTTCTCTGGTCGCGCTGCCCCTGGGAAGCATCCGGCGCGTGGTGGTGGCCAACCCTGCCTATCTGCGCAAGCATGGCGTGCCGCGGCACCCGCGTGAGCTGCAAGCCGCCAACTGCATCCGCATGATCGCGGGCCCGCCCACCTGGGGCGACTTCCAGGAGAACGGCCGCGCGTTTCGCCTCAAAGTCTCTGGCAACCTTGAGTTCAACCACGTGCTGCCCGCAGTCCAGGCCTGCGCGGACGGGGCAGGCTTCGGAATGTTTTTTTCCTACCAGGTAGCGCCCTTCATGGAGGACAGGCGGTTGAAGATCGTGCTTGAAAAATTCGAGCGCCCGCCGCGTCCCATCAGCGTGGTGTATCCCCACGCCCGCCTGTTGCCTGCGCGCACCCGGTTGTTCATCGACTGGATTCGAAACGAGATCACGGCCTTCCGGCCGACAAAAGGCTTTCCATGACCCATGACTGCGACCTCTTTGTCATTGGCGGCGGCAGCGGCGGCGTGCGTGCGGCGCGCATGTCGGCCCAGCGTGGGGCGCGTGTTGTGCTGGCCGAGGCCGCGGCGCTCGGAGGCACCTGCGTGAACGTCGGTTGCATCCCCAAGAAGCTCTACAGCTACGCGGCCCATTTCGCGCACGACTTCCAGGATGCCGCCGGCTTCGGCTGGGACGTCGAGCCACCGCGGCTGGACTGGCCGCGCCTTAAAGCCAACCGGGCCAGGGAGATCGCCCGATTGAACGCCGTGTATCAGCAATTGCTGCATGGCCCGGGTGTGGAGATCGCGCGCGGCTGGGCGACGCTCGTGGATGGTCATAACATCCGCGTGCGCACGGCGGCCGGCGAGAAACATTTCACTGCCCGCCACGTGCTCATCGCCACCGGTGGCACGCCCAGCGTGCCGTCCTTCCCCGGATGCGAGCACGTCGTCACCTCGGACAGCATGTTCGACCTCGATCCGTTCCCGGCCCGCCTTTTGGTGGTGGGCGGCGGCTACATCGCCTGCGAGTTTGCGTCGATCTTCAACGGGCTGGGCTCGCGCGTCACGCAGCTGTACCGTGGCGCGCAGATCCTGCGCGGCTTCGACCACGAGGTACAGGACTTCATCGCCCATGAAATGCGCCGCGGCGGGATCGACCTTCGCGTGGGCTCGGATGTACGCGCCATCCACAAGTCGGCACACGGCCTGCAGGTGACGCTGCTGGACGGCAGCACCGTCGCTGCGGATGTCGTGCTCTACGCGACCGGGCGCCGCCCCAACGTGAACGGGTTGGGGCTGGACGCCGCGGGCGTTGCGCAACGCAAGGACGGCGCGATCGTCGTCGACGCGCATTACCGCACGTCGCTGCCGTCGGTTTACGCGCTGGGCGATGTCACGGCCCGCGTGCAACTGACGCCCGTGGCCCTGGGCGAGGCCATGGCCGTGGTGGACCACCTCTTCGGCGATCAAAAGCGCTCGATGAGCTATGACTTCATCCCGACGGCCGTGTTCACGCACCCGAACATCGCCACAGTCGGCTACACCGAGGAAGCGGCGCGCAGGAAGTTCGGCAACATCGCCGTGTTCCGCAGCGAGTTCAAGCCACTCAAGCACACTCTGAGCGGCAGCGGCGAACGAACACTCATGAAACTCGTGGTGGACGCCGCGAGCGACCGGGTGGTGGGCCTGCACATGGTGGGCCCCGACGCAGGCGAGGTGGTGCAAGGCTTCGCTGTGGCGATGAAGGCGGGCGCGACCAAGGCGGTGTTCGACGGCACGATCGGGATCCATCCGACTGCAGCAGAGGAGTTTGTCACGATGAGAGAGGCTGTGTCCTGACGGTGAGCTGTTCCACATGCTGACGTTTAGGCGGATCAGGGCGACGGCGCGCTTTACACGGGATTACAAAAAACGCGGCCCGCAGAGCCGCGCTTTACCTCGCCTTTGCGATCTTTTCCGTGTCTGCGGCGTTCTACTCACACGGAGAGAACGTTCATGAACTGCGCGCGCCTGTTTCATTTCTTGATGGTCCGCCTGTTACCTTTGCTGGTGCTGGGGTTGCTGTCTGCGCGCTCCATGGCGCAGGCCGATCCGCCGTCCCGCGTGGCGCGGCTGAACCACCTCGAGGGCGCCGCGGTGTTTGCGCCGGCCGGCGACAACGAGTGGATCGACGCGGTTTTGAACCGCCCGCTCACCCGTGGAGACCGCGTATGGACCGACAAGGGCTCGCGCGCCGAGCTGCAGGTTGGCTCATCGGCCGTGCGCATGGACGGCCAGGCGCACCTGGAAATCCTGGCGCTGGACGACCGGTCCGCGCAATTGAGCGTGACCCAGGGCACCGTCTATGTTCGCGTGCGCAGCTTGCCCGATGGCGAAAATTTTGAGATCGACACACCGAACCTCGCCTACCGCGCAGCCTACCCGGGCGACTACCGCATCGACGTGAATGCCAACACCGGCACGACGCGGGTGACGATCCATTCGGGCACGGGCGCCGTGTACGGCGAAGACGGTCAGGTGCTGACGCTGGGCGGCGGCCAGCAGATCACCTTCCGCTCGCGCGACCTGTCGCAAATGGCCGCGCAGGAATCACCTCCCCAGGACAACTTCGACCGCTGGGCCGCGGACCGCAACCGGCGCGAAGACCAATCCGTCTCGGCCCGCTACGTGCCGCGGGAAGTGGTGGGCTACCAGCAGCTCGATGCGCATGGCCAGTGGATGCAGGATGCAACCTACGGTCCGGTCTGGTTCCCGCAAGGGCTGCCGGCCAACTGGGCACCGTACCGCAACGGCCACTGGGAATGGATTTCGCCATGGGGCTGGACGTGGATAGACGCGGCGGCGTGGGGCTTCGCACCCTTCCACTATGGCCGCTGGGCCATGATCGACTCACGCTGGGCCTGGGTGCCTGGGCGCATTGCGCTCAAACCCGTGTACGCCCCCGCCCTTGTTGCGTTCATCGGCGGCGACCGCTCCGGCTTCGCGTGGTTTCCGCTCGCGCCGGGCGAGGCCTGGCAACCGGCTTACCGAGCCAGTGCGCTCTACATCAGCAACGTCAACGGCAACCTGCCGGTGCAGGCGGACGCGACATACGCCCACCAGCGCAAGCCTGAAGCGCTCACGTCCATCTCCACGGAGGATTTTCACCGCGGCCGGCCCGTTGGCGCAGGCTGGTTGCGCGTGGCGGCCAACACCTTGACCAACGCGCAGATCGTCCCGCCGCCGCCGATGCCCGAGCGAAGCATCGTCGCCCAGCGCAAGCCTGCAGCCGTCGCGCGCGCCTTGCCGCCCGCGCCGCCGAAGGTGCAGATCGCAGCGGCGCCCGCCGCGCGGGTTCAAGTGCCGATGTCAGCGCAAGAGCAAGATCGGCCGCCGGCCAAACAGGCGAAGGCCGCCAAGGCCGCTGGGTCCGCTATAGCGGCCGCGCCAACGGTCCAGGCCAAATCGGGGGCGCAAGCGAAGTCGGCGGAGCAAGCGAAATCTGCCGCGCAGATCCGCCGTGCCGAGCAAAAGCCGGCAGAAGAAGCCAGGGCCGAGCAAGCCATGGCCGACGAGGCCAAGCGCGACAAACTGGCCCGCCGTGCTGAACAGGCCAGGCGCGAGCAGTTCGCCAGGCGGGCCGAGCAAACGAAGCGCGAGCAGCTCGCGAAACAGGCGGAGCAAGCCCGGCGCGATCAGCAGCTGGCGAGGCAAGCCGAGCAGGCGCGCCGAGAACAGCAGCTGGCAAAACAGGCGGAGCAGGCCAGGCAGGCAGAGTTGGCCAAGCGCGAACTGGCCAAACGGGATCAGGCGCGCCGCGAGCTGCTCGCGCGCAAGGCCGAACAGGTCAAGCGCGAGGAGCAAGCCAAACGCGAGGATCTGGCCAAGCGCGAAGCCGTCGCGCGGCGCGACGAGCAGCAACGCCGCGAGGCCCATGCCAGGCAAGTCGAGCAGGCGAGGCGCGCGGCCGATCGCGAAGCGCAGGCGTTGCGCGAGCAGCGCGAACAGCGCGAGGAATTGCAGGCACAGCGCGAGGCGCAAGAGCGCGAGCAGGCGCAGCAGCGAGAACAGGCGGCGCAGCGGGCCGCCTGGGCACGCCAACAGCAGGCGATCAGCGAACAATGGCGCCGCGACCACCGCACCTGGGAGCAGCAGCAGCGAGAGCGCGCGCGCCAGCGGCCCGACCTGCGCGACGACCGCGACGACCGGCGCGCGCGCCCGCCGGAGCCCCAGCGCGGCATCCCCATCATCGCGGGGCCCTGGAGCTGACGCCGCGCAAAGCGTTGGTCTTACAGCGCATTACATTCAACGACGCAGCTTCGCCCCGCTTTACACCCCCTTTGCAGCCCGGCAGGCCGCTCGCGCGTTCTAGCAATATGGAGATCGCCATGAACAAACAACACTTCCTGCGTTTCGTCTTGTCGCGCTGGCTGCCCCTGCTGATCCTGGCATTCGGCGCGGCCACCGCTGGAGCGCAACGGGATGTCGATCCGCCCGCCCGCGTGGCGAGCTTGAGCGTCATCGACGGCTCGGTCGTGTTCGCCCCGGCCGGTCAGTCCGAATGGGTCGATGCGGTGCTGAACCGCCCGATCACGCGCGGCGATCGGCTATGGACCGATCGCGGCGCGCGGGCCGAGCTGCACGTCGGATCGGCCGTGCTGCACCTGGACGACCAGACTTTCCTGGACGTGACGGACCTGGACGATGATGTGCTGCAGGTCAGCTTGAACGAGGGCACGGTCAACGCCCGGGTGCGCGAACTCGCGCGCGGCGAGAACTTCGAGATCGACACGCCCCAACTGGCGTTTCGCGCTTCGCGCCCCGGCGACTACCGGGTCGACGTCGATCCGGCCCAGGGCACGACGCGCGTGACTGTGCGCAGCGGCTCGGCGCTGGTGTATGGCGCAAACGGCCAGCCGCAGGAACTCCTGGGCGGACAGGCCGTGACCTTCGCTGGCACGGATCTCGAGCGCATCAATGCGCAGGCGTTGCCGCCGCCGGACAGCTTCGACCGCTGGGCCGCCGACCGCAACCGCGCGGAGGATGAATCGATCGCCGCGCGCTACGTCCCCCGAGATGTGGTGGGCTACCAGCAGCTGGACGCCTACGGCAGTTGGGCGCAGGACCCGAGCTACGGCGCGGTCTGGTATCCGCGCGTCACCGTGGCGGACTGGGCGCCCTATCGCTACGGCCATTGGGAATATATTGCGCCATGGGGTTGGACCTGGATCGACGACGCTCCCTGGGGCTTCGCGCCGTCCCACTACGGCCGCTGGGCGATGATCGGATCGCGCTGGTGCTGGGTGCCCGGCCGCATTGGCCCGCGCCCCGTTTATCGGCGGCGGCGGCGTGAGCCTGAGTCTGTCCTTCGGATCGAGCTCCGGCATCGGCTGGTTCCCGCTCGCGCCCGGCGAGGCATGGCGGCCGTACTACCGTACGAGCCCGCGCTACGTGGCCGGCGTCAACCGCTACATCGTGAACAACCAGGTCACCAACAATTATTTCTACGTCAACCAGCGCCACCCCTCCGCGGTGACGGCGGTGCGCATGGAAGATTTCAGCGGAGGCCGACCGGTTCACCGCAACCGGCGGCAGGTGGACGCGACCGAGCTGGACCGGGTGCGAATCGCTGCACAGCCAACGCTGCCCGAGCCCCGGCGCATCGTCGAATCGAGGCCTTCGCGCACACGCACGCTCCCGCCACCCAACTTGTCGGCGGTGCCAGTTCCGCTGCAGCCGCAGCCGGGCTCCCCGGGGCCGGCCATCCGGCGCCGCGATGGCACCGACCAACGCCCGATCGCCGCGCCGCGCCCGCAGCTGCAGGAGCCGCGCCGCGAAATGGAGCGCGATGCGCGCCAGCAGGAAAGGCAAGAGGAGCGGCAGCGCCGCGAGGCCGACCGTGAACAAGAGCGTTCGGCGCGTGACCAGGAACGCGCACGTCGCGACCAGCAGGTGCAGCAGGAGCGTGTGTCGCGCGAGCAGGAACGGGCCCGTCGCGACCAGCAGGTGCAGCAGCAGGAGCGGATACAGCGCGAGCAGCAGGTACAAGCGCAGCGCGACCATGCATTGCGGCAGCAGCAGCAAGCGCAGGAGCGGGCGCAGCGACAACAACAGCAAGCCCAAGAACAGGCTAATCGGCAGCAGCAACAAGCCCAGGAGCGTGCCCAGCGCCAGCAGCAAGCTGCGCAGGAGCAGATGCTGCGCCAGCAGCAACAACAACAACGCCAGGAGCAGCAGCGCGCGTTGCGGCAACCGCCGCAATCGCAACCGCAGGTCGCCCCTCCCCTGGAGCAGCCCGCGCCGCGCGAACGCGCACGTGGCAAGCCAGAGCGTGAACCGCGCGAGGACAACCGCTCACAGGGCGGCGAAGAAGGCGGTCGGGGGCGCGGGCAGGGCCGCGGGGGCTAGGAGTGTTCGAGCCTAGTTGACCGTCTCAGGGAACGAGCGGACGAGCGCGGCGGAAGGTTTGTCTTCTTCCGGCGGCAGGTAAATGGTGGTGCGGTCGATCTTCGCGTCATAGGCGGCCAGTTCGGCGCTTGCGCTGCGAATCACGGCTTTGTCGAGGGGGTGGCATTGCCGCTGGCTCAATCTCCGAAGCGATTCCGAGCTCTCGATCATCTGGCGCACCGACCCCGGGTCGGTCATCAGCGCAAAGGGATTGCCTGCCATGGTTGCTGTGCTCATTCTTGTCGACTCCTATGCGATTTTCAAGAACCATCGATTTCGTGTGGAGCCCACTTTGGCAGGAGGCTCGCGTTTGTAACGTCATCTGGTTTCGTTACACCTTGTAGGACGCTTTCGCACGCGGTTGGTGGGTGCGTGAAGGCCGGCTGCGTGCGTTGCACAATAAGACCATGCCCTACATGCCGCCCTTCATCGCCCCTTCCCGCCATAGCGATCCGGAAAGCGCGCTGGCGCAGGTCCGCGCGATCTATTCGCAGCAGATCGATCACCTGCGCGACGCCATGCAGCGGTTCGTCGCCGGTGAGGCCTTGCCCGGCCATGTGCGAGCCTGCTACCCGTTCGTGCGCATCCACACCGACACCGTGGTGCGCCAGGCCGCGCTGGAGAACTCGGGCCTCTCGTATGGCTTCGTGGCCGGCGCCGGCCGCTTCGAGACCACGCTGACCCGTCCCGACCTGTACGCAAAGTACTATCTGGAGCAATTCAGGCTCCTGCGCCAAAACCATGGGGTCGAACTGGAAGTAGGCACTAGCACCCAGCCCATTCCGATCCACTTTTCGTTCGCCGAGCACGACCATATCGAGGGCTCACTCAGCCCCGAACGGCGGCTGCTGATGCGCGACGCCTTCGATCTGCCCGACCTCGAGGCCATGGACGATGGCATTGCCAACGGAACATGGGAAGCGCGGCCCGGCGATGCGCAGCCGCTGGCCTTGTTCACGGCCGCCCGCGTGGATTATTCGCTCCACCGCCTGCGCCACTACACCGGCACGGCGCCGGACTGGTTCCAGAACTTCGTGCTGTTCACCAACTACCAGTTCTACATCGATGAATTCGTGCGTCTGGGCCACGAGGAGATGGCGAACCCGCAAAGCGAATACACCGCGTTCATCGAGCCCGGCAACGTGGTGACCCGGCGATCGGGCCTGCCCGGTGAAGCGACCGACGCACTGGGCGCCGTGCCGCCCCGGCTGCCGCAGATGCCCGCCTACCACCTGACGCACCCCAACCACGGCGGCATCACCATGATCAACATCGGTGTCGGCCCGGCCAATGCCAAGACGATCACCGACCACGTCGCCGTGCTGCGCCCGCATGCATGGATGATGCTGGGGCACTGCGCAGGCCTGCGCAACAGCCAGCAGTTGGGCGACTACGTCCTCGCGCACGCCTATGTACGCGAGGACCATGTGCTGGACGAGGAACTGCCGCTGTGGGTGCCGATCCCCGCCTTGGCCGAGATACAGTTGGCGCTTGAAAAGGCGGTAGCCGACGTCACCGGCTTCAACGGCGCCGACCTCAAGCGCATCATGCGCACCGGTACCGTGGCCTCCACCGACAACCGCAACTGGGAGCTGCTGCCCGGCAACGTGCCGCAGCGGCGCTTCAGCCAGAGCCGCGCCGTGGCGCTGGACATGGAAAGCGCGACCATCGCGGCCAACGGGTTCCGCTTCCGCGTGCCGTACGGAACGCTGCTGTGCGTCAGCGACAAACCGCTCCATGGAGAGATCAAGCTGCCTGGGATGGCCAATCGCTTCTACCGCGAGCGCGTGGACCAGCACCTGCGCATCGGCATGCGCGCGATCGAGATCCTGCGCGCCGAGGGCAGCCAGCGGTTGCACAGCAGAAAGCTCAGAAGCTTCGATGAAGTCGCCTTCCAGTAGGCGCGCTAATATTAATGTTGACTTATTAACACCGTTGGCTTAATTCCTTCAATCTCCCGAAAATGGCGGACACACCAACAGGAGATCGCCATGCTCATCGGCGTACCGAAGGAAATCAAAAACCATGAATACCGCGTCGGCCTGACGCCGGCGAGTGTTCGGGAGCTGACGGCCCACGGGCACCAGGTGCTGGTCCAATCGGGCGCCGGTGTGGCCATCGGCCTCACCGACGAGCAATACCAGGCCGCGGGCGCGCAGCTCGCCGCGGCGGCGAGCGAAATCTTCGCCCGGGCCGAGATGATCGTGAAGGTCAAGGAGCCCCAGCCCGTCGAATGCGAGATGCTGCGGCCGGGCCAGATTCTCTACACGTACCTGCATCTCGCGCCCGATCCGCTGCAGACAAAAGCCCTGGTGAAATCCGGTGCGGTCTGCATCGCTTACGAGACCATCACCGGCCCCGGCGGCGGGCTGCCGCTGCTTGCGCCCATGAGCGAAGTGGCAGGCCGGATGTCGGTCCAGGCCGGCGCGCATTACCTGGAGATCGCCCATGGCGGCCGCGGCCTGCTGCTCGGCGGCGTGCCGGGCGTGGCGCCGGGGCACGTGGCGGTGATCGGCGCCGGCGTGGTCGGCACCAATGCGCTGCAGATGGCCGTCGGCTTCGGCGCGCGCGTGACCGTGCTCGACAAGAACGTGGACCGCCTGCGCCAGCTCGACCTGGTGTTCGGCAACCGTATCGGCACCGTGTACTCCACTGCGCAGAGCATCGAGGAAGCCGTGCTCGAAGCCGACCTGGTGATCGGCGGTGTGCTGGTGCCCGGCGCCGCGGCGCCCAAGCTCGTGAGCCGCTCGCTCATCTCGCGAATGAAAAAAGGCGCCGTGGTGGTGGACGTGGCGATCGACCAGGGCGGCTGCTTCGAAACCTCGCGCCCGACCACGCACACGGAGCCGGTGTATGTGGTGGACGGCGTCGTGCATTACTGCGTGGCCAACATGCCCGGTGCGGTGGCGCGCACCTCCGCCTTCGCATTGAACAACGCGACCATCGGCCACGCTCTGGCGCTCGCCAACAAGGGCTGGAAGACGGCCATGCGGGACGACCCGCATTTGCGGGAAGGCCTGAACGTGTGCCAGGGCAAGGTGACATATGAAGCTGTCGCGCAGGACCTGGGATACGAATACGTGCCTGCGGAAACGCTCCTGGGTTGAGCCCGCCTCCGTGCTCTGCGCCCCGCAAGTCATTGCCTCAGTTGGGGCGGGATCAGGGCGACGGGGCACTCTACTCCGCGACTGTCCCCCGCCGCCGGGAGGGCGGCTCCTCCTTGATGTCGCTGCGTAGAGCGCCCCGCCGCCCTGATCCATCCACCGTTGTGGGTGTTCGATGCGTCGAAAGAAGAACCGCCCCCTAAGGGCCGTGGATGGCGGGTGGCTGATGCAGCGAGGTCAAGGAGGAGCCGCCTCCCGCGGCGGGGGACACGAGCGGAATCGGCCACCCGACGTCCACGGCCCGTCGCCCACACACTGGCTTACTCACGAGAGCACACTAGACTGCCGTGGCAGCAGTAGCCGTCGCCATTGCTTCCCCCAGCCGCACTGACCGCGAGGGCGCCCAGTCGGGCACGAACGTGACAACGTTTTTGGGAAAGAGCATGACCACGGTGGAGCCGAGCAGGAATCGGCCCATCTCGGCGCCTTGGTGCAGCACGATGTTCTCGCTGTCGTAGCGCCACTCGCGGATGTTGCGCGTTCGGGGCGGGTTGACCACGCCGTGCCACACCGTCGCCACGCTGCCGACGATGGTCGCACCGACCAGCACGTTGACGAAGGGCCCGTAGGGCGTGTCGAACACGCAGACCACGCGCTCGTTGCGCGCGAACAGGCTGGGCACGTGGCGCGCTGTGAGCGGGTTGACCGAGAACAGGTCGCCGGGGATGTAGATCATGCGCATCAGCCGCCCGTCGCAAGGCATGTGGATGCGGTGATAGTCCTTCGGGGCGAGGTAGAGCGTGGCGAAGTGCCCGTGGTCGAACTGGTGGGCCAGCGCCTGGTCACCGCCCACCAATGCCCGCGTGGAGTAGCTGTGGCCCTTGGCCTGGAAGATCTGGTCGTGCTCGATCGGGCCGAACTGGCTGATCGCGGCGTCCACCGGGCAGACGAACTGCGCGTCGGCGATGGGCCGCAGCCCCTCGCGCAGCGGCCGCGTGAAAAACTCGTTGAAGGTGGCGTAGCTTTCGATGCGCGGGTCGGCGGCTTCGGACATGTCCACGCCGTACTTCGCGACGAATTTTCTGATGACGGCGTGGGTCAGCCCGCCAGCCCGCCAGTTGGCACCCATGCCCGCGAGCACGGTGATCAACCGCTTGGGCAACAGGTATTGCGGCGTCACGGCCAGGCGGTTGGACACATCGGGCACCGGTAGTGGAAAACGAAAATTCTAGGCTACCGACATGGTCCCGCGGGGCGTGCGACACAATAAAGACATGACGGAGCACCTGTTCGAGGCGCGCGAGCTCAGCAAACGCTATGGCGATACCGATGTGGTCAAGGACCTGTCCTTCGAGATCGCGAAGGGCGAGTGCCTGGGCGTGATCGGCCCGAACGGCGCCGGCAAGACCACCACCATCCGCATGTGCCTGGGCCTGACGGTGCCGGACCACGGGTCGATCGACGCGCTGGGCCTGTCGATGCCCCGGGACGCGCTGGCTATCAAGGCGCAGGTGGGCGTGGTGAGCCAGTTCGATACGCTGGACCCGGACTTCACCTTGTCCGAGAACCTGCTGGTCTACGGACGCTACTTCGGCATGAAGGACGCGCAGATCCGCGAGCGCATCCCTCGCCTGCTTGAATTCGCCGCCTTGTCGCACAAGGCCGATGCGCGGCCGGGCGAGCTGTCGGGCGGCATGCGCCGGCGCCTCAGCCTCGCCCGCGCCCTGGTCAACGATCCGCGCCTGCTCATGCTCGACGAGCCTACGACCGGGCTCGATCCCCAGGCGCGCCACCTGATGTGGGAGCGGCTTCAACTCTTGCTGCAGCAAGGCAAATCGATCCTGCTCACGACGCATTTCATGGACGAAGCCGAGCGCCTGTGCTCGCGGCTGCTGGTGCTGGACCACGGCCGCAAGATCGCCGAAGGGCGGCCGCGCGACCTGATCGCTCAGTACCTGGAGCCGGACGTGGTGGAGGCGTATGGCAACGGCGCCCTGGCACTCGTCGATTCACCCCTGGAGACGCTCGCCGCCCGGGTCGAAGTGAGCGGCGAGACCGTGTTCTTCTACACGCACGACGCCAAACCGCTGCTTGACGCGCTCGCTGCGCATGGCAAGCTTCGCACCTTGCACCGGCCGGCGAACCTGGAGGACCTCTTTCTCAAGTTGACGGGCCGGCAAATTCGCGAAGAAGGCTAGCAGTGAACCAATCCATCTTGCGCTTCCCCGACCTGTCCTTCCGCTGGTGGCCGGTGTTCCTGCGCAACCTGCTGGTGTGGCGCAAGCTGGCCATCCCCAGCCTGGTGGGCAACATCGCCGAGCCGCTGATGTGGCTGGTGGCCTTCGGCTACGGCATGGGCGCGCTGGTCGGCCAGGTCCAGCTGGGTGGCACCACGGTGCCCTACATCCTCTTTCTCGCGAGCGGCTCCATCTGCATGAGCTCGATGAACGCGGCCTCCTTCGAGCCTGGGACGGCATCATGAACGCGCCGGTCAGCCTGGACAGCATCGTGCTGGCCGAGATGCTGTGGGCGGCCTTCAAGGCCATGTTCACCGTCACGGCCATCCTCTTCGTGATGCTGGGCCTGGGCATCAGCGCCAGCCCCAAGCTGCTCGCGGCCTGGCTGGTGCTGCTGGGCGCGGGCATCACCTTCTCCTGTATCGCACTGGTCTTCAATGCGCTGGCCCAGGGCTATGATTTCTTCACCTACTACTTCACGCTGTTCCTCACGCCGATGATGTTCCTCTCGGGCGTCTTCTTCCCGCGCGATCAGCTGCCGGGCCCGCTGCGCGCCGTGTCCGACTGGCTGCCGCTCACCAACGCGGTGGAGCTGGTGCGCCCGATGTTCATGGACCAGTGGCCCGCTCACCCCCTGCGCGGCGCCGTGGTGCTGGCTGCCTACGCGGTCGTTTCGTTCTGGGTGGCGTTGGCGCTCACCCGCAAGCGCTTTCGGGGCTGACCCATGACCGCGACCGGCCTTCCCCCCGACTTGCTGGCCATGATGGAACGCGGCGTGTCCGTCATCGCCGGCTCGCGCGATGCGGCCCTGCGGCCCAGCATCATGCGAGCCCTGGGCAGCAAGGTGGAGGACGCAGGCCGCAAGGTGACCATCTTCGTTTCGCGCCGGCAATCGCGCCAGCTCGTGCAGGACGTGGCAGCCACGGGCTATGTGGCCGTCGTCTTCAGCGAACCCTCGAGCCACCGGACCGTGCAGGTGAAAGCGAAGCGCGCCGTGCTGCGCAACGCCGAAGCCGCGGACGAGCCGGTGCTCGCGCGTTACCTCGCCTCGATGGAGCACGAAATCCAGCAGGTGGGCTTCGCGCCGCACATGACCCGGGCCATGCTCGCCCACAAGCTCGAAGACCTGGTGGCGATCAGCTTCGAGCCGGAAGTGGCCTTCGACCAGACGCCCGGCCCCAAGGCCGGCACCCGGCTCTTCGGGAGCAGCGCGTGAACACGACGGAACTCGGCGACATCCGGCCCTGCCTGGAAGGCGCGATACCGGCAGTGATGGCGACCTGCGCGGCCGACGGCATGCCCAACGTGGCCTACATCTCGCAGGTCTATTACGTCGACGAACAGCATGTCGCGCTCTCGTTCCAGTTCTTCAACAAGACGCGCCAGAACATCCTGGCCAACCCGCGCGCGACGGTACTGGTGATCCACCCGCAGACGGCCGCCTTCTACCGCCTGCACATCCGGTACCTGCGCACGGAAACGGAAGGGCCGCTCTTCGAAAGCATGAAGGCGCAGCTTGCGGGCATCGCTTCGCACACCGGCATGCAAGGCGTGTTTCGCCTGCTCGGCTCCGATGTGTACGAGGTGGAGCAGATCGAGTCGCTGGAAGGCGAGCCTTTGCCCGGGCCGCCCCCGCGCAGCGGCATGCTGACGGCCGTGCGCCGCTGCAGCGAACGGCTCGCGCGCTGCGCATCGCTGGACGAGGCACTAAACTCCGTGCTGGCCACTCTGTCGGATTTCATGGGCGTGCGGCATGCGATGGTGCTGATGCACGACAGCGCGGCGCAGCGGCTGTACACCGTCGCAAGCTGTGGTTACGCGACTTCCGGAGTGGGTTCTGAAGTCGGAATGGGCCAGGGCGTGATCGGCGTCGCGGCGCGCGAGAAGACGCCGGTGCGCATCACGCACATGACGAACGCCTACCTCTACAGCCAGGCGATGCGCAGCAGCTTCGAGGCCAATGTGCCCGACATCGAAGCCGCCACCGAGATCCCCTACCCCGGCCTCGCGGAGCCGCACAGTCAGCTGGCGGTGCCAGTGTTGTCGGCGGGGCGCCTGCTCGGGGTGCTGTTTGTCGAGAGCCCGAACGACCTGCAGTTCGGCTTCGAGGACGAGGACATGCTGGTGGCGATGGCGGGCCATCTGGGCGCGGCGATCGACCTGATGCATGCCAGCACCGAAGCGCCCGATTCCGACAAGGAGGGCCACCCGTCCGTTCGCCCCGAGCCTGTCGAAGGGCCACTTCGACAGGCTCAGCCCGAACGGTCGATTCACCTGCGCCATTTCTGCGCGAACGACAGCGTATTCCTGGATGACGACTACCTGATCAAGGGCGTTGCGGGCGCGATCCTGTGGAAGCTGCTGAAGGATTTCGTCCGGCACGGCCGCACTGAGTTTTCCAACCGGGAACTGCGGCTGGACACGTCGATCCGCCTGCCCGACGTCACCGACAACCTCGAGGCGCGGCTCGTGCTGCTGCGCCGGCGTCTCGCTGAGCACGGCCCGCATCTGCGCATTGAAAAAACAGGCCGCGGGCGCTTCCGCCTCGTCGTGCGGCGGCCGGTCGTGCTGGACGAAACGCCTTAGGCCGCCGGGCCAGGTACGGGCAGGTCCAGCGCACGCGCGAGCTTGCCCCACTCGTTGTCGCTCAAGTGCGGTCGCACGGTATCCAGGATGGCCTGGAAAGCCGGCGCGGGCGCGTTCTGGCGCACCCCGGACAGCACGCCCACGCGCTCGGCCGGGTTCATGAACGGCACCATCCAGCGCGCGATCATCATCATCTCGGCCGGGGGGATGGACGCGACCAGGCGGTCGTGGATTTCCACCAGCTCGACGTCCGTATAGCGGGCCCACAGCACGGCGTTGTGCGCGGTCTCCTCCACATGCATGTGCTGGAAGTTGTCGGCAATGAAGAGGGCCAGCTCACCGTAAAGGGTTTGCGCGGCGGCGGCGCGCTGCGCGGCCGGGCAGGCGCGCAGCGCGGCCACGGCCGAGCCGAGGGCGGCGATGTGCGCTTCGTGTTGCTCATGCTCGTGGGCGATGCGCTCGCTCGCGCCGGGCGCACGCGCCTCGATCGCGGCATGCACGAACTCGTTCTCGTGCTTCAGGTGGGAGGCGCAGATGTCCAGCAGCTGGAGCACGCGCTCGCTGGCCTGGGCGAGGTCCAGGTCGTCCCCCACGTCCATGCGGCCCACGGCCAGCAGGGTGTCGGCCATCAGGGCGCGGATCGCCTTGTGGATGCCGCCGTACATGTCCATGCGCGGCGCCGGGCCGGCCGCGAGCTGCTGCATTTCTTTCTGATCGATCTTCATGCTGGTCTCTCTCTCTTCGGTTGAGGTGCCGCGCACCATGCGCGGCTTGCGTGGGAGAGAAGTCTAGAAACCAGAGTGCGGGCGCGACGCTAAGAATTGACTAAGCAATCCCTAAAGATTCCTTAATTTCGGGCGCCGGTGCCGGGACGGGCGCGGCGATGTGAACTGCGTTACGGTCCCGGTCAGGACTGGCCGCCTTGATCATGTCGGCGGCCTTCTCGGCAATCATGATCACCGGCGCGTTGGTGTTGCCGCCGACGATGCGCGGCATGATCGACGCGTCCACGACGCGCAGGCCCGAGACGCCGTGCACGCGCAGCTGCGCATCGACCACGTCATCGGGTCCGTTGCCCATGCGGCAGCTGCCCACAGGGTGGTAGATGGTGTCGGCATGGTCGCGCACGAACTGCTCGATCTCCTCGTCGCTGCGCGCCGACGCCGAAGCCTCGAGCTCGCGCCCGCCGTAGCCCGCCAGCGCCGGCTGGCCCAGGATGTCGCGCATGATCCGGAAGCCCTTGACGAGCAGGCGCGTGTCGGCGCCCTCACCAAGGAAATTCGGGTCGATCAGCGGCGCTGCCATCGGGTCGCTGCCCGCAAGCTGCAGGCTGCCGCGGCTGGCCGGCCGCAACAGGCACACATGGCAGGAGTAGCCGTGGCCGAGCACCGTCTTGCGGCCATGGTCCACCAGCTTGCCTACGACGAAGTGCAATTGCAGGTCGGGCACGGGTTCGGCCGGGTCGCTCTTGATGAAGCCACCCGCTTCCGCAAAGTTGGTCGTGAGCATTCCGCTGCGCAAGGTGCGCCATTCGAATATGCCCTTGACCACACGGCAAACCCCCGTCAGCGACAGCCCGAACAGCTCCGTGAGGCGCGGCGCATCGACCACGTGCACCACGTCCACATGGTCGTGCAGGTTGCGGCCCACGCCCGGCAGATCGTGCACTACCGGCACGCCGTGGGCCTGCAGCTGCTCGGCCGGGCCGATGCCCGAGAGCATCAGGAGCTGGGGCGACATCAGGGCGCCGGCGGACAGCAGCACTTCGCGTACGGCCTTCAACTGCTTCAGCTCGCCACCCTGCCGGTATTCGACGCCGACGGCACGCCGCCCTTCCATCAGGACGCGGGTGGTGTGCGCATCCGTGATCACCTGCAGGTTGGGCCGCTGCACGGCAGGTGCGAGGTAGGCCTTGGCCGTGCTGAAACGCTCGCCGTTCTTGTGGTTCACTTGATACATGCCCACGCCCTGCTGGTGGGCGCCGTTGAAATCGTCGTTGCGCGCGTAGCCTGCCTCTACCGCCGCCTGAATGAATACCGGCCCGAAACGGTTAGGGCTGCGCAAGTCCATCACATTGAGCGGGCCACCTATGCCGTGAAAATCATCGGCTCCGCGCTCGTTGTGCTCCGCCCGCTTGAAGTAGGGGAGCACATCGCTCCAGCCCCAGCCTGGGTTGCCCTGTGCGGCCCAGTGGTCGTAGTCCGAGCGATGGCCCCGCGTATAGATCATGGCATTGATCGAGCTCGATCCGCCCAGCACCTTGCCGCGCGGCTGGTACCCGCGCCGGCCGTTCAGGCCGGGCTGCGGCACGGTCTGGAAAGCCCAGTTGGCCTGCCCGTTCTTTGCGAGCAGCGCAAGCCCGGCCGGGCAGTGGATCAACACGCTGCTATCGGGCGGCCCGGCCTCGAGCAACGCGACTTTCACCCCAGGATCTTCGCTGAGGCGAGCAGCCAGCACGCATCCCGCCGAGCCACCACCCACGATCACGTAGTCGAAATTCATCGTCATCGGGCAAGCTTGTACCATTACCGGCTGTTATCCGGAGCAATTTATGGACATTCAAACTGTGGGCATCATCGGCGCGGGCACGATGGGTAATGGCATTGCACAGGCTTGCGCCGTCGCGGGGCTGCGCGCCGTGATGGTGGACATCAACGACGCGGCGGTGCAAAAGGGTGTCGCCACCGTGGGCGGCAGCCTCGAGCGGCTGGTCAAGAAGGGCAAGCTCGACGGCGCCGACCGGGATGCCGCGCTTGCGCGGATCCAGGGCTCGACGAACTACGACGATTTGAAGGCGGCGCAGATCGTGGTCGAAGCCGCCACCGAGAACTACGAACTCAAGCTGAAGATCTTGAAGCAGGTCGATGCGATGCTCGCGCCCGGCGTGATCCTCGCGTCCAACACCTCGTCCATCTCCATCACCAAGCTGGCCGCCGCCACGTCGCGGCCCGAGGCCTTCATCGGCATGCATTTTTTCAACCCGGTTCCCATGATGGCGCTGGTGGAAATCATCCGCGGCCTGCAGACCAGCGACGCAACGCACGACGCCGTGAAGGCGCTCGCGGTGGCGCTGGGCAAGTCGCCCATCACCGTCAAGAACGCGCCGGGCTTCGTCGTCAATCGGATCCTGGTGCCCATGATCAACGAGGCCTTCTTCGTGCTGGCAGAGGGACTGGCCACCGCGGAGGATATCGACGCCGGGATGAGGTTGGGCTGCAACCAGCCGATCGGTCCGCTGGCGCTGGCCGACATGATCGGGCTGGATGTGTGCCTCGCGGTGATGGAGGTGTACCTCACCGAGTACGGCGACTCCAAATACCGCCCTTGCCCGTTGCTGCGCGAGATGGTGGCGGCGGGGCGCCTCGGCCGCAAGACGGGGCGCGGCGTGTACGCCTACTGAGCAGCGCGGTGAGCCACAACGCACCGCCACCCGAAGGCACCATCACGACAGAGCGGCGTGGGCCGCTGCTGCTGGTGGGCATCAACCGACCGGCCAAATACAACGGCTTCACGCCGCGCATGTTCCGCGAGCTGGCCGAGGCGTACACACTGCTCGACGACGACGACGAGCTGAGAGTCGGCGTCCTGCACGCGTTCGGCAAGCACTTCACCGCGGGCCTGGATCTCCCCACCATCGCGCCCCTGATGCAGCGCGGCGAGAAGGCGATTCCGCCGGGGCTGGTTGAGCCGACCGACGTCGGCACGCCCGGCTTGCGGCGCCGCCAGAAGCCAATGATCGCCGCCGTCAAGGGCATTACCTTCACGCTGGGTATAGAGCTGATGCTGGCCGCCGACATCGTCGTGGCGGCGGACGATTGCCGTTTTTCGCAGCTGGAGGTCAAGCGCGGGATCATGGCGACCGGTGGCGCAACGCTGCGCATGGCTGAGCGAGCGGGCCTTGGCAACGCAATGTTGCACCTGCTCACGGGAGACGAATTTGGTAGCACCGAAGCGTTGCGGCTGAACTTCGTCCAGCGCGTCGTACCGACGGGTCAGGAACTGGAGGAAGCGATTCGCATCGCCACCCGTATTGCCGAGCAGGCGCCGCTTGCCGTCGTGGCCACGCGATTGAATGCGTTGAAGGCCGTAGAGCATGGTCCGGTGGAAGCGGCGGCGGATTTCCTTGAGGTACAGCAGCACCTGGCCAACACCGAGGATGCCGCCGAAGGCGTGCGCTCCTTCGTGGAAAGGCGCCCCGCGCGATTCAAGGGCCGTTAGGCAACTGTCATCGACAAGGGCGCCTCGGCCAGCAGGCTCCAGCCGCCCTCGCCCGTCAATCCGAACGCAATCGCCGTAAACAGCGCGGCCGTAACGATGGTTGCCACGAGGACCGACAGGGCGTGGGTCAGGACTGACGAGCCAAAGGGGGCGTGCATCGGAACCTCCTGTTTCAAATAGGCGGTGCGCGTGACTTATCTTGCGCAATACAAGACGTAAAGTCTTGAAGCCGCCATTAATCTTTCTGAAGCGTTCTGTGGACGCAGGCCCCTTGATGCGCGGGAAGACAACAATCGGCACGGGAGTCATCCATGACCACCGACTATCGATTCGGCAACGTCGAGCTGCGGCCGGCCCAGCGTGTCCTGCTGGTGGGCGGCAAGGAAAGCCGCATTGGCTCGCGGGCGTTCGACCTGCTGCTCGCGCTGGTTGAACACCGCGATCGCGTCGTGGCAAAGGACGAGCTGCTCGATTCGGTCTGGTCGGGCATGGTGGTCGAAGAGAACAATCTTCAAGTGCACATCAGCAACTTGCGCAAGGTGCTGGGGCCCAGGGCGATCTCCACCGTCCCCGGAAGGGGCTACAAGTTCACGGCAGAGCTCGACCAAGATGACGCCGCCACGCTCGTCGAGCGTGGCCGCACTGTCAGCACGGGCCCGCAGGCCGAGGCGCCCATTGAGTTTGCGACCAACCTCCCGGTCGAGCTGGCACCGCTTTACGGACGCGAGAAGGACATGCGCGCGCTGCGCGCGCTGGTCGAGGCCTCCCGGCTCGTCACGGTGGCCGGGGCCGGCGGTATTGGCAAGACTTCGCTGGCCCAGGCCGTGGCCCATCAGTTGCGCTGCAATTACATCGATGGCGTGTGGCTGGCAGACCTGTCCCCGGTGCCAACTGCTTCCCTCGTCCCCACCTCCGTCGCAAGCGTGCTTCGCGTGATGCTGCGAGGCGACGACCAAGCCGAAGGTGCCTTGGCCAAGGCCCTGGCCGCGAAGCGGATGCTGCTCGTGCTCGACAACTGCGAGCACCTTCCTGGCGCAGCCGCCGAGCTTTCGGCGGCGCTGTGCCGCGGGGCCCCCGGCGTCACCGTGCTGGCGACCAGCCAGGAGCCGCTCAGGGTTCCGCAGGAACAGGTTTATCGACTCGGTCCGCTGGACATTCCGCAGGACGAATTCGACGAGGGCGCGAGCCAGGCCGGCGCCGTGGCGCTGTTCCTCGCGCGAGCCCGCGCCGCGGACCCCGGCTTCGCGCTGGCCCCCAAGGGCCTCGAGCTCGTCGTGGACATCTGCCGTCACCTCGACGGCATCCCGCTGGCTATCGAACTCGCAGCCGCTCGGCTGCCCCTGCTGGGCTTGCAGGCGTTACGCGCCCGGCTGGACGAACGCTTTCGGCTGCTGACCGGAGGCTCGCGGCTAGCCCGTCCGCGCCACCAGACCTTGCGTGCGGCGCTTGCCTGGAGCCATGGCCTGCTGACACCGGGCGAGCAGGCGGTGTTCCGGCGCGTCGGCGTCTTCGCCGGCAGCTTCGACCTGGCCAGTGCGCAACGGGTCGCGCGCGACAACGACGTCGACGACTGGGCGGTGCTCGACCACCTCGGCGCGCTGGTCGACAAATCGCTGGTGGCCGCCGACCCGGGCGCCCACCAGCGCTATCACCTGCTCGAGACGACGCGCGCGTTCGCGCTGGAAACGCTGGGGGAAGCGGGCGAAACCGACACCGTGATGCGCCGGTATGCAGAGGCGATCTTTGACGTCTTCACGGAGTCCCGCCGGATCGAATACCTCCTGCCGAGGCAGGAGCGCCACGATCGCTATCTGCCCGATCTGGACAACGCGCGCGCGGCCCTCGACTGGTGTGCAGCGCACCCCGAGGAGGCGGCCTTGCAGGTTGCACTGACCGCAGCCTTGGCGTGGATATGGGTCGAGGCCGGCTTGCGGTCCGAAGGTCGGCGACGCACCCTGGCCGCGATGTCCCTGATCGATTCGGCGACGCCGCCCCTTGCGCAAGCCATGCTCCTGGCGTCGTGGTCGCGCATTGCGTTCCCCGATATCGGGCCGCGCGAACTGGCGGCAGACTCGCGCGCTATTGAAATCTACCGGTCGCTTGGCGATCGGCAGCGATTGTTCGCGGCGACCTGCGAGCAGGCGCGGACCCTCGCCATCCTGGGCGATCATGCGCAAGCGCAGCGGGTCGTGCTGGAGGCCGAACACTCGTGGGATCACAGCTGGCCGCCGGCTCTGCGTGCTCCCCTTCTGTCCACGAAGTTCTGGCTGGCGAATTACCAAGGGCGTTTCGAGGATGCGGTGGGGATATGCGCGCAGCTGTACGAACTTGCCACCGCATTGGGCGATCGCCGGCTGGCATTTGGCGCGCTCATTTCGCAGGAACAGGCGCTTGCATCGCTTGATCGCCTTGAGGAATCCGTGGCGTGCGGCCGCGAATTGCTCGATCTCATGCGGCAGGACCGAACCGTGGCCGTCTGCAGTGAAGGCTATGTGTACGGGAACCTCTGCATGTCCCTCACGGAACTGGGACAGGTGGAAGAGGCCCTGGAGATGGCGCGCCGAGCCTGGGCATTTCGCGAGCAGGCCGGCGGGGCGTTGTGCATCCTCGATCCTTTCGCCCGGCTGGCTTTCATGCGCGGCCGCATCCAGGACGCGGCGCGCATCCTGGGCCGCGCCGACATGCGCTACGCGACGAGCCAGGAAAAGCGCCAGCCCGTGGAAATGCGGGTGCGCGACAGGTTGCTCGCGGGTTTGAGGGCTGCCCTGCCGCCCGAGACGCTCCAGCGGTTGATGGACGAGGGCTCGGCTCTCGACGACGATGCCGCGGCCGCCCTTGCGCTGCGGGACTGAACCTCGGGCCCGGACCTCATCGCCTTGCGTCTTCGCAGGCGTCAAATTAAATTGCACACGATTTAATTTGACGCTATAATTCCACCCATGGTGAAGAGCATCGATCCCGACAAGGCCCTGCTGCTGGACAACCAGCTGTGCTTCGCGCTGTATTCAGCCTCGTTGGCCATGACCAAGCTGTACAAGCCCCTGCTGGACGAGCTGGGCATCACGTATCCGCAATACCTGGCAATGCTGGTGCTGTGGGAGCGCGACGGCCTGATGGTCTCCGAGCTCGGCGAACGGCTGTCTCTCGACTCCGGTACGCTGACCCCGCTGCTCAAGCGCCTGGAAGCCGCCGGCCTGATCGCCCGCATCCGCGATGTCCAGGACGAGCGCCGTGTGCACATTACCCTCACCGCCGCCGGACGCAAACTCAAGGCCAGGGCCCAGAAGATTCCCGGCTGCATCCTGGCCGCCAGCCAGTGCTCGATCCCCGAGCTGGTGCAGCTCACCCGCCAGATTCGCGGCCTGCGCGAGCGCCTGGCCGGCTGAACCGCTTCCCTTTTCCGTTTTTCCCTTTCGCAATCCCACTTCGTTTTCGAAGTCAACCTTCAAGGAACAAGCATGTCCCAACTCGACAAAGTCCTCTACACCGCCAAGGCTCACACCACTGGCGGCCGCGACGGCGCCTCGCGCACCGATGACGGCCGCCTCGACATCAAGCTCTCTCCTCCCGGCATGGGCGGCAGCGGCACCAACCCCGAGCAGCTCTTCGCGGCCGGCTATTCCGCCTGCTTCATCGGCGCGTTGAAGGCCGTCGCCAGCAAGACGAAGGTTGCGCTGCCGTCCGACCTGGCCGTGGACGCCGAGGTAGACCTGGGCCCTGTCGCCAACGCCTACGGCATTGCCGTGCGCATGAGCGTCAGCCTGCCCGGCATGGACCGTGCGGCAGCCCACGCCCTGATCGACGCCGCGCACAAGGTGTGCCCCTACTCCAACGCCACGCGCGGCAACATCGACGTGAAGATCGCGCTGGCGTAAGTCAGCCGGCCCTGAGCCACCTGTCACCCGCGCGGCCCGCTTGTCTTGAACAGGCGGGCCGTTTCGTTTAGGGTGCGAGCATGACGACCCATACCCTCCTCGTGCGACAGGACCAGCTGGGAACGACCCGCATTTCGACGGCCGCGCCGGCGCCGCTCGCCGAGAGACAGATCCGCGTGCGCGTGGACTCGTTCGCGCTCACTTCCAACAACATCACCTACGCCGCCTTCGGTGAGGCGATGAATTACTGGCAGTTCTTTCCGACGGGCGAGGCTGGCTGGGGCATCATTCCGGTCTGGGGTTTCGGCACGGTGGTGCAGTCCCTCCACGCGGGGGTCGCGGTGGGCGAGCGCCTCTACGGTTACTGGCCCATGGCGAGCGAAGCCGTGCTGCAACCGGACAGGTTGTCGCCTTCGGGCTTTCGGGATGCGGCGGCGCACCGCGCAGCCCTGCACGCCGTCTACAACCAATACCTGCGCTGCAATCAAGACCCGTTCTACACCTCTGAGAGCGAAGACACGCAGGCGCTGCTGCGCCCGCTCTTCGTCACCTCGTGGCTGATCGACGACTTTTTGGCGGACAACGATTTCTTCGGCGCGCAGACCATGCTTCTTTCCAGCGCATCGAGCAAGACCGCGTACGGCACCGCCTTCCAGCTGAAGCAGCGGCCCGGCATCGAAGTGGTAGGCCTCACTTCACCCGCCAACCGCGCATTCTGCGAAAGCCTGGGCTGCTACAGCCGCGTGTTGGCGTACGAGGAGCTGGACCTGCTCGCCGCGGACGCTGCCTGCGTGTACATCGATTTCGCGGGCAATGCCGATTTGCGCCGACGTATTCACACCCGCTTTCCCAACCTCAAGTACAGCTGCTCCATCGGCGGGACGCACGTGGATCAGCTGGGCGGCGCCAAGAATCTGCCAGGGCCACGCGCCACGCTCTTTTTCGCGCCGGCGCAGGCGAAGAAACGCCAGGCCGATTGGGGTGCCGCAGAACTCGGTGAGAAGCTCGTTGCGGCATGGCGGGCCTTCAGCATGCGCGTGGCCGAGCCGCCCCAGCCGTGGCTGGCAGTGCAACATCACGCCGGCCCCGAGGAAGTCCAGCGCGCCTATGCGCAGGTGCTCGCCGGGCGCGGCGACCCGCGCACAGGTCATATCCTTTCGCTCGCTTGACTTCGGTCAACGGCCGGATGCGCCCTTGCAAGCTCGCAATCAGCTTCTCGGCGGATGATGGAAGGCTCACGCACACCCGCCCATGAAACTGGCCCTGCTCTCCGACCTGCACGCCAACCGGCATGCGCTGCAAGCGTGCCTGGCGGATGCTCGGGCGCACTCGGCTTCGCAGTACGCCTTCCTGGGTGACCTCGTGGGCTATGGAGGCGAGCCCGGCGCGGTGCTGGAGACGGTGATGGAGATGGCGCAACAGGGCGCGTGGGTCATCCGGGGCAACCATGACGATGCGGCGCTGGCGCCCCTGGCGAACAGCGACCGGGCCGATCATGCCGGCGCCGCCTGGTCGGCCACGCAACTGACCGGGCCGCAGCGCGAATTTCTGGCCGGCCTTCCCCTGACGCACCGCCACGATTTCATGCTGCTCGTCCACGCCAGCGCCGACCGGCCCGAGCGCTGGACGTATGTCGAGGATGCGCAACGCGCCGCGGACAGCCTGGACTTCGCCGGCGACGCGAGCCATGTGTTCGGCGGCCACGTGCACGAACAGCGCCTGTTCTTCCAGGGCCTGGTGGGCAAGACCATGCCCTTCGAGCCGACGCCCGGCGTGCCGGTGCCCGTACCCCGCCACCGCCGTTGGCTCGCAACGGTAGGCTCCGTCGGCCAGCCGCGCGACGGCCGCAACGAGGCGATGTACGCGCTCTTCGACACCGAATCGCTCACCCTCACTTTCCTGCGCGTCCCGTACGACCACGCGGCGGCCGCGCGCGCGATACGCGCCGCCGGGCTGCCTGAGCCGCACGCGGCGCGGCTGGCATTGGGGCGCTAGGGCAATGAAGCTGCTCGAAGCCGGCACCGGGATCGACGGGTTCATCGTGGGCGAGTGCCTTCACGCCGGCGGCATGGCACACATCTACGAGGTGACGTACACCGACCCGTCCCGTAACGCCGGCTTTCCCATGGCAATGAAGGTGCCGCGCATGACGGGCGGCGACGGCGCGGAGACGATCGTCAGCTTCGAAGTCGAGCACCAGATGCTGCAGGTGCTGTCGGGCCCGCATGTGCCGCGCTTCATCGCGGCAGGCGACCTGACTCGCGTGCCCTACCTCGTGATGGAGTACATCGAAGGCCAGTCGCTGCAGGATCGAATCGACCAGGCGGCCCGTGAACGTCTTCGCCCATCCGCCGAAGAAATCGCGCGCGTGGGCGCCGCGGTGGCGACAGCCGCGCACAGCCTGCACCAGCAGGACGCGGTCCACCTCGACATCAAGCCCGGCAACGTGATGATCCGCCCGGACGGGCGGGCTGTGCTGCTGGACTTCGGCCTCGGCTGGCACGCGCACTACCCGGACCTCATGGCCGAGGAGATGCGAGTTGCCGTCGGCTCGCCGCCCTGGATGGCGCCCGAACAGGTGGTGGGCGTGCGCGGCGATCCGCGCAGCGACGTGTTCGCGATCGGCGTCATGCTCTACGAGATGGCGACGGGAGAACTGCCCTTTGGCGATCCGCAAACACGTGGGGGCCTCAGGCAGCGCCTGTGGATGGACCCGCCGCCACCGCGCGTGCTGGCGCCGCAGACGCCGGGCTGGCTGCAGGAAATCATCCTGCGCTGCCTCGAGCCCGAGGCGCAACAGCGTTATGGCTCGGCGGCGCAGCTCGCGTTCGACCTTTCCAACCCCGACCAGGTCCACGTGGGTGAGCGCGGCTTGCGCGCGCGCCGTACCTCATGGGGCGTGCATCTCAAGCGCTGGCTCAAGGCGGCAGGGCTGCATTACAAGCCGAGTCCCTTGCCGAGCGCGCAGATCGACCAGGCACCCATCGTGATGGTGGCGGTGCCTTGGAAGGACGCCAGCGATGCAACTCTTTTTTCGCTGCGCCGGGCCACCGAGCGCTCGCTGGGCGTGCGCTCCGGCGCGCGGCTGGCCTGCGTCACCGTGGTTGCGCCGGGCGACATGGATGCGACCGATGAGCGCATGAGCGAGGTGCACGTGCAGCGCTGGCAGCTCGATCGCCTGCGCCAGTGGGCGCTGGGCCTGGACCTCGAAACCCATCCCGCCTCGTTCCACGTACTGGAGTCGGGGGACGTGGCGGACGCGCTCGTGCGCTACGCGCGAACGAACGGCGTCAGCCTGATGATCCTGGGCGCGGCCACGCATGGATTGAAACTGCAGCGGCTGATCGCGACGGTGCCTGTTCGGGTGGCCATGGAAGCGCCGTGCAGCGTCATGCTGGTCAAGCAGGCGCTGCCCTTCGAGCGGCTCGCAGCGGCGACAATGGGCCATGTCGTCGCACCCTTATGAAATCCTCACGCCCGATGTCGTCATGGACGCGCTGGCTGCCGTCGGCCTGCGCGGCGACGGCCGGTTGATGGCGCTGAGCTCGTACGAGAACCGCGTTTATCAGGCGTTTCTCGAAGAACCTGTGGAAGGCCATGCGGCGGTGGTCGCCAAGTTCTACCGCCCGGGCCGCTGGAGCGACGCGCAGATCCTGGAAGAACATGCGTTCTCGGCCGAACTGGCCGCGGCCGAAGTGCCCGCCGTCGCTCCGCTGGTGTTGAACGGGGCCACGCTGCACCAGCACGGCGGCTTCTCCTTCAGCGTGAGCCCGCGCCGCGGCGGCCGCGCGCCCGAGCTCGACGATGGGGAAGTGCTGGAGTGGATCGGGCGATTCCTCGCGCGCATTCATGTCGTCGGTGCGGCCAGGCCTTTCACCACGCGCCCGGCGCTCGACCTTCGCAGCTTCGGCATCGAGTCGCGCAACTGGCTGCTCGAAAACGACAAGGTTCCGCTCGACGTGCAGTCGGCCTGGGAAAAGCGTTGCAACGAGGCCCTGCGCATGATCGAGGACACGGCCGTGGGCGGCAAAGCCAGCAGCGGCATCCGCATGATCCGCCTGCATGGCGATTGCCATCCGGGCAACATTCTCTGGACGCCCGGCCAGGGCCCGCATTTCGTCGACCTCGATGATGCGCGCACCGGCCCGGCCGTGCAGGACCTGTGGATGCTGCTCTCCGGCGAACGGGTGCAACGGCAGCGGCAACTCGGCGCGCTGGTGGATGGTTACGAGCAGATGCGCGAGTTCGATCGCGAAGAACTCGCGCTGATCGAGCCGCTGCGCACGCTGCGCCTGATCCACTACAGCGCGTGGCTGGCGCGGCGCTGGGATGACCCGATCTTCCCGATCAACTTTCCGTGGTTCGGCTCCAGCGACTACTGGCAGGGCCAGGTGCTGATGCTGGAGGAGCAGATCGAGGCGATGGAAGAACCGCCGCTCGTGGTCTAGCTGCGCCGCGATTATTTCAGGAGGGCGGCGATCTGTTCCGCGGTCGTCGCAAAGTCGATGGCGCTGATCTTTCCGCCATTCGTCTTGAGGACGGTCACCGCGCCGGCCTTGCGTGGCAGTGCCGAAGTTTCACTGGCGTCCTTGACCACCGCCACCGCGTAGGGCAGCTTCTGCATCTTGGGCATGGCAACAATGCTGCTGATCGGCCCCGGCATGCTGCTGATGTCCGCGATGTAGATGGCCTTGTTGTCCTTGAGGGCCGTCGGCGGCAAGCTGTCCAGCGCTTTGGACATGAGCTTGCTCGACGTCATCTCGGCTGCGAAGAAGACGACCCGGGTGTCGGCGGGCACCGGCAGGCTCTTCGCATGCTGATCCTTCAGCGGCATGGAAGGCAGCGGATCACCGCTTTGCAGGGTTGCGGCGAAGCTGGACGAGGCAGCGGCAACAACGGCTGCGAACATGAGCCGCTTGATTGCCGCGGCGATACCTGGATAGTTCATGCCACCGAGGCTAACAGCCGCCTGCGGCGGCCCGCTTGATGAACCGCAAGCCTGGGCACATGCGCCCGTTCAGCGCACCGGATTTTCGAGCACGCCGATCCCGTCGATCTCCACGCGGACCACGTCGCCGGCCTTCAGATACTTCGGCGGTGTGAAACCGATGCCCACGCCCACCGGTGTTCCGGTGGCGATGACGTCGCCGGGATACAGCGTGATGCCGGCCGACAGCGTTTCGATCAGCTTGGGAATATCGAAGATCAGGTCGGTGGTGGACGCGTTCTGGCGCTCCTCGCCGTTGACCCAGCAGCGCACCTGCGTGCGCGTGCCATCACACTCGTCGGCGCTCACGATCCACGGACCCATCGGGCAGAACGTGTCGAATGACTTGCCCATATCCCACTGCTGGTGGCGGCTCTGCCAGTCGCGCGACGTCACGTCGTTCACGATGGTGTAGCCCCACACATGCCGCATGGCGTCGGCGGCCTTGATGCCCTTGCCGCCCTTGCCGATGATGACGGCGAGCTCGGCTTCGTAGTCGATGGCGGTGGACACATCGGCAGGGATCACGATGGTGTCGCCGGGGCCGATCACGCACTCGGGCACCTTGGTGAAGATGATCGGATGCGCGGGAATGTCCCCGCCGGATTTGGCGCTGCTGTCGAAGCCGCTGCCCGCGAACTCCTTCGCATGGGCGTGGTAATTCTTTCCTACGCAGAAGATGTTGCGCCGCGCGCGCGGCAGCGGGGCCGTCAGCCGAACCTGGTCGAGCGGCAGGGCCGCGCCGGGCGTGGGCAGGGGCTCGCCCCGCGCCATCGCCTCGATCAGTGGCAGGGCGCCCAGCGCCCGTTGATGAGCTTGAAGCTCGATCGGCCGAACCTCTTCCAGGTCGGCGGAGACCAGGCCGACGCCCGGCTGGTTCTGGTGGATGTAGGCGGCAATCCTCATGGGGAAAACTCTCTCGCGATGACGTCGATCACTGTAGCATGCTAACCCGTTCCATCCCTGTAAACGGAGTCCCCACATGCATCGCCGCCACTGTCTGGCCGCCGCTCTGCTGCTGTCCGCAGCGGGCCTGGCCGGCGCCCAAGCCGCATTCCCCAGCAAACCCATCACCATGATCGTGCCGTTCCCGCCGGGCGGGCTGGCCGACATCGTGGCACGCCCGGTCGCCGAGGCGATGTCGCGCGACCTCGGCCAGCCGGTGGTGATCGAGAACAAGGCCGGCGCAGGAGGCGGCATCGGCATGGGCCTGGCGGCCAAGGCGCCCGCCGACGGCTACACGGTACTGCTCTCGCTATCGTCGCTCACGGTGCTGCCAGAGGCTGATGCCGTGCTGGGCCGCCAGCAGATGTTCTCGCTCAACTCGTTGCGTCCGATCGCCCGCTTTACCGCCGACCCGACAGTGCTGGCTGTCCGCGCCGAGGCACCGTGGAAGACGGTAAAGGATTTCGTCGAGGACGCGAAGCGGCGCCCCGGCGCCATCAACTACGGCTCGTCGGGCAATTACGGCACGATGCACGTGCCCATGGAAATCCTCTCGCAGAACGCCGGCATCAAGATGACGCACGTGCCTTTCACCGGCGCCGGTCCCGCCGTGGTGGCCCTGCTCGGCGGACAGATCGACGCCATCTCCTCGGGGCCCGCCACGGTGCTTCAACACGTGAAGGCCGGCAAACTGAGAGTGCTGGGCCATTGGGGCACTGGCAAGCTCACCGCGCTGCCCGATGCACCTTCGCTCAAGGACGCGGGCTACGACGCCGAGTACGCCCAATGGTCAGGCCTGTTCATTCCCGCGGCGACGCCCGAGCCTGTGGCGCAGCGCCTGCGCGCCGCGGCGCGCGCGGCCGCGATGGACCCGAAGGTGAAGGAAGTGATCCTGAACGCCGGCAGCCCCATCCTCTACCAGGACACGCCCGACTTCGAGAAGTACGTGCAGGCCGATGCCAAGCGCATGGCCGAGGTCGTGAAGAAGATCGGCAAGGTCGAATAGGAGATCGACGTGTCACGCGCACGCGGTCGGCGGGTCAAACCAGCAACGCGTTCACCCGCCTGACATACGCAGCCGGGTCCTCCGGCATGCCGCCCTCGGCCAGCAGCGCCTGATCGAAAAGGATGTGCGCCAGGTCGTCGAAGTGCTCCGACTGTTCCAGCTTCTTCACCAGCGCGTGGCCGGCGTTCACTTCAAGCACGGGTTTGACCTCGGGTATCTTCTGCCCCGACTGCTTGAGCATGCGCGCGAGCTGCATGCTCATGCCGCTGTCCGTGACGACGAGGCAAGCCGGCGAATCGACCAGACGCGTGGTGACGCGCACGTCCTGCGCCTTGTCCTTGAGCGCTTCCTTCAGCCTCTCCAGCACCGGCTTGAAGGTTTCTGCCGCTTCCTCCGCGGCTTTCTTCTCGGCCTCGTCCTGCAGCTTGCCCAGGTCCACCGCGCCGCGCGCCACGGACTGAAGCGGCGTGCCGTCGAACTCGTGCAGGTAGTTCAGCGCCCATTCGTCGACACGGTCCGTCATCAGCAGCACTTCGATGCCCTTCTTGCGGAACACTTCGAGCTGCGGGCTATTCTTGGCGGCGGCCAGCGTGTCGGCGGTGATGTAGTACATCGCTTCCTGGCCTTCCTTCATGCGCGCCTTGTAGTCGGCGAGCGACACGCTCGTGGTATCGGAATTCGTCGAGGCGAATCGCAGCAGCCCCGCCAGCCGGTCGCGATTGACGAAATCTTCGCCCAGGCCTTCCTTGAGCACCGCGCCGAATTCGGCGTAGAACTTCGCGTACTTGGCCTTGTCTTCCGCGGAAGCGTCCTCGGCTTTCTCAGCCTTCGCCATCTCCTCGAGCATGCCAAGTACACGCTTGGTGCTGCCTTCACGGATGGCCTTCACGTCGCGACTTTCCTGGAGCAGCTCGCGGCTGACGTTCAGCGGCAGGTCCGAAGAATCGATCACGCCCTTCACGAAGCGCAGGTAGGCGGGCAAGAGCGCTTCGGCCTCGTCCATGATGAAGACACGCTTGACGTAGAGCTTCACCCCGGCGGCCTTCTCGCGGTTCCACAGGTCGAACGGCGCATGGGAGGGGATGTAGAGCAGCTGGATGTATTCGGTCGAGCCTTCGACGCGGTTGTGCGACCACGCGAGCGGCGGCTCCTGGTCATGGCTGATCTGCTTGTAGAACTCCTGGTACTGCTCGGTGGTGATGTCCTTTCGCGGCCGCGACCACAGCGCGCTCGCCTGGTTGACGGTTTCCCACTCGGCGGTGAGCACCATCTCGCCGCCTTTGTTGTCTTCGCCCTCCTTCCACTCCTCCTTGCGCATGAGGATCGGCAGCGAGATATGGTCGGAGTACTTGCCGATGATCGACTTGAGCTTCCAGGTGGACAGGTAGTCGCCCGCGTCTTCCCGCAGGTGCAAGGTAACGCTGGTGCCGCGGTCGGCACGCGTGATCGACTCCACCTCGAAGTCGCCCGCGCCGGTGCTGGTCCAGCGCACGCCTTCTTCAGGCTTCAGGCCGGCGCGACGCGATTCCACGGTGATCTTGTCGGCGACGATGAAGCCCGAATAGAAGCCAACGCCAAACTGACCGATCAGCTGCCCGGATTCATCAGCCTTGGCCTTCTGGTCGCCCGAGAGGCGGCTCATGAACTCGCGTGTACCGCTCTTGGCGATCGTACCGAGGTGGTCGATCGCCTCCTGCTGCGACAGCCCGATGCCGTTGTCGGTGATGGTGAGCGTTCGCGCCTGCTTGTCGAAATCGACGCGCACCTCCAGGTTAGGCGCGTCCTCATAAAGCGCGGTGTTGTTCAGCGCCTCGAAGCGCATCCTTGTTGGAATAAAGCGAATGGGTGACCAGGTGCAGAAGCTGGGCCACCTCGGCCTGGAAGGAAAGTGTCTGTTTTTGGCTCATGGCGAATGTCTCGAAACGGAATCGACGTTGTGGCCCCGGCGACATTGGGGCGCGCGGTCCCTTTTCAAGACCTCGGTGATAAAAGGGACATGGGCGCCAGGGCAGAAGGTGTGCATCAGGCGTGAAAAAGTCGACGCAGCGGCTTCTTTGGCCACGCTGTCGGCCCGGTCCACTGGACAACAGATGACGGCTTGTTACATTACGCACTCTTCCGCACTCTGGCTTCCGCGCTCGCATGACCATTGACCTGCTGCCCTTTCCCGCGTTTTCTCCGGAGTCCTCCGTTGCGGTCTCGCGTCACCTTGGCGGCGGCTCCACCTTGACCCTGCCGCTCGAGCTCACACCTGTCCATCCAGCGTTCGAGCCCGCGATGAGCGGCGACGTGAGCATCGATGAAACCACCTGCACTGCCGCGCAGATGCTGCGAGCGGCCGTGGTGCCCGCCGACGGCCCGATACTGACGATCACTTTCTGAAGCCGCGTCGGGCGCGCCCAACAAAAAAGCGCCCCGAGGGGCGCTTTTTTGCTGTGGAGAATGTCTTCGCGCGGCTTAGATATTGCCAATTTCGCCCGACGGGATCTGGCCCAGGCGAACAGCTTCCGCGGCTTGCGCGCGCAGCACCTTCGCGTCGACGGTGGACTGCACTGGCGCTGCAACGCGCGAACCGGCCGGCTCGGTGCTGCGGGTGGAGGCGACCTTCGCTGCCTCGGCCATGACTTCGGCGCGGGTGCGGCTGCCTTCGAACTTCACGGCGAATTGCGATGCGTCCGCTTCGTCGGCATGCGCGCCGGTGGCGGCGGCGGCAGCGAAGGCGGCAATGGCGAGGATGGATTTCGTGTTCATGATTCAGGACCTTTCAGTGTTTGTGGAGATAACCCGGAAATTTCGGTTGGTGTTTGTTATGTGAAGGTCAAGCATCAACCGTGATTGAACTTTAGGCGCCGCTATTTAGGTGACCCTTAGCGTTTGCTTAGGTGGGAATTAGCATGCGCCGTGTTCGCGAACAAACTCATTGCGCGTTGATGGGCGTCCCGGCGAGCGTCGTGTCCACGCTGCGCGTGGCTGCGACGTGCGACAGGTACGCCGAGCCGCTGTCTTCGCCATTCAGCGCGGCCACGGTCTCGCGGTCGGCGCGGTATTCGGCTTGCACCTGTTCGCGGCTCTTTGTCGACTTGAATTGCGCGAGCTGGTTGTAGCGAGTGGACCAGGGGTTCACGCCCGCCTTCTTGTACTGGAACAGCTCGGCCTGAACCTCGGCGCGGGTACGCGTGGACTGGAACGGCGTGGTGTCGATGGTGATGTCGTCGGCGCGCGCGGCGGACGAGGCAATGGCGGCGAAAGCCGCGACGGCCAGGAGAGTCTTGGAATTCATGATGGAGGACCTTTCAGTGAGTGGACTTGGTTTCGGTGTCCGTCCGTTTCCTCGAACTTCAACCGTGATCTCACTGTAGGTTTCGCGCTTTAGGTGGCGCTTAGTGTTTCGTTAGCTGCGGGTTAGCGTGTGCGTTCGCATGTCGAATCAGATGCGTGCGCGCACCGACAACGGTGGACACAAGTGCCCACCCTACCGATGTGCCTGGAACGCCGGCTTATGCCGGCTCGACGCGCGCGACGAGGCCGCTGCGATCCTCGCGATTGCGAAGTGTGATGCGCAGCCCGCAGCGTTGCGCCGCGGCCTGTGCGATCGACAGGCCCAGGCCGCTGCCGCGCGCGTTGCTGCCGGGCACGCGGAAGAAGCGATCGAATACGCGCGGCATGAGCTCCGGCGGAATGCCAGGGCCGGTGTCCACCACCTCGATCGCGCAACGCGTTCCGTCGTGCACGATGCGCACGTCGACCACGCCGCCTTCAGGCGTGTAGCGCAGCGCGTTCTCGATCAGGTTGTCGATCACGCTGCGCAGGTCGCTGGGCGCGCAGCGGAAGGTCGGCATGGGCTGTCCGTCAGCTGGGGGAACGAGGCCGAGGTCGATGTTGCGCTGGTCAGCCAGCGCGATGAGCGCGTTCATGCTCTCGTGCAACTGCGCTTGAAGGTCCACCACGCCTGCGGCCTCGGCCACCGGCGCCTCCTGCCGCGACAGCTTCAGCAGCTGGTCCACCAGCCGTTGCGCGCGGCTGACGCCCGCCTCCAGCTGCGCGAAGCTCTGCTTGCAGGCGCCCTCCGGCAGGTCGCACCGGACGTTCTCGAGCTGCAGCGCCACCGCGGTGATGGGCGTGCGCAGTTCGTGCGCGGCGTCCTGCACGAAGCGGCGCTGCGTGGCGAAGGCATCGCGCAGTCGCGTGAGCAGGCTGTTGAAAGATTCGACCATTGGCTTGAGCTCCTGCGGCACACGCTCCAGGGGCAGCTCGGAGATGGTGTGCTCGTCCTGCAGCGCCGCCTGACGGCCGATGTCACGGACGGCGCGCGACATCGCGCCGGACACGCCCCAGAGGATCAGGATCGCCAACGGCAGCAGGATCATCACAGGCGCGATCGCCGCGCCGGCCCGCTCGACGGCCAGGTGGGAGCGAAACGTGCCGCTCTGGAACACCTGGACGCGGCGCCCACCATGGGCTTCGGTCGAATAGACGCGCCAGGAGCCGACATCCGTTTGCATGTCGCCGAAGCCCGGCTGCTGCTGCAGTGGCGCGGCGAGCGCGGGCCAGGACGAAGCCACCAACCTGCCGTCAGCGCCGTACACCTGCACCGCATACGAGCCCCACTTGTGCACGCGTTCGGCCGTCAGCGGCGGGGGCATCGTGTGCTCTTCCTGCATCACGAGGGACTGGCCCAGCTGCTCCATCTGGCTGTCCATGAACTCGCCCACCATCTGCCTGTAGCTCCAGTACGAGAACGCGGCCGAGGCGGCACCCACCAGGAGGAATAAGGGCACCAGCCACATGAGCAGCACCCGGCGAAGCGAACACATCGGCCCGACCGGAAAGACGTGGAAGCGCGTGCCGGTTCGGCCCTGGCTGGTGAGCGGGCATGCGATCGCGTTGCCCGTTGCGGACGCCGTGGCGGTGGGCGCGCCGTGCAATTTCATCATCGCGCTTCTCCCGCGCTCGCCTGCGTCGCGGCGATGCGCCACCCCAGTCCGCGCACGTTGCGGATGGTGTCGGCGCCGAGTTTTCGGCGCATGCCGTGGATCAGGACGTCGACGGCGTTGCTGCTGACCTCCTCACCCCAGCCGTAGATGCGGCTTTCGAGCTGGTCGCGCGAGAGGATGGCCCCCGGCCTCTCCAGCAGCGCGTGCAGCAGCGCAAACTCACGGGCCGACAGTTGCGAGCGCTCGCCCTGCACCAGCACTTCACGCGTGGTGATATCCAGTTGAAGCTCGGGCCCGCCGATCACGGAGTGGGCGGCACCGTCTCGTCGGCGGATCACGGCGCGCATACGGGCCAGCAGTTCCCGGAATTCGTAGGGCTTGACAAGGTAATCGTCAGCGCCGATGTCCAGGCCGGTGATGCGATCGTCGATGCCGTCGCGCGCCGTGAGCACCAGCACGGGCGTCTGGTCGCCGCTGCCGCGCGCCTTGCGCAGCACCTCTATGCCGTCGCGCTTGGGCAGGCCCAGGTCCAGCAGCACGCACGCATAGCCGCCGTCGGCCATCGCGCTTTGCGCGAGCAGCCCTTCCTTGACCCAGTCCACCGACCAGCCGTTGGCGCCCAGCGCCTGCTTCAGGCTCTGGCCGATCATCTCGTCGTCTTCAACCAACAGCACGCGCATCGAATGCTCCTAACGCAGGCGTTGGCCAGCGTCCCAGCGGGCTTCCTGCCAGGCTTCGTGCAGGCGGCGACCCACGGCCACCAGCACCGCGGACAGTCCCAGGGCAGCGACCGCGATCCAGGCCGTGAAGTCAAAACCCCATGCGGCCGCGACGACCGCGACGACGAACGCCAAGGCCACAAGCATGAGCAAGGCCAGCGCGAGACGATGGAATTGGCAGGTGTGCATGGGTGCTTCCTCGGGATGCGACTCTCGGAGCTTAAGCCCGGAGATTTAGCCCGAGGTTAGGGGCGGTGACGCGCCAGGACCGCCGGCTGACCGAGTCAATCGGCAGGGTCGCCCCCTATACAGTGGTATTTCCAACACTACACCATTGCCCGTTAAGTTAATTGTTTAGACCACAAAACTAGCACTTCAACATCAAAGATTAAAGTTTAATTCTCATATTTACGCACTGATCTGCTGAACCATAGGTTGATTTCTTAACCATCATTGGCTACTATCACGTTGCTTTTTGATACATTTGGGTGTTTGTCCAGGCAGGCCCAAATGTCTTCTCGACCTAATTTTTGGGGACCCTTACATGACAAACTCCAGCCTCATCTCACGCGCCATACTGGCCGCCACGCTGTCCACCATTGCAGGGCTGGCCTCCGCTGGAGATACGCAGAACCTGACCGTGAACGCCACGGTGCAGCAGATGTGCAAGTTCTACGGCAGTGCACCAACGGCGGCGTTCGGCGACATCGACCCCTCCGGCACGAGCAACGTAACAGCCAACGCGACTGTGCAATACAAATGCACCAACGGCACCCCCGCGCCAGCCTTGGCCCCCACCACGGGAACCCTGTCGCGCACCATGAGCGATGGCGGCTCCAATACCCTCGCTTACGTGCTGTCGCTCGCGGCTACCTCGGCCGGCTCGGGTTTCGGTAGCGGACAGGAAAAATCGGTCGCCGTGACGGCCACCATCACGCCGACGCAGTTTCAGAACGCAGTGGCGGCAACCTACGAAGAAGTCGTCGAGCTAACCATAACGCCTTGAGCACTTTGCCGCTGGCCACCCATGCGGATCGAGGCAGCGGCACAGGAAGATGAAAAAACGCGCTTACCTGGGTCTCGCGGCAGCCGTGGCGCTGCTGGGGGTTTCCGCATCGGCCTGGAGCAGCGGCAACAGCTGCGGATTCCAGGCCAAGGGCCTCAGTATGAATTTCGGCTCGCTCGATCCCTCCAGTGGCGCCAATGTCACCCGCTCGGTGAGCGCGGCGACTCTTAATGCCAACCGGGTCGGCGATTGCGCCCCGGGACAGACGATGGTGGTGTCCGGTGGCGAGGGGCAGCATTTCGGCGGCGGTTCACGGCGCTTAAGCAACGGCTCTGATTTCATCCGGTATAGCCTTTCGCTGCCCACGGCGGGCCAGAGTGGCCCGGGCAACGGCAACTACATCGCGTTCACCTTCAATGGGACGGTGTTGGGGGCAGACTACGCAAACGCTTCAGCTGGAACGTATTCCGATACAGTCGTCATCACGGTATCACCGTAACGGTTTATCCAGGCCGAGCGGCTCGCCCGAGGGACATGCTTTTGTTGTCGCATCGATTTTTCGCGGGCGCCATCGCCACGCTTGCCTTGCTGCCTTGGCCGCCGGCCCTGCATGCCGGGGATTTCACGGTGAATCCGATCCGGCTGGAACTCGGCGCCAACGCGCGCAGCGGCGTGATCTCGATCAGAAACGAAGGCGCGGTCCGGCTCGGCTTCCAGATGCAGGCGATGGAATGGACGCAAGACGCCGAAGGCAAGGACCAATACGCGGATTCGCGTGACCTGATCTTCTTTCCCAAGCTGATGACCCTTGAGCCCGGCGACGAATCGCTGGTGCGTGTCGGTGTCAGGAATGCCGTGGTTCCGCTTGAAAAGACCTACCGGCTGTTCATTCAGGAATTGCCCGGGCCGACCAAGGAAACGCAGCCAGAGGGCAAGAGCGCGCGGATTGGGGTGCTTATCCGCTTCGGCGCCCCGATCTTTCTGGCGCCACTGAAATCCGAGGACAGCGCGGAAATCATCACGCTGGAAATGGCGAAGGGAACGCTTTCACTCAAGGTGCGGAACACCGGGAACCGGCACCAGGTCATCGAGGGTATCCACCTGCGCGGCACGGATGCGGGCGGCTCGGAGGTCTTCTCCCTGACGCTGGCCGACCGCTACCTGCTGGCCGGCGCCACCAAAAGTTTTTCCGCCACCATCGCCGCGGACCCTTGTTCGAAGATCGCCGACCTGACCGTCGAACTCAAGACCGACAAGCTCGGCTTGAAACGCAAGCTCGACGTCACCGGCGCCATGTGCCCGTGAACGGGCGGGCCGGCTTCCTGCTTTGCTGTTGCCTGGCTTTGCCGGCGGCCGCCCAAGCACAGGCCGCTACGGCGACCGGAGCCGCCGCAGCGGCCGAGCCGATGGTGGTTCGCATCACACTCAACACGGAAGACAAAGGCGACCACTTCGTGGCCCGCACCGCGGACGGCGATTTCCTGGTCAGGGAAACCGACCTGACTGCCATGGGATTCAAGGCACTCACCGGTACCGTGAGTCTGCTGGACGGCGAGGCCCACCGGTCCCTGCGTTCCATGAAAGGCGTGCGCCCGGTGCTCCAGGAGCGGGGACTGGTCCTGGCGATCGACGCCGACCCTGAACTGCTACCGGCGCGCAAGCTCGACCTGGCCGGCCGCCAAATCCCGAAGGGATCCATTCCCCATAACCCGAGCGGATTCTTCAACTACGCGCTGACCTGGTCCGACGCTTCGGAATTCACCGGCCGCCATCTGGCCTTTACCGGCGAACTGGGTTTGCGACGCGGCGACTACCTGCTGCTGTCGGACGGCAGCACCGTCGTGCTGCCCGGGGGCGGGCGCAAATTCGTGCGGCTGATGTCCAGCATCACCCGCGACGATCGCGACACGCTGCAGCGATGGGTGGCCGGCGACTTCATCACGCAATCGCGCGAATTCGCAAGCGGCGTCAATCTTGGCGGGCTCGGTGTGTCCAAGCTCTACAGCATCAACCCGTACCTGATCCAGTTCCCGACGCAGACCATCACGGGCAATGCCGCCTTGCCCAGCGAGCTGGAGATCTACATGGACGGCCAGCGTATCCGCACCGAGCGTATCCGGCCCGGCGAATTCGAACTGCGCGACCTGCTGGCGTACGGGGGCGCACGCTCGATCCAGGTGTTGCTGCGTGACTCGTTCGGACGTGTCCAGCAGTTCGACTACTCCTTTTACTTCAGCGACCGGCCGCTGCAACGCGGGCTGCATGAGTACAGTTATAACGTCGGCGCTTTCCGGCGCGACTACGGCCTGCACAGCAACCGCTACGGGCCCCTGGCCTACGCGATGTTTCACCGCTACGGGTTGACCAACTCCGTGACGCTCGGCGTGCGCGCCGAAGGGACGCGCGAACTGGTGAATGCCGGCCCTTCGGCCACGCTGGTGCTGGGCACCGCCGGCGTGATCAATGCCGCCTTGGGCGCGAGCGCCATCACCGGCCACCATGGGGCGGCGGGCTCTCTGGCATATACGTACCAGGCCCGGAGCTGGAGCACGTCGCTGTCATTGCGGCGTGATTGGCGCGAGTTCGTGACCCTCGGGGACCCGCCCACAGCCAGCAACCGCAAGCTGGAGGCCAGCTTCAGCGCCAATTATTACGTGGCCGGCGGCGGCACAGTGTCGCTCAACCACGGCGCTCTCAAGACGGTGCCGGGCCGCACGGCTTCGCCCGCATCGCCCGAGCAGCCGTTCGCGGTTTCCGTGTTCGATAACCGTCGCGCGAGCAGCCTTGGCTACACCGTTCCGCTGTTCGGCGGCAAGGCCTCTCTGACCACGAGCCTTTCGCACATCAAGGACCGCAGGGGCAGCCGCAACGAAGCGTTCGCGGGCCTGGTCTACCTCATCGACAAGAACTACACAACGACGGCGAATATGCGGGTCGACCGCGACAACCGCTCTGCAGCGATCCAGTTCACTCGTAACCAGCCCATCGGCGAAGGGCTGGGCTACCAGCTGTCGGCCGACCGCGCCGAAAGCCCCGGCACCAAGACCACGCAGGGGCGGTTCAATGTCCAGTACAACGCGCCGTCGGCGGTGCTTCGTGGGGAATTCGGCACGCTGCACGACACGGCGCGCGGCCAAGCCGACACGAGATTGTCAGTTGCCGGAGGAATCGCCTTCGCTGGCGACCACGTGGCGCTGGGTCGGCCCGTCGTGGAGAGTTTCGGCATCGTGAAAGTCGGCGAGATCGCCGGCGTGCGAGTGCTGGTGAACGACCAGCCCATGGGCATGACCGACAGCAAGGGCAAGGTGTTCGTGCCGACCCTGAGCCCATACGTAGACAGCGAGGTGAGCATCGCCGCTTCCACGGTTCCGATCGACTACTCCTTCACAACCATCCGCAAGAAGATTTCGCCCTCGCTTCGCAGCGGCGCGTTGATCGAGTTCGATTTGACCCGCGTCCAAGCCTTCACGGGAACGCTTACTTTCCAGCAGCGGCCGGGAGCCGTCAAGCCGTTGGAATTCCAGGAAGTGACGCTGGCGACGCCCTCCGGCCCCATCCGCTTCCAGACCGGCAATGGCGGCCAGTTCTACCTGGAAAACCTCAAGCCGGGCGCGTACCCGGCCCGGTCGCTTGCCAATGGCAACGCGTGCGACTTCACGCTCATCATCCCGCAATCCGATGAGACATTCGTCGAACTACCGTCGGCGCTGTGCACGCCGCAGCCGTGAGCCGGGCGGCGCGTCAGATCGGGACAACCGACATTTGCACGGGCCAGGCGTATGTGCCCTGCCGCGCGTTCGCCGCGAGGTCGAAACGAAAACCCAGCTCAAGCGTCGCGTGCGTCACGCTCTGCGCGGAGCCGCTTTGCGGCACGACACCGCCACCCGCGCCGATCTGCACTTCATTTCCCAGGCCGCTCACACGTATGTGCCGCACGAAGTCCCCTTCGCTGGCGAACACGAGCATGTAGCCTGACTGGCTGTTGCTGCGTATGCTTAGCTGTGCGCGGCCGGGAACCTCGACGTAGCCGCGCGCTATATCGGCGGCACTGATCACCACGGTCGCCGGCTGGGCCAGAACCTTCAGCGTAGCGCGCTTGGCGATCGTCGCCGTAACGGGAAGCCTGAACTCGTCGGCGGCCACACCCGGCGCTATCGACGCGAGGCCGAGCGCCGCCAGCGCCACCGCGAGCGCCGTGCTCCGAACCGTCCACAACTTGCCGCTCATGGTCTCGCTCCTCGTCCCGGGGACGTTGATGGATCGAGAGTAGAAGGCGGCGGTGGCGCCGCATTAAGGGAAATGCTGCCTGTGCCTCAGGCATATTCCTTAGCCCAAAAGGTTGCGCTTCGGGGCCGGTGACTGCCCAATCAGCGTGGCAGCGACTCGACCTCCCTGACCCATCGGTCCACCAGGCGTCGCCGCTCGGCCGCCCTGCCGTATTTCTCGAAGTCATACTTGATCAGGCGCACGTTGTCGATGGGTGGTATGCGCGGGTCGGGCTTGAAGGTCTTGTTCGCGGGAACCTGCAGGCTGTTGGCCCGGGCGCCGATCTGCTGGCCTTCCCTACCCATCAGCCAATCGTAGTATTTGCGGGCCGCGTCGCGGTTGCGCGAACCCTTGACGAGCGCGATGCCGCCAACCTCGTAGCTCGTCCCCTCACAAGGAGCGGCCGCGTAAACGGGGAACTTGTTGGTCACGCGCTCGTTGTCGAAGCCGAAGATGAAGCTCACGCCGATGCCCACCTCGCCCTTGGCAACGCTGCGCGCCTGCGCGGTGCCGCTGCGCGTGTACTGGGTGACGTTGCGGTGCAGTTTCTTCAGGTAATCGAAGGCCTGCTCCTCGCCCATCATCTGCACGAGACCGGCGAGGATGGTGTAGCCGGTGCCGCTGGAGCCCGGGTGCGAAGTTTCGATCTCACCCTTGTAGCGAGGGTCGAGCAGATCCTTCCAGCACTTGGGCGCTGGCAGGTTCTTGCGCTTGAGCACCTCTTCGTTCCAGCCGAAGCCGATCGCGCTCGTATAGAAGCCGCCCACGTAGTTCTGGCTCATCGCGTACTGACGCACAGCCCAGCCGTGCAGGTCCCCCAGGTAGCTGGGGCGATACGCATCGAGGAGGCCCAGCTCGGCGGCCTGGTAATACGGGTCGCCGGTGCCGCCCCACCACAGATCGGTCTTGGGGTTCGCGGCTTCTGCCCGCAACTGCGCCAGCGCCTCTCCGGTCGCCTTGCGGGTTTGCAACACCCGTACGCCGGTGGCGCGCGTGAATTCCTGCGCGGCGAGCTCGCACCACGACTGGTCCGTGCTGCAGATCGCATTGACGGTTGCGGGCTGCCCCAGTGCCACAGCGCAGGACAATCCCAGTGCAAGCGCCGCCGCGAATTGCTTCATGTGCCGTTTTCTAGAACCGCTCATGGGGAGCGAGGTAACGCCATTGTCCGATGGGAAGCTGGCCCAGCACCACATTGCCAATCCGGATTCGCTTCAGGCCTACCACCTTCAGGCCCACGAGCTCGCACATGCGCCGGATCTGGCGCTTTTTCCCCTCGGTGAGCACGAAGCGAAGCTGCTCGGGATTCTGCCACTCCACTTGCGCCGGCTTGAGCGGCTGGCCGTCCAGTGCCAGTCCATGCCGCAGCCGCGCGAGCTGCGCGGGAGGGAAAGCCCGCTGCACGTCGGCGGCGACTTCGCCCTGGGGCGAGGGGTAGGTGACCCGCACGAGGTATTCCTTTTCCATGCCGCTGTCCTCACCGATGAGCTGGCGGGCGACGCGGCCGTCCTGCGTCAATACCAACAGGCCGATGGAATCGATGTCGAGCCGCCCCGCTGGCGCCAGGCCGCGCAACTGCTGCGGTGAAAACCGCAGCCGGGATCCATCGCCCTTCCAATGCGTGCGCTCCTGCACTAGCACGACCGCCGGCTGGTGCCCGTCCTCGGCCTGGCCGCTCACATAGCCCACCGGCTTGTTCAGCAGGATGGTGACCTGCTGCTGTTGCTGGCCGCGCGCCTTGGGATCGACCTCGATGCGCGCGTCGGGCGCTACCTGCAACCCCATGGGCGCGATCTCGCCGTTCACGCGCACCCAGCCCTTGGAAATCCAGTCATCGGCTTCGCGGCGCGAGCACATCCCCAACTCGGCCATGCGCTTGTTCAGGCGGCTCGTCGCCGCCGCTTTCGGTTCCGTCATCGCCCGATGCTAACTTGCCCCCACGGGCTGAGGCCCTGCCCCCCGAGGGGCGTAGCCGGTTTGTGGCGGCTCGGCACCGGCTAAGCGACGCGGGCGAAGGCGCTGGACCGGAGCGCCTCCAGGTTGAGCACGCGCAGGCCGCCGTACTCCACGCGAATCGTGCCCTGCGCCTCGAGCGCGGCCAGCGCCTCGTTCACGCGCTGGCGCGACAGACCGACCAGATAGGCCAGCTCCTGCTGGGTGATGCGCAGAACGTCGCCCACGCCGGGGAAGAGCACCGGGTTGAACAGTGCCGCGAGGCTGCGCGCCACCCGCAGGTCCGGGTTGTGCATTCGATCGATCTCGCGCGCCGCGATGAACTGCGCCAGCCGCTCGTTGAGCTGGTTCATCACAAAGCGATTAAAGCCGATCGAGTGGTCCAGCAGCCAGTGGAAGGTGTCGATCGGCAGGCCGGCCACGACACTCTTGCGCAGCGCCTGGATGTTGTAGCGGTAACTCTCGCGCTTGAGCGCCGTGCCTTCGCCGAACCACCCGCCCGGCGGCAGCCCGCTGAAGGTCATGGTCTGGCCCTGGTCGTTGTCGCTGCTCATCTTGAGCAGGCCCTCCACCACGCCGAACCAGTAGGTGACAGGCCGCCCGACGCGGCACACGTAATCGCCGGGCAAGGCGTCACCGACCTTGATGTGCCCGGCGGCACGCTCGTACTCGTCGGGCTTGAGCACCTTGAGCCAGGGGATGCCGGCAAGCTCGACGGATGTCGGCTCGCGGCGGCGCTGGTGCAACGTGAGGTCGCTGGTCATGGCTGCGAAATTGTCGTTCCAAACTCGACGGATGCCAATTCGCCCCGAACCTCCCTTGGAGTTGACGCGGATCATGGCCGGGGCACGCCCTACTAGGACATTCCCTAGGAATGTCGTCGCAAAGACAACTTAACGTCAAAGTGGCTCTTAGCATTCGTCCAAGTCACCCGATAGGTTGAAGAAGGACACGCAATGGATACGACGTTCCCGAGGCTGCTGCTCCAGCACGCGGCCCAGCGCCCGGCCGATCCGGCGATGCGCGAGAAAGAGTACGGCATCTGGCAGACCCACAGCTGGAGCGCGATGGCGCAGATGGTGGAACACCTCGCCTGCGGCTTGCACCTGGCGGGCCTGCGTAGCGGCGAACACATGGTCGTCGTGGGCGCAAATCGCCCCCGCCTCTACGCCACGATGATGGCCGTGCAGTCGCTTGGTGCCGTGCCGATTCCCCTCTACCAGGACGCCGCCGCGGCCGAATGCGTCTTCCCGATCAACAACGCCGAAGTGCGCTTCGCCTTCGCCGAGGACCAGGAGCAGGTGGACAAGCTGCTCGAAATCCGGCCCCAGTGCCCGCGCCTGGAGGCGATCTGGTACGACGATCCACGAGGCCTGCGCAAGTACAGCGAGAGCGGCCTGGATTCGCTCGACACACTCATCGCCGCCGGCGAGGACTTCGCAAAGAAGAACCCGTCGTATTTCCGCACCCAGGTCGAGAACGCCAGCCCCGACGATGTGGCGGCGATGTTCTACACCTCGGGCACCACCGGCAATCCCAAGGGCGTCGTGCACTCGCACCGCACCTTGCTGGACCGGGCGGAGGCCGGCGCGAAGTTCGACAAGCTCACGCACAAGGAAGAGGTGCTGGCTTACCTGCCCCCGGCGTGGATCGGCCAGAACATCTTCAGCTATGCGCAGTGGCTGTGCTGCGGCTACGTCGTCAACTGCCCCGAGTCCACCAGCACCGTGACGATCGACCTGAAAGAGATTGGACCGACCTACTACTTCGCGCCACCGCGCGTCTTCGAGGGGCTGCTCACTACCGTGATGATCCGCATGGAGGACGCCGGCTGGCTCAAGCGCAAGATGTTCCACGCGTTCATGGACCTGGCCAAGCGCGTCGGGCCGGCGCTGATGGACCGCAGGCCGGTCGGCCTGCTGGACCGCTTGACGCCGGCGAGGCGATCGGCCCCGACCTGTTCACGTTCTACCGCTCCATCGGCATCAACCTCAAGCAGCTGTACGGATCGACCGAGACCGCCGTGTTCGTGTGCTTGCAGCCCGATGACCAGGCCAAGGCCGACACGGTGGGCATACCGATCAGCGGGGTTGAGATCAAGGTGGCTGACAACGGCGAGATCCTGGTGCGTTCGGGGGGCCTGCTCAAGGAGTACTACAAGAACCCCGCGGCGACGGCCGAAGTGCTCACCGCCGACGGTTGGTATCACACCAGCGACGCAGGCTTCCTCGATGCGCAGGGCCACTTGAAGATCATCGACCGCGTCAAGGACGTCGGCCGCATCCGCGGCGGCGCGAACGACGGTGCGCTGTTCGCGCCCAAGTACGTCGAGAACAAGCTGAAGTTCTTCCCGTACATCAAGGAAGCAGTGGCCTACGGCGACGGGCGCGAGCTCGTGTGCGCCATGATCAACATCGACTTCGACGCGGTGGGCAACTGGGCCGAGCGGCGCAACCTGCCCTACGCGGGCTACACCGACCTCGCGCAAAAGGCAGAGGTGTACGAGTTGATCAAGGATTGCGTGGAGAAGGTCAACGCCGACCTCGCTGGCGACGAGCGCCTGGCGGGCTCGCAAATCAGCCGCTTCCTGGTCCTGCACAAGGAATTGGATGCCGACGACGGCGAACTCACGCGCACCAACAAGGTCCGCCGGGGATTCATCGCCGAGAAATACCAGGTGCTGGTCGACGCGCTGTACGGCGGCAAGACCGAGCAGTACATCGAAACCCAGGTGAAGTTCGAAGACGGCCGCACCGGCAGCGTCAACGCGACGCTTCGGATCAGCGACACGAAGATCTTCCCGCCCGTAAAGGCTGCAGCATGAGCACAGTGACACTCCGCTCCGAGCCGGTCGAACCGGTGTCGCCCGAAATGGCGGCGCGTTTGGTCGAACAGTCCAGCGCCAACCAGCCCCTCGCACCGGCCCGCAAGACCGGCGACGTGATCCTGAACGTCGAGAACATCTCGCTGTCCTTCGGCGGCGTGAAGGCACTCTCGGATATCTCTTTCAACGTGAAGGAGCACGAGATCCGGGCCATCATCGGCCCCAACGGCGCCGGCAAGAGCTCGATGCTCAACTGCATCAACGGGGTGTATCAGCCGCAGCAGGGCTCGATCACCTTCCGCGGGCAAACCTTCAAGCACATGAACAGCCACCAGGTGGCCGTGATGGGCGTGGCGCGCACCTTCCAGAATCTCGCGCTGTTCAAGGGCATGAGCGTCCTGGACAACATCATGACGGGCCGCAACCTGCGCATCAAGAGCAACCTCCTGCTGCAGGCGTTGCGCATCGGTCCGGCCGAGCGCGAGGAGATCCGCCATCGCGAGTTCGTCGAACACATCATCGACTTCCTGGAAATCCAGGCGTTCCGCAAGACCCCCGTCGGCCAGCTGCCGTACGGCCTGCAAAAGCGCGTGGACCTTGGCCGCGCGCTGGCGATGGAGCCCCAGATGCTGCTGCTGGACGAGCCCATGGCCGGCATGAACGTCGAGGAGAAGCAGGACATGTGCCGCTTCGTGCTCGACGTGAACGACGAGTTCGGCACCACCGTCGTGCTGATCGAGCACGACATGGGCGTGGTGATGGACATCAGCGACCGCGTGGTGGTGCTGGATTACGGCAAGAAGATCGGCGACGGCACGCCCGACGAGGTGCGCAGCAACCCCGACGTGATCAAGGCGTACCTCGGTACGTCCGAATAGGGAAAAGACCATGGGATTCTTCCTCGAAACCGTGCTGGGCGGCCTGATGGCCGGCATGCTGTACTCGCTGGTGGCGCTCGGCTTCGTGCTGATCTTCAAGGCCTCCGGCGTCTTCAACTTCGCGCAAGGGGCGATGGTGCTGTTCGCGGCGTTGGCGATGGCGCGATTCACCGAATGGTTCGCGCATTGGACGGGGATCGAGAACCTGTTCCTCGTGGGCCTGGCGGCGGTGATCGCCTCCGCCGCCGTCATGTTCGTCATGGCCTGGCTGATCGAGCGGCTGGTGCTGCGCCAGCTGGTCAATCAGGAAGGCGCAACGCTGCTGATGGCCACCCTGGGCATCGCTTACTTCCTCGATGGCCTGGGGCAGACCATCTTCGGCAGTGACATTTACAAGATCGACATCGGCATGCCCAAGGAACCGGTGATGGCGTTCGAGAGCACCTTCCCCGGCGGCATCCTGGTGAGCAAGGAAGACCTGATCGCCGCGGCCATCGCCGCCGCCCTGGTGCTGCTGCTGACCCTGTTCTTCCAGAAGACCAGCACCGGCCGCGCGCTGCGCGCCGTCGCCGACGACCACCAGGCCGCGCAATCCATCGGCATCCCGCTCAACCGCATCTGGGTGATTGTCTGGTGCGTCGCCGGGGTGGTGGCGCTGGTGGCCGGCGTGATCTGGGGCAGCAAGCTGGGCGTGCAGTTCTCGCTGGCCACCGTCGCGATGCGGGCGCTGCCGGTCGTGATTCTGGGTGGCCTCACATCGGTGCCCGGCGCCATCATCGGCGGCCTCATCATCGGCGTCGGCGAGAAGGTGTCGGAGGTTTACCTCGGCCCTTATGTCGGCGGCGGCATCGAGATCTGGTTCGCCTACGTCCTCGCGCTGCTGTTCCTGCTGGTGCGGCCGCAGGGTCTCTTCGGCGAGAAGATCATCGATCGCGTCTGAACGGAACACACCATGATTTACAGAGAAAACGGCCAGTTCAAGACGAGCTACCGCGCCGACCAGCAGATCTTTCCGATCGCGCAGGACCGGCTGTTCATCCTCGCGGCGGTGCTGTTCGCCTTCGTGGTGGTGCCCGCCATCTCGAGCGACTACACGTTCCGCGCGCTGCTGATCCCCTTCACGATCATGTCGCTCGCCGCGCTCGGCGTGAACATCCTGGTGGGCTATTGCGGCCAGATCTCGCTCGGGTCGGGCGCCTTCATGGCGGTGGGCGCCTACGGCGCGTACAACTTCTTCGCGCGCGTCCCGGACATGCCGCTCATCCCGGCCCTTGTCCTGGGCGGACTTTGCGCGACTGTCTTCGGCATCCTGTTCGGCCTTCCGAGCCTGCGTGTGAAGGGCCTGTATCTGGCGGTGGCCACGCTGGCCGCGCAGTTCTTCGCGGACTGGATGTTCCTGCGCATCAAGTGGTTCACGCTGAACACGCCCTCTGGCTCGGTGTCGGTCTCGGGCATGCAGGTCTTCGGCATTCCGATCGAGAGCCCGATGAGCAAGTACCTGCTGTGCCTGTCGATCCTGGTGGTCATGGGCATCGCGGCCAAGAACCTGGTGCGCAGCGCGATCGGTCGCGAATGGATGGCCATCCGCGACATGGACGTGGCGGCGGCCGTGATCGGCATCCGGCCGATGTACGCCAAGCTCAGCGCCTTCGCCGTCAGTTCTTTCATCATCGGCGTCGCCGGCGCGCTGTGGGGCTTCGTCTACCTGGGCGCTTGGGAACCCGCGGCGTTCTCCGCCGACATGTCGTTCCGGCTGCTGTTCATGGTGATCATCGGCGGGCTGGGCTCGATCATGGGCAGCTTCTTCGGCGCGGCGTTCATCGTGCTGCTGCCGATCGCGCTCAATCAATTCCTGCCGGTACTGCTCGGCGTTTTCGGCATCGAGATTTCCACGGCGGGCATATCGCACGCCGAGCTGATCATCTTTGGCGGGCTGATCGTGTGGTTCCTGATCGTGGAGCCGCATGGCCTGGCCAAACTGTGGTCGACCGGCAAGCAGAAGCTTCGCCTGTGGCCGTTCCCCCATTGAAGAGTCCTGTTATCAGGCAACCCGGCACCGCAAGTGCCTCACTAAAGTAGGAGACGTTATGAAACTGCGCAATCTTGCACTGGCTACCTGCATGGCCGTGGTGGGGCTCTCGGCCTTCGCCCAGCCCAAGGAGCAATTTTTCCCGGCCCTGCCGTACCGCACCGGGCCGTTCGCGCCCAACGGCGTGCCGTGGGCCAACGGATATCTCGATTACCTCAAACTGGTCAATGCCCGCGGCGGCATCAATGGCGTGAAGGTGATTTTCGAGGAATGCGAAACGGCGTATGACACCGCCCGGGGCGTGGAGTGCTATGAGCGCCTGAAGGGCAAGCACGGCGGCGCGTCGCTGTTCCAGCCCCTGTCCACCGGCATCACCTTCGCGCTGACCGAAAAGGCCCCGGGCGACAAGATCCCGCTGATCACCGCCGGCTATGGCCGCAGCGAAAGCGCCGACGGCGGCGTGTTCAAGTGGAACTTCCCGCTGGCCGGGACCTACTGGATGGCGGCCGACGTGCTGGTGCAGTACATCGGCAAGAAGGAAGGCGGCCTGGACAAGCTCAAGGGCAAGAAGGTCACCCTGGTCTACCACGACAGCCCGTACGGCAAGGAGCCGATCCCGCTGCTGCAGGAGCGCAGCAAGATGCACGGATTCGACCTTCAACTGCTGCCCGTCGCCTCACCCGGCATCGAGCAGAAGGCCACGTGGCTGCAGATCCGCCAGGCGCGTCCGGACTATGTGCTGCTGTGGGGCTGGGGGGTGATGAACTCCACGGCCATCAAGGAAGCGCAGGCCACGGGCTACCCGCGCGAGAAGATGTACGGCGTGTGGTGGTCGGGCGCGGAGCCGGACGTCAAGGACGTGGGCGAGGGCGCGAAGGGCTACAACGCGATCACCATGCAGCACGGCGCCGAGCCGCAATCCGCGGTCGTGAAGGAAATCCTTGAAAAGGTGCACGGCAAGGCCCAGGGCACCGGACCGAAGGAAGAAGTCGGCCAGGTCCTGTACATGCGCGGGGTGATGAGCGCGATGATGGGCGTGGAAGGCGTTCGCGCCGCCCAGGAGCGCTACGGCAAGGGCAAGTGGATGAGCGGCGAGCAGGTGCGCTGGGGTCTGGAGAACTTGAACCTGACGCAGGCCAAGCTCGACGCGCTGGGATTCAAGGGCGTGATGCGACCGATCAGCACCTCGTGCATGGACCACCAGGGCTCGAACTGGGCACGCATCCACACCTGGGACGGCAAGGCATGGAAGTTCACCTCCGACTGGCTGCAGGCTGACGATCAGGTGCTCAAGCCCATGATCAAGCAAACGGCCGACAAGTACGCGGCCGAGAAGAAGTTGCAGCGCCGCACTCCGGCTGACTGCCAGTCCGTGGGCTGACAGTCCGTTTCCCCCTGCCCCTCCCGCCAAGCGGGAGGGGCAGCGGCTGGCTCCGAAGGAGCCGCCAACCGACAGGGTTGCGTTTCACTGCCCTGTCGATTGGTGAAAGCGAAGGCCTATATGGATCCAAAGAAAATCGTTCTTGACGTCAACGGCATCGAGGTGATCTACAACCACGTGATCCTCGTGCTCAAGGGCGTCTCGCTCCAGGTACCCGAAGGCAGCATCGTGGCCATCCTGGGCGGCAACGGCGCGGGCAAGACCACGACGCTGCGCGCGGTGTCCAACTTGCTGAAGGGCGAGCGCGGCGCCGTGACCAAAGGCTCGATCGAGCTGCGCGGCGAGCGCATCGAAAACCTCACGCCGGCCGACCTGGTGCAGCGCGGCGTCGTGCAGGTGATGGAGGGCCGGCACTGCTTTGCCCACCTCACGATCGAGGAGAACCTGCTCACCGGCGCCTACACGCGCAAGAGCAAGGCCGAAGTGGCCGCCAACCTGGACAAGGTGTACACGTACTTTCCGCGCCTGAAAACGCGCCGCACCTCGCAGGCCGCGTACACCTCGGGCGGCGAGCAACAGATGTGCGCGATCGGACGCGCCCTGATGGCCAACCCAAGCATGGTGTTGCTGGACGAGCCTTCCATGGGCCTGGCGCCGCAAATCGTGCAGGAAGTGTTCGAGATCGTGAAGGACCTGAACACCAAGGAGAAGGTGACCTTCCTGCTCGCGGAGCAGAACACCAACATGGCGCTCAAGTACTCCGACTACGGCTACATCATGGAGAGCGGCCGCGTCGTCATGGACGGCCCGGCCTCCGACCTGGCCACCAACGAGGACGTCAAGGAGTTCTACCTCGGCGTGGGCGGCGGCGAGCGCAAGAGCTTCCGCGATGTAAAGAGCTACAAGCGCCGTAAACGGTGGCTTGCTTGACTCCCCCCCGAGGCGCCTTCGGCGCCCCCCCCTCAAGGGGGCGCCACCAGCGGCCCGGCAAAGCCGGTTCCGCGGTGGCCCCCGCTCAAAGCGAGGACATTCAATGATGGACTTTTACGACGCACTGGAACAGCGCGACCCCGCGCAGCGCGAGGCGCAAATGATGGCGGCATTGCCGCAACAGATTGCGCACGCCCAGCGCGGCTCCGCCGCTTTCGCGCAGATCCTTGCCGAGGTCGACGCCGCCGCGATCACCTCGCGCGAAGCCCTGGCGCGCCTGCCGGTCACGCGCAAGCACGAACTGCTCGAACGCCAGAAGGCCAAACGGCAGGCCGATCCGTTCGGCGGTTTCTCGACACTGGTGCGAGGCCCGAAGATGCCTCGCATCTATGCGTCGCCGGGGCCGATCTACGAACCCGAGGGGAGCGGCAAGGATTACTGGCGCATGGCGCGCGCGATCTTCGCCGCGGGCTTCCGCAGCGGCGACCTGGTGCACAACTCGTTCAGCTACCACATGACGCCGGGGGCCTTCATGATGGAGTCGGGCGCGTTCGCCGTGGGCTGCACCGTGTTTCCGGCCGGCGTGGGGCAGACCGAGCAGCAGTTGCAGGCCATCGCGGAATTGCGACCCGACGCCTACCTCGGCACCCCAAGCTTCCTGCGCATCCTGGTGGAGAAGGGCGCCGAGGCCGGGAGCGGCATCTCCACGTTGCGCAAGGCGATGACGGGCGGCGAGGCCTTGCCTCCCAGCCTGCGCGCATGGTTCGCCGGTCACGGCATTGCCGTGTTCCAGAGCTATGCCACGGCCGACCTGGGGCTGATCGCCTATGAGACCGCCGCCCTGGAGGGGATGGTGATAGACGAGGGCGTCATCGTCGAGATCGTGCGTCCCGGCACCGGCGACCCGGTCTCACCCGGCGATGTGGGCGAGGTCGTGGTAACCACGCTCAATCCCGCCTACCCTCTCATCCGGTTCGGCACCGGCGACCTGTCGGCGGTGCTGCCCGGCGCCTGCCCTACCGGTCGTACCAACGCGCGCATCAAGGGGTGGTTGGGACGCGCCGACCAGACGACCAAGATCCGCGGCATGTTCGTGCACCCTGCGCAGGTGGCGGACATCGCGAAGCGTTTCCCCGAAGTGCTCAAGGCACGGTTGGTGGTGAGTGGCGAGATGGCCAACGACGTGATGACGCTCAAGGTCGAGGCCGCGTCCGCGCCGCAAGGGCTGGATGCGCGCATCGGCGAAGCCATCCGTGACGTGACCAAGCTGCGCGGCGATGTGCAATTGTTGCAGCCGGGATCGCTGCCGAACGACGGCAAGGTGATCGAAGACGCGCGCAGCTACAAGTAGTTGCTGAGCTGGCTCAGGTCGGGCTCATTCATGGCCTGGCGCTACGTAGTTCCCGTGATGGCAGGGCAAAGGGTGTGGCCGTACGATTCGCAGGTCTCAACCAGGAGTGCCTCCCATGAACAAGTTCTGCAAGTCGATCGCGCCGCTAGCCCTGCTCGCAACCACAGCGTTCGGCGTCCAGGCCGCCGATTTTCCCGTGAAGGATCGCGTCATCACCATCGTCGTGCCGTTCACGGCCGGCGGCCCAACCGACCGTGTCGCCCGCGACTTGGCTGAGGCCATGCGCAAGCCCCTGGGCGGCGTAAGCGTCGTCGTCGACAACGCGGCAGGTGCGGGCGGCTCGATCGGCGCCAACAAGGTCGCCAAGTCCAACCCGGACGGCCACACGCTGCTGCTGCACCACATCGGCATGGCGACCATGCCCGCGCTGGTTCGCAACATCCCCTTCAAGGTCGAGAGCGACTTCGAATACCTGGGCATGGTCAACGACGTGCCGATGACCCTCATTTCGCGGCCCACGCTCGCGGCCAACAATTTCGCCGAGCTGCGCACTTGGCTGGAAGCCAACAAGGGCAAGGTGAACCTCGCCAACGCCGGCGTGGGAGCAGCCTCGCACCTGTGCGGCCTGCTGTTGCAGAATGCACTGAAGATGGACATGACCACCGTGCCCTACAAGGGCACCGCCCCGGCCATGACCGACCTGATCGGCGGCCAGGTCGACCTGATGTGCGACCAGACCACTAACACGACCGGCCAGATCGAGGCCAAGAAGGTCAAGGCCTATGCCGTCACCACGCAAAAGCGCCTGAACACGCCGGCGCTGAAGGACCTGCCGACGCTGCAGGAACTGGGCCTGAAGGATTTCCAGGTCACCATCTTCCACGGCCTGTACGCGCCCAAGGGCACCCCGCCCGACGTGCAGAAAAAGCTGAACGACGCGCTGAAGGTCGCGCTGAAGGACCCGGACTTCATCAAGAAGCAGGAAGGCCTGGGCGCCGTGGTGGTCTCCGACAAGCGCATGGAGCCGGCCGAACACAAGAAATTCGTCGCCGCCGAAATCGCCAAGTGGAGCCCGATCATCAAGGCCGCCGGCGTGTACGCCGACTGAACGTCTCCAACTCCGGGTTTTTCCGAGGCCGCCGCAGGGCGGCTTTTGCCCTTTAGCGACTGCGCGCCGGCGGCGAATCATCGACAATGGCTTACACCTAAAGGAGCCCGCCTTGACGCACCCATTGAACCGTCGCCTTGTCCTTGGCGCGATCGCCGCCGCAGCCGGTTGCGCCGCGCTGCCCGTTGCCGCCCAGAGCGGCTGGCCCAACAAGCCGGTGAAGATCGTCGTCCCGTTCCCGGCTGGAGGCACCACCGACATCCTGGCGCGCGCGATCGCGCCCGAACTGTCGAAGGCTTTCGGACAGCAGTTCATCGTGGACAACCGCGGCGGCGCCGGCGGCAATGTCGGCTCCGACATCGTCGCGAAGTCTGCTCCGGACGGCTACACGCTGCTCATGGGAACGGTGGGCACGCATGGCATCAACCGCGCGCTCTACTCCAAGCTCTCGTTCGACCCCATCAAGGACTTCGCGCCTATCACTTTGGTGGCCGGCGTGCCCAACGTGATGGTCATGCCGGCGGAAAAAGCCAAGTCGATGGGCATCAACACCGTCGCGGATTTCATCAAGTACGCCAAGGCGAATCCAGGCAAGCTGAACATGGCATCCAGCGGTAACGGTACATCGATCCACATGGCTGGCGAGCTTTTCAAGAGCATGACCGGGACCTATATGGTGCACTTCCCGTATCGTGGCTCCGGCCCCGCGATGCTGGACCTGGTGGGGGGAACGATGGACGTGATGTTCGACAACCTGCCCTCGTCGATGCCGCAAATCAAGGCCGGCAAGCTCAAGGCCCTGGCCGTCACCAGCCTGAAGCGGTCGGAAGCGCTGCCGGATGTGCCGACGGTCGCCGAGGCCGCGGGGCTGAAGGGTTTCGACGCCACGTCGTGGTTCGGCCTGCTGGCGCCGGCCGGCACGCCCCCGGACATCGTCAGCCGCATCCAGCAGGAAACCGCCAAGGCGCTGAACACGCCGGCGATCAAGGAAAAGCTGCTCTCCCAAGGCGCGATCCCCAGCGGCAACACGCCTGCCGAATTCGCCCGCCACATCGAGGCCGAGCACAAGAAATGGGCCCCGGTGGTCAAGACCTCCGGCGCGAAGATCGACTAAACCCTACACCCCCCAGACGATTTCCTTGCCGGCTTTCTCGCAGCGCCGCAGCATGTCGAGGAAGGGCACGGCGCGCTGGCGCAGCGAGACCACGTCGAAGTGCGGCGGCGTCTCGCCCTTTGCCTTCGCCTCGTCGGCCTGGGCCTGCTGGTCGGCTTCTTCCTTTGCGATCGCGGCCTCCAGCGAGCTGATCGCGCCAGGCATCTCTTCGGGAAGGATGATCCCTTTGGGGCCGGTGTCCTTGCCGATGATTTCGAGCACGCGGCGGCCGTTGGGCTCGAGCATGATCAGGTCACCGGCCGCCTTGGATTTGAATTTGAAGAGCATCATTTGCCGGCGTACATGTAGCCGCGGTTGAAGGGATAGGCCGATTGTGCCCCCCTCAGCGCGCAGGTCTGCAACTGTCCGTCGGGGCGCGTGGCCAGAATTTGATGCAGCCCAATCCAACCCTGCTCGAAAGTCATGGCGCAGCCCGCCAGGTAGAGCCGGTAGGCGCGCAGCACTTTCGCCGCATCGATGGCGTTGCCGGTCGTCTCCAGCACACGCTGCGCCTCGTCCAGTTGCGATTCCAGCGCATCTGACCAGGCCCACAGGGTGCGTCCATAGTGCGGACGCAGGTTTTCGGTATCGACCATCTCCAGCCCGGCCGTCGCCATGTCCCGCAGCACGTGGCTCACGTGCAGCAGCTCGCCGCCGGGAAAGATGTATTTCTCGATGAAGGCGCCCATGCCGGCGCCAAGCTGGGCGGGCTCGATGCTGCCCGCGGTGATGCCGTGGTTCATGACCAGCCCGCCCGGCTTCAGCAGCCGCTGGATCTTGGCGAAATAGCCCGGCATGTTGACCTGGCCCACATGCTCGAACATGCCCACCGACGCGATCTTGTCGAAGCCCTGCGTCTCGTCCTGATCGCGGTAGTCGCGCAGCTCCATGCGCACGCGGCCCTGCAGGCCTTTTTGATCGATCATCCGCTGCACGTACGCGTGCTGGTTCTTCGACAACGTGATACCCGTTGCCTTGACGCCGTAGTTTTCGGCCGCCCACATCAAGAGGCCGCCCCAGCCGGCTCCGATGTCCAGGAAGCGCTCACCGGGTTTGAGCATCAGCTTGCTGCAGATGTGGTCCAGCTTGGCTTCCTGCGCCTGCGCGAGGGACATGCCAGTATCGCGGAAGTAGGCACAGGAATAGACGCGGCGCGGATCCAGCCACAGCGCGTAGAAGTCGTCGGACACGTCATAGTGGAACTGGATTTGCTCGGCGTCCTTGTGCGGCGAGTGATGCGCCAGGGACTTGGCGCGCCGCAGAACCTGCGTCCACCAGCTCGTGTTGCTGGCGACGGGCGTTCCCGGCAGCAGCCGCGCGGCAACGGCCATCAGGTCGCGCATGCGGCCCTCGAGCTGGACACGGCTTTCCACGAAATCTTCCGCCATGCTGCCGATCTGGCCCGCGGCCATGGTGGCCAGGCCCGACCAATCCTTGAACGACAGCGTCACGGCCGCCGACGGGGGGCCGACGCGCTTGCCCTTGGGCAATTCCACGGCCACCGGCACCGGCAAACCGGCCAACTTCGCCTCGATCTGATGGAGAAGTGTGTCCATGCACAAATTCTTGCGAACCCGCGCCGCTGCCGTCAACTATGCATTTGTAGGACGGAGACTCTTTCTTACCCACTGTTGCGCAGCATTAGGAAAACGCGCGGCGGGAGAATGCCGGTTGACAGCATTTTGTTTAGACCTAAACTATTTAGATGACGACAAGAATCCCGGCCATGGACATGGAAGCCCGCGCCCACAGCGAGCACCCGGAAGCGCTGCGACTGTGGCTGCGACTGCTCACATGCACCCAGATCGTCGAAAAGCAGGTGCGCACGCAACTGCGTGAGCGTTTCGACACCACCCTGCCCCGCTTCGACCTGATGGCCCAGCTCGAGCGCGCGCCCGATGGCCTGAAGATGAACGAGCTGTCGCGCCGGATGATGGTGACCGGCGGTAACGTCACCGGCATCACCGACCAGCTGGCGGCCGAAGGCCTGGTGGACCGCGTCGATGTGGAAGGCGACCGGCGCGCCTATCGCGTGCGCCTCACGCCCAAGGGCCACAAGACGTTCCAGGAAATGGCGCGGGAACACGAGGGCTGGATCGTCGACGCCTTCGCCGGCCTCACCGATAGGGATGTCGCGACGCTGCACCGCCTGCTCGGCAAGGTGAAGGACCACGCCACCGCGCGCGCCGACGCGGCCGCATGAGGAGTATTGCCAAGATGTCTGCCCAGCAAGACCGCTTTGTCCATGACCGCCTGCCGCCCCGCTCCGCCTGGCCGCAGCTGCGCTACGACCTGCCTGAGTTGCAGTTCCCCGATCAGGTGAACCTGGTGGAGGAGCTGCTCGACAAGGCGCCGGCCAAAGGGTTTGGCGACAGGCCGCTGCTGCGCTCGCCGCGCATCACGCTGACGTACGCCGACGTGCGCGACCGCGTCGACCGAATCTGCCGCGTGCTGACCGAGGACCTCGCCCTGGTGCCCGGCAACCGCGTCCTGCTTCGCGGCGGTAATTCGATCGAGCTGGCCATCGCCTGGCTGGCCGTCGTGAAGGCAGGTCTGGTGGCTGTGGCCACCATGCCGCTGCTGCGCGCCCGCGAGCTCGGCGACATCATCGACAAGTCGCAGCCGACGGTCGCGCTGTGCGATATCAAGTTGCTGGACGAGCTGGAGCTGGCGCGCAAGGAGCGGCCCGTGCTCGGCACGGTGATCGCGTTCAATTCCATGGACGCGCCCGGCTCACTGGCCGTACGCTCGGCGCAGAAGGAGGGGAATTTCCCGCCGTGCCCTACTGCGGCCGACGACATCGCGATGATGGCGTTCACCTCGGGCACGACTGGCAAGCCCAAGGCCGCCGTGCACACGCATCGCGATGTGCTGGCGTCCTGCGAAACCTGGCCGCGCCATGTGCTGCGCGCCACGCCCGACGACATCGTCGTCGGTTCGCCGCCGCTTGCGTTCACCTTCGGCCTGGGCGGCCTGCTGATCTTCCCGATGTGGGCCGGCGCGAGCGTGTACTTCCCCGACGCGCCTTACACGCCCGAAGCTATGGTGGGCATGATGCGCGAGACGGGCGCGACGATCTGCTACACCGCACCGACCTTCTATCGGCAGATGGCGCCGTTCGCGCGCCAGCACGGCGTGGGCAAGCTGCGCATCACGGTGAGCGCCGGCGAGGGCCTGCCGGATGCCACGCGCCAGCTGTGGAAGCAGGCGACCGGCATCGAGATGCTGGACGGCATCGGCGCGACGGAGATGTTCCACATCTTCATCTCGGCCGCAGGCAGCGACGTGCGGCCCGGTGCCATCGGCAAGGTCGTGCCGGGCTACACGGCCAAGGTGGTGGACGACGACGGCAGGGAGGTGCCGCGCGGCACCATCGGCAAGCTCGCCGTCGTCGGGCCGACGGGCTGCAAATACCTGGACGATCCGCGCCAGGCCAATTACGTGAAGGACGGCTGGAACTATCCGGGCGACGCCTTCATGCAGGACGACGACGGCTACTTCTTCTACCAGGCGCGCGCCGACGACATGATCATCACCGCCGGCTACAACGTGGGTGGCCCGGAAGTCGAGGATGCGCTGCTGAGGCATCCGGCCGTGGCCGAGTGCGGCGTCGTCGGCAAGCCCGACGACGAACGAGGCATGATCGTCAAGGCGTTCTGCGTGCTCAAGCCCGGCTACGCGCCGGACGCCGCGATGGCGAAGATCCTGCAGGACCACGTGAAGGGAAGCATCGCGCCGTTCAAGTACCCGCGCGAGATCGAGTTCCTGCCCAGCCTCCCGCGCACCGAGACCGGCAAGCTGCAGCGGTTCAAGTTGCGGCAGGTTTGATTCTTGGGTCGGGGACCCATACCATAATCCCCCCATGCCAGCCTATTCCTTCGAAGCCCTGGACGCCCAGGGTGAAACCCGCCGCGGCGTCATGGAGGCCGACACCGCCAAAGCGGTGCGCGGCTTGCTGCGGGCGCAGGCGCTGGTGCCGCTGGAGGTCGTCCCCGTCAGCTCTGGCGTCGCCGCGAACGAACAGGGTCTCGGCTGGAGCGAGCGCACCTTCAGCCGGGCGATCTTCTCGGGCACGGGCCTGGCGGTGTGGACGCGGCAGCTGGCCGGGCTAGTCACGTCAGGCCTGCCGCTGGAGCGCGCGCTCACGGCCCTGACGGACGAAACGGAAAACGAGCGCGAGCGGCACCTGGTCGCCGCGCTGCGCGCCGAGGTCAATGCCGGCTCGCCCTTCGCGAAAGCGTTGGGCCGCTTTCCGCGCGAGTTCCCGGATATCTACATCGCCGTCGTCGGTGCGGGCGAGCAAAGCGGCAACCTCGGCCTGGTCCTGGACCGTCTGGCGGACGACCTCGAGGAGCGGCAGGCCTTGCAGGCCAAGCTGCTGGGCGCGGCGCTGTACCCGGCGATCGTGACGGTGGTGGCCATTGCGATCGTGCTGTTCCTCGTGGCCTATGTCGTGCCGCAGGTAGCGAACGTATTCGCGGGCACCAAGCGCTCGCTGCCCTTCCTCACGGTGGCCATGCTGACGGTGAGCGACCTGGTGCGCAACTGGGGCTGGCTGGTTGCTTTGCTTTTGGCCGCAGGCACCGTGGCACTGCGCCTGGCACTTCGCAATGAGGCGACGCGCGAGCGCTTCGACGCCGGCTGGCTCAAGCTGCCGCTGGTGGGCAGGCTCTCTCGCGGCTACAACGCGGCGCGTTTCGCCAGCACCCTGGCCATGCTCGCGGGCGCGGGCGTGCCCATCCTCAAGGCCCTGCAGGCCGCGGCCGAGACCCTGAGCAACCGCGCGATGCGCGCCGACGCGATGGATGCGCTGGTACTGGTGCGCGAAGGCGCGCCGCTCGCGTCGGCCATCGCGCAGAAGAAGCGCTTTCCCGGCTTGTTGCCGATGTTCGCGCGGTTGGGCGAACAGACGGGGCAGCTTCCCGTAATGCTGCAGCGCGCGGCCAACCAGCTGGGCGCGGAAGTGCAGCGCCGGGCCATGCAGATGGCCACCATCCTGGAGCCCTTGCTGATCGTCGCGATGGGTTTCGTGGTGATGCTGATCGTGCTGGCGGTGCTCTTGCCGATCATCCAGCTCAACCAGTTTGTCAAGTAGTCATGGCCGTCACACTCGACAACAAGCTGGTGGTTGCCATCTCGTCGCGCGCGCTCTTCAACCTCGAAGAAGAGAACCGGGTCTACGATTCCGGCAACCCGCAGGAGTACATGAGGCTGCAGTTCGAGCGGCTGGACTTGCCGGCCGGTCCTGGCATTGCCTTCTCGTTGATCAAGAAGCTGCTTGCGTTCAACGACACGACAACGCAGCGGGTCGAAGTGGTGATCCTCTCGCGCAACGACCCGGTGTCGGGCATGCGCATTTTCCGCTCCGGGCTGGCCAACCAGATCACGCTGCAGCGCGGAGTGTTCACGCAAGGGCGCTCGCCGTTTCGCTACCTGAGGCCGCTCGGCGCGCATCTGTTCCTGTCGGCCAATGCCGATGATGTTCGCGAGGCGCTGGCCGCCGGGTTTCCCGCCGCCCGCGTGCTGACCGAATCGGTCCTGGCCGGCAGCAACTACCCGAACGAAGTGCGGATCGCCTTCGACGGCGACGCCGTGCTGTTCTCCGACGAGGCCGAGCGCGTATTCCAGGCGCAGGGGCTGGATGCTTTCCAGCAGCACGAGCTCTCCAAGGCGGCGCAGCCGCTGCCCGAGGGCCCTTTCAAGCCGCTGCTCGCAGCGCTGCATCGCCTGCAGCAGGCCGGCACCGCGCAGATGAACATCCGCACCGCCCTGGTGACGGCGCGCAGCGCCCCGGCGCACGAGCGCGCTATCCGCACGCTGATGAACTGGGACATCCGCGTGGACGAGGCGATGTTCCTGGGCGGGCTGCCCAAGGGCGAGTTCCTGCGCGAGTTCGAGCCCGATTTCTTCTTCGACGACCAGACCGGCCATGTGGATCACGCCGCGCGGCATGTGCCCTCGGGCCATGTCGCCAGCGGCATCTCGAACGTGCAGCGCCTGCCCCGTTCCAAATAGGCCCGCGTGCGCGTGAGGCGCGCTACGATGCCCGGTCATTGGAAGGGCATGTCGCATGAAAACGCTGGAAAAGTGGGCCACCGTCAAGGGCACGGTCCGCAAGGTCTGGGCGCTCACCACGCCTTACTTCGGCTCGGACGAGAAATGGAAAGCCCGGGCCCTGCTGGCGGCGATCGTGGCGCTCAATCTCGCGGCCGTGTACATGCTGGTCCTCATCAACGACTGGAACCGCACGTTCTACGACGCGCTGGAAAAGCGCGACCAGGCGGAGTTCTGGAACCAGCTGCTGCGGTGGACTTATCTGGCCTTCGGCTACATCGTCGTAGCGGTCTACAAGTTCTACATCACGCAACTGCTGGAGCTGCGCTGGCGCGCCTGGATGACGACGCACTACCTGGAGCGCTGGCTCTCGGGCCAGGCCTTCTATCGCATGGAGCTGGGGCGCTTCTCGGCCGGCAACGCCACGCCCGACAACCCCGACCAGCGCATCCAGGAAGACCTGAATCTGTTCACGACGTACAGCGTGTCGCTGACGATGGGCCTGTTGAACGCGGTGGTCACCCTGGTGAGCTTCGTGGGCATCCTGTGGTCGCTGTCCGGCAGTTTCGTCTTCGGCTTCGGCGGCAGCGAATATGAGCTGCATGGCTACATGGTGTGGGCCGCCGTGGCCTATTGCATCGTGGGCAGCGTGCTCACGCATTACATCGGCCGGCCCCAGATCGCGCTGAACTTCCAGCAGCAGCGCTACGAAGCGGACTTCCGCCACCACATGGTGCGCGTGCGGGAATACAGCGAAGCCATCGCGCTGGACAGGGGCGAGCGCGTGGAGCGCGGACACCTCGACCGGCGCTTCGTCTCCGTCCTTACCAACTATCTCAAGCTGATACGGGCGCAGAAGAACCTGATCTGGTTCTCCAACTTTTTCGGTCAGGCCGCGTTGATATTTCCCTTCCTGGTGGCAGCACCGCGCTTCTTCAGCGGTGCGATCCAGCTCGGACAACTGATGCAGATCGCCTCGGCTTTCGGGCAGGTGCAGGATTCGCTCGCCTGGTTCGTGGACAACTACGACCGCCTCGCCGTCTGGCGCGCCACCGCCGACCGGCTCACGAGTTTTGAGGAGAGTGTGGCCGCGCAGGCGAGTGCGGAGCGCCCCCAAGTGACTGCTGGATCGAGTGCGCTGGCCGCGCACGATCTCACGCTGGAGCTGCCCACCGGCGCGGTGCTGCTCTCCGGCCTTTCGCTGCGCGTGGCGGCCGGCGACTCCGTGCTGGTGAAGGGCCCGTCCGGCAGCGGCAAGTCGACGCTGTTCCGCGCGTTCGCCGGCATCTGGCCTTTTGCGAAGGGCAAGGTGGATGTTCCCGCGGATACCATGTGCATCCCGCAGAACCCGTACTTTCCCGATGGGCCGCTGCGTGATGCGCTGGCTTATCCCGACCCGGCCGGCAAGTACAGTGACGACACTCTGCGGCGCGCGCTCGAGGACGCGCTGTTGCCCCAGCTCGCGCAGCGGCTGGATGACGAGGATGCGTGGAGCCAGAAGTTGTCAGGCGGGGAGCGCCAGCGGCTCGCGCTGGCGCGCGTGTTCCTGAAGCAGCCCGCGTGGGTGCTGGCGGACGAAGCCACCAGCGCGCTGGACGAGCAGGCGGAGCACACGCTGTACGAGAGGCTTGTCGCGATGGTGAAGCGCAAGGGCGGCGCGATTGTGTCGATCGCGCACCGTCCCGCGTTGGATCAATTCCATGCCAGGCGCTGGCGGCTCGAGGAGTTTCCAGGGGGTGGGGCTACGGCGTATTTGCTGCGGCAGGCTTGATACCTGATGGGCACGGAGTGCCCACCCTAAGGGAGGGGTGTCGCGAGGCCAGACCTCCAGCGCTGCCAGCCGCGCAGGCGCAGCTCGCAGGCCGGGCAAGTCCCGCAACCGTAGCCCCATTCGTGGCGATGATCGCGGTCGCCCAGGTAGCAGGTGTGGGTGTGCTCGACGATCAGGTTCACGAGCGCGTGGCCGCCCAGGCGTTCTGCCAGAGCCCAGGTCGCGGCCTTGTCGATCCACATGAGGGGAGTCTCTACCAGGAAGCGCCGGTTCATGCCGAGCGAGAGCGCGAGCTGCATGGCCTTCATGGTGTCGTCGCGGCAATCGGGGTAGCCTGAGAAGTCCGTTTCGCACACGCCGGTGACGATCACCTCGAGCCCGCGGCGGTAGGCGAGCGCGGCCGCCAGCGTGAGGAACAGCAGGTTGCGCCCCGGCACGAAGGTGTTGGGCAGGCCTGATTGCTCCATGCGAAATTCCATGTCGCGCGTGAGCGATGTCTCGCTGACCTGGCCCAGCACGGAGAGGTCGAGCAGATGATCGTCCCCGAGCTTGAGTGCCCACGCCGGGAATTGCTCACGCAGGGCGTGCAGCACCTGCACGCGCGCATCCAGCTCGATGCGATGCCGCTGCCCATAGTCAAAAGCGATGGTTTCGACGCGCTCGTATTTGTCGAGCGCCTGGGCCAAGCAGGTGGCGGAGTCCTGGCCGCCGGAAAAAAGGACGAGCGCCGTGGTGTGCATCTTCGGTGGGCTGGTTGCAGGCGGTCATTGTGCCTGCGCGCACAGGCCGCGTTAGCGGGCTATCGTGCTGCGCGATTCGCGCCGCGCGATCCATATCGTCGAAGCGCAGATGATCACACCTCCCATCAGCGTCGACTGGCTCGGCCGGTCGGCAAAAATCAGCCAGCCCAGCAGCGATGCCGACACCAGGTCCAGGAATTTCACCGACTGCGTGGCCGATATGTCGGCGACGCTGAAGGCGCGGGTGAGGAAATAATGTCCGGCGCTGCCCAGGATGCCGCAGGCCACGAACGCGAACCACTGCGCGAGCGTGGGCGCACGCCAGGCGATCAGGGCCAGCGGCAGGCTGAGCGCAGTAACGGTGATCGATTGCCACAGCACGATCACCGCCGGCCGCTCATAGCGCGTGAGCCCCTTGGTGATGAGGAACGATGCTGCGAACACAGGGGCCGTGGACAGCATCAGCAGGCTGTAGCCGCCGCCCACGCCGGCCAGCTTGGGTGCCACGACGATCAGCACGCCCGCCAGGCCGATCAGCGCGGCGAGCCAGCGCTCCCATCGCATCTTCTCGCCGAACATCAGCGCCGCGCCGATCATGATGAAGATGGGCCCCGTGAAACCGATCGCCGTGGTTTCAGCCAGCGTGATGTGCGGGACGGCCATGAACCACAACGTCAGGCCGAAGGTGTGGACGGCCCCGCGCGCGAACTGCCCGCCGATGTTGCGGGGCCGGTAGGCGGCCAGTCCGGCGCGCATCACCAGCGGCAGCATCACGAGCAGGCCGAACAGGTATCGCAGGAACTGCGTCTGGAACGGATCGAGTTCCAGCGCCAACCCGCGCATCAACGCGTTGAGCAGGACGAATGTGATGCCCGCCATGCCCGACCAGATCAGGCCCTGCAGCACCGGGTCCAGCCGGGAGGCACGCCGCTGCGCGATGGCCGCATGCCGCAGTAGCGCATGCCGCCTGGCGCGTCCTGCTCCCTCAACTGCCACGGCATGTCTCCATTGACATGCACTATACGCGGGCCATTGCAGGGCGCCGCGCGAACTGAACCGTCAGGCCAGTCCGACGACGTCCTCCGCCGCATCGGCCGGTTTGGCCGTTTCTGCGGATGCTTCCTCGGCGGGTGCGACCTCGTCAGGCCTCGCGTGCTTGACCACGGTAACGGGAATCGTCGAATCGTGGGCAAGCACCTGCGACACCGACCCCAGCATGGGCCCGGCGAGCCCGCCCCGCCCGCGCGCGCCCACGACGATCGCGTCACAGCCGTAGCGCTCGGCGATGTCCAGCAACGTGTGCGCCGGGTCGCCGGAGGCGATTTCAAATTCGTAGCCGACGCCCGCTGCATCGCACAGCTGCCGCGCGCCTTCGAGCAGGTGATCGCCGGCGCTGGCCGTCATGCCCTGCACCCGCTGTGGGTCGCGCATGGTCAGCAGCTCATAGAGCGAAGCGGGCTCCTGCACGTTCGCCAGGACGAAATCCGCATTCAAGCCCTGCCGACGAAGGCCGAGCGCGTAACGCACCGCGTCGAGCGACAGTTCGGACCCATCGACCGGAATGAGTATCTTCATGGCTGGCCTCGCATTGGTGGAGCAACACGTTCACCATAGCCAGTGCGCGGCGCCATGGCAAGCCCTGACCCACGTCAACAAAAGGAACTACCCGCGTTCCTAGAATGAACCGGGGATCCACCTCGGACGGATGGAACATTCCCGTTCGCCGTTCGTTCAACCATCGTGAAGGCAAAGCCCGGCGTGTCCGATACCACCCGCCCGGAAGCCGAGCTGGTCGCGCTCGCGCAGAAGGGCGACCAGCAAGCCTATGGGGCGCTCGTGCGGCGCCACCAGGATCGCATCTATCGCCATCTGCTGAACCTCACAGGATCAAGGGAGGACGCTTTGGAACTGGCGCAGGACGTTTTCATAAAAGCATGGGAGGCCCTGCCCGCGTGGCGGCCGGACGCGCAGTTTCACACCTGGGTCTATCGCATCGCGTCCAACGCGGCGCTGGACGTTTTGCGGCGGCGCCAGGTCGTGCAGTTCGTGGCGCTGGAGGACGACTATGACGCCCCGTCCCAGCAGCCCGGGCCCGAGGCGCAATTACAGGGCAGGCAGCGGCTGCGCAACCTGGATGCGGCGTTGGCCCGCCTGCCCGCCGAGCAAAGGGAGATTATCCTGCTGCGCGAGGTGGAAGGGCTGAGCTACGACGAGCTGTCGGCGGCGCTTTCGATCGACCAGGGCACCGTGAAATCCAGGCTGGCCCGCGCGCGCGCGGCCCTGGCCGCCAGTGATGAGAGGATGGACAGATGATGAACGATCAGGCCGGCGCGGACTGCCCGCGCACCGAGGACATCTCCGCGCTGATGGATGGCGAAGTGGAGGGCCATGCTTCGGAAGTGCTGCGGATGCACGTGGCGCAGTGCTCGGTGTGCCAGCCGGTACTGCTGAGGTTCACCGCCATGCGCGAGGACCTTGTTGCACTGCGAGAGATCCGCAGCGATGTCGATATCGCCGCGCTCGTGCTGCCGCAGTTGCCTAAAGCGCCGGAGCCGAAACGCCGGCCGCGGTGGAGTTGGCCCGGGCTGTCCCAGCTCGGGCCGCGGGCCATCGGGGGGGCCGCGGCACTGGGCCTAGGCGCCTGGCTCGGCCTGACGCTGGTCACGGGCGGCGGCGCGGCCGTGCGGCCTGCGATGTCGGTTTTTTATGGCGAGCCGCCGGGCGCGTACTGCGCGGGGCTGCCATCGTGTTCCTCACGGGGGAGATGACATGCAAAGCCGTGGCCTGATGTTCTACGCACTGCTGCTGTCGGTGCTGCTCAACCTGGGGGTTGTCGGGGCGGCCGGCTACCGGGCTTTCACCGGCGATCGCACGGCGGCCGGTGAACTTGCCGATCGGCTGCGGCTCGATGCGCAGCAGCGCCAGCGTTGGCATAGTCTTGAGGAGGGCTTCGTGCGCGAGCTCGATGCGGGCTGGAAAGAGATCGCGAGCCATCGCGAGAAACTGGTGCGCGAAGTCTTCTCCGAAAAACCGGATCCCGCGCGCATCGAGGCCGAGCGGGCGCGCATCGCGCAGATCCAGGTGCAGCAGCAGCAGCGCGTGATCGAGCAGTTCCTGCGCGAGCGCGAAATTCTCGACGCGGGCCAGCGGCAGGCGCTGGTGGAGCTGCTGCTTCGGGAGGAACATGCGGCGCCTCGGGAGCGCCAGTTGCACGGCGGGCAGTGAGTGCGGCGCTCGATGGATGGAACATTCGCTCCTGCGGTTCGTTAAAGCATGCAGGAGGCGGCGATGGGCCGCCCTCCACTCACTGAATGGAGCACCTGCAATGAATACATCGATCCGCCATCCCTTCCGCCGCTACTTCTCCGTCGTGGCCGCCGCCATTGCGCTCGCCTGGGGCGGCGCGGCCCAGGCCCACTGCGACACGCTGGACGGCCCCGTCGTCAACGAGGCGCGCAAGGCGCTGGACACCGGTAACGTCAACCTCGTGCTGGGCTGGGTCCAGAAGAAGGACGAAACGGAAATCCGCAACGCCTTCCAGAAGACGGTGAGTGTGCGCAAGACGGGCGCACCTGCCAAGGAACTGGCCGACCACTACTTCTTCGAGACCCTGGTGCGCGTGCACCGCGCCGGCGAGGGCGCGCCCTACACGGGCCTGAAACCTGCCGGCGAGATCGAGCCCGCCATCGCCGCGGCAGACAAGTCGATCGAAAGCGGCAAGCTCGAGCCCGTGGCCAAGCTGGTCAAGGAGCGCATGGAGCACGGCCTGCACCAGCAGTTCGACTCGGTCGCGGCGAAGAAGAAGTACAACCCGAACGATGTCGGCGCGGCACGGGCGTATGTGGGTGCGTATGTCGAGTACGTGCACTACGTTGAGCGTCTCTACGATGCGGCCGCAGTCGCCGGCGGTGCGCATGCAGCCAAGGCAGCGGAGAAGCCCGCCGGCAAGCCGGCGGCGCACGGGCACTGAGCTGCGCCTGACCCGGCAAGCCCCCGCCGCCGCGGGGGCTTTTGTTTGTCCGCGCCCCTTCATGGCACGGGCCTGTCGATTCTCAGCCGTAGCTGAACTAAGACCTGAGCGGCGACAAGCCTAGCCTTGCCTGAATTCGAGGACCTCATCGTCGTGCACCAGCAATACCAAACCCTTGTTGGTCTTGCAAATCCATGTCTGTTGCAGATGTGGTCCGGGCAGGCTCAAAGAAGCTGGTTCGAACACGACCACGCAATGTCCACCTTCGCGGCGCGCCGATTCGTAGCGGATCGCACCGGGTGCGGGCGCGTGCAGGCTGCTCGCCTGGGCTAACTTGTGGCACATCGTGTAGTCAGCCGGCGCACGCCAGATATCGCGGTGGGTACCCCAAGGTGGCAGTGTGAGATCAAGCTCGAGACCGGCAAAGCGCGCCTGGAAGAACGTGTGTTCCGTCACAAGCTCTTCTTCTCTGAAGCCGTCGGAATCCATAAAAAAGCGCCACCGCCAGTGCGCGAGTTCTGCCGCCACCGTGTGTGCTTCCTCTGCCCCGTACCAAGCGCCTGGTTGATTGGGTAGACGGAACCGCGAGGCCCATGGGGACGGGTAGCGGAATGGAGTCGATAGCAGGTAGTGCAGGCCCTTCGCCACTGGGGGAAGGGCGGGCTTACTTGCTTCGAGCAGTTGCTCCAGCATCTCCTGGTCGTGAAGGTCATCCACCAACCGCATAGTTGCCACGCGGTGCTGGGCTTCGACACCGCGCCAGAGATCTCGTTGGGCCTGTGCTCGGCTGTCGAACCAAGAGTCCTCCCACAGGCGGTGGTTCATATGGGAGCGCGTGCTCCATCCAGATAGCGGACCACGCGGGTGAGTCCGTCCACGGACTCGATCGCGTCACGCGGCGCTTGATTGAAGGCCCGATTGAACGTCGACATCCAGATTTGGCGATGGCGCTCGCTGTTGCCTACGAGCGCATCAAGCGAGCGATATACGCGCACGATAAGGGCCGCGAGCTCAGCAGGTTTGGTCCCAACTTCAAAGACGCGCGCGCCGGCGTTCATGCGCGAGACGGTGGACTCACTGACGCCCACGGCGCGCGCAAAAGCCGCGTTGTTGAGGCCCAGCAGGGTTGCAGACCGGAGCGCAGCTTTGGTCAGCACCGCCGAAGCGGCCTTTGAATCGGAAGCCCTCGATGCAGCCGCGAATGCCATGTTCGCTCTCCTTTGTTTCTGTAGCAAGAATATTATTAAAAACTTGCTATTGCAAGCTAAATGTGGCGGCCACCGAGCCGCGACTGTCGAATCTCAGCCAAAGCTGAACTGAAGCACCAATGAATTCAACGTGTTACGAGCAATCAACGCAGCAGTTTTGAACTCGGCATTCAGCTAACTCTGAACTTTCCGGTGTTTTTCTCAGTTAACTCTGGATTTTCGACAGTTCCCAGGCTGTGGACAGTTCCGGCTGCGCTTGCGGCCACCCCGTGCCTGCGGCAACCGGCTTGCCATCCATATATTCGGGCGCACTTAGCTCCACGAAGTAAGGGTAAACCAAAGCCGCGAGAAACCCGACTTGGTAGCGCGGCCCAGACTCGGCGACCTCACCCTTAAGCTCGACAATGGACGTGACTTGGGAAAACCCAAGAGGATTCCCGCTCTCCAAGTTGCGCATCGCAGCGAAAGCCAGTTCGCTAGGCGAAACCAGCGCCTGCAATGGCGCTTCCGCCTTGCAGACCAGGGCGTAGTGAGATTTCTTCGCCCTGGCTAGTGCCGAAGTTCCGCGACTCGTTACGACGGACGCAGCCGGAATCGGCCACTTGCGCCCATCCAAGCCCGTCGCCTCTCTCCACCGCACGACCCGCTCAGGCCGCACATCAGCCGCCTTCGCTGCCGCGCGCATCGGCGAAAACACCACCGTCGGCCTCGACTCAAGGGCCACCAAGCGCCGGATTCCTGGGGCAACACTGTTGCCGATGCCCCAAAGGAACAACCCGTCATTGGCGACACGCTCATGCTCCTTTCTGGCCAAAATTTGTTCGACGGACTCGCCCGCCTCGGAGCCGAACTTGGTCCAGCAGAACCGGCGGAGCATAGGTAGCGATGGAATGGACATGGGCCGTGGCCTTTTATTTGTTTATTCGTTATCATAGTCCACGTGGATACAAATATCAAGAGCGGCGACATCTCATCCGCCTGGAGACGAGTACGAGCCCTAATTGCATCCTGCGACCGGCGGCAAGGGGGCATCGGGCAAGTTGCGCTCGGAGAAGCGTGCGGAGTCAGTCAGGCGACCATCTCGCGCCTCTCGAGTGAGCAGCCTGCTAAGTGGGGCGCTGGATTTATCCGTTTATTCAATTATGCGCAGAAGCAGGAGAGATCGAAAACGCGCCCCGATCCGTCGACCAGCCTTGTGCTGGTTTCAGCACTCGAGGAGGTCTGGAATGGAACCGATGAGCATGCCGAGGCGCTAGCTGCAATAATCCGCGCAACCGGAGAAGCCGCGCGAGCAGCGAACCAGTAGCCATGTCCAAGACCCAAGTCCTCCTTCATCGACTGCAGTCGGTCGGCTTCTCCGAGCCGTTCCTGGAAGCCACGTTACCGGACTGGGCCGCGCAGGAAGAGTCGCCGTCAGGCCAGATGATGCTACGCCTGCTACTGGCACGGCGGTTGAACCTGGACCCCGAAGCCTTGATGGATGACAGTACTCCGCTTGGTTTTCTCCAGAGCGGCCCGATCAAGTTCAAGCACATGCGCTTGGCGCCCGGACAGCGCCGCGACACGCTGACCGCCTATGCGCTGGGAGTGACGCGAATACTGCTTGGCTCCGCGTCGAGCCGCGAGGCTCCTGCTATACCCTCGGCCGCGGAACTTCGTGCGGTGACGCTGGAATCCGGCCGGGACAACGTTGGGTTCGGCGATGTGCTCACCGCGTGTTGGTCTTTGGGCATTCCGGTGCTGCACCTGCGGCTGTTTCCCGCCCAGACCAAAGGCGTGACTGCCATGGCGGTCCGTATTGGTTCGCGCTTTGCCATCCTGGTCGCCCGGGAGTCCGGCATTCCCGCTCAATACATGTTCCATGTGGCGCACGAGCTGGGCCACATTGCTCTTGGTCATCTAAAGGATTCGGCGGCCATCATTGATGCCGACCCTGACGACCCGGCCAACGCCGGAGAGGAACTGATCGATGACGAAGAAGAGCGAGAAGCGGACGCGTACGCGCAGCAATTACTAACCGGCGTTGAAGCATTTGCCGTAAGTCGCAGCCTCGCGGGTAAGTCTGGAAACGCAGGCGAACTCGCGAAGAGAGCCATGCAACTTGGCGCCGAACTCAAGATCGATCCCGGCCACGTGGTTATGAGTTTTGGCTACGCAACACGCGAGTGGCCCATGGCGATGGCTGCAGCCAAGCAGGTGCCAGGTCAAGAGGCGACGCCGGCAAGCCTGGTCAATCGAGTGCTCTGGTCGCAGCTTGACAACTTAACCGACGACCATGCCTTGCACTTCTTAAGGGCAGTGGCACCGGTATGACTTTGGTCCGTCTGCTTGTCGATAACGATATCGTCATCAAGCTTGCCCAGATGGATTGCTACGGCGACACACTCCAGGCGCTCGGCTGCGAGTCGAACGAGGTCGGGTCGCTGGGGTTCATGCTTAGGTATATGGGCAAGACTTCAGGTGAGACCCGCCTCCGCCTCGCGCGTGACCAAGCAGCAGCTGATCGCCTCGGCGCTATTCTTCCAAAGATCGTCGAAATCGAGCCCACGTTTGAGCAGCAGCAACTCGCCGCGAGAATTCTCAAGCAAGCTCTGCTGGCGGATCTGGACCTGGACCACGGCGAAGTGGGCTTGATGGCTGTGGGCGTCGACCTCGATACAGCTGACCTGGCTACCGGGGACAAACGCGCCCTACGATGCATGCCAGCCATCTCCATTCTCGAGGGAAGCCTGTCGAAGTTACGCGCGCGGCTACTTTGCTTCGAGCACTTGATGGCGCGACTATGCAAGCGGTTCGGCATGAAGCGCGTACGCACAGCTGTCACCACTTTTCCGACGGCGGACAGCCTGCTGTCCCAAGCCTACGACCGGTATAGCACGGTCGACGATGGCGTGTTTCTGCAGCTGCTAGACCATCTAGGTCGCAAGCAGATCGAAGAAGACGCGCCGGGCTGGCTGAAGACGATTTAGCTCTGCTTCAACAGAACTGCATATGGCGCTACAACACGCGCGGCCAGCCTGAGCACGATCGACTGGGCGTCCGGTTTAGTTTCGCCCGGCGCATACACCAAGCATGCCTTGTCGACATGGCCACGGATGTACGAATCGGCCTTGGATCCTTTAAGCCTGCCAACACCCACGGCTGCTTGGTCCAGGGAAATTGGCTCCTCAATCAGGTCAAGGCTGTCAATAACGAGGGCGTAGCGCGACCCGGTCACGTTAATGTCCGGGTGAATCTTCTCCCAGCGGACCCCGTCCGCGCTAGATTCCTCCGCCCGCACGGGCGGCGCCCAATGGTTGGACGTGATCTCCTGCATTAACAGGTGGACGTTGAGCCCGTTGTTGACATATTCCTTGACGAAGGGCTGAACCGCAGTGAGCGGATGACAAGTGCCGCCGCCATAGCCCCAGAACGAGACCCCGGCGTTTGCGATCTCCTTCCGTTTGCGCTCGATGATGTCCTTCAAAGGCTCGCGCGCATGAACTCCAACTTTCATGAAAATGAATGGGTCTCCGGGTTCAAGTTTCAGCGCCATCACTTGTTCTCCAGGATCTGCAGCGTGTAAGTCTCGGACGGGGCCTTGCCGTAATCCACACGCTCTTTTTCCATGACGTACTGTACGCGCAGGTTCTGATTCTTCCCGTAAAAGTCTTCAAGACGGCTGCCATGCAACGCGTAGCTCCTTTGCGCCGGCTGGCGATCGGGGTGCGCCCTGAAAAACAGATTGCAGGAGCGCAGGTCCGGGGCGTCGTCCAGATGGTACGCATGCATCTTGGGTTGCATCTCCTGCACGTAGAACTGATGCTCTGAAGCGAACTTCTGTGTTTCGTAAAGGACGCGGCGCGACCATTCAACCTCGGAATCGTCGGCAATGACCACTACGCCAACCGCATCCGGCCCACAGGCCTCCATGCCCCGCTCCGCGAACACCTTGACGCTCTCGCCGGAGTTGCTCGCGCCCCAGGGCGGGTTTGTGTAGAACGCGTTGAACTTCCCCATGAGCTCGTCAGGCAACGGGTCGATGCAGTTATATAGGCGTGCCGAGATTCTGTCGGTAATTCGCTCGTCGTCAGCAAAACGCGTGATGGCATTGACCATACGCTGGTCGAAGTCCAGAACCAGAATTTCACTAGGGCCTTCGCTGATGACCTTACGGTGCATGAGGTATGCCAAGCACAAACTGATGCTGTCACCATCGCCGATGAAGACCAGCTTCCGGTCGGCAAAGCGTTGGGCGATGATCGACGTCTGCATGACCATGTCGCCGGCCTTCATGTAGATCTGGTCGAACTCACGCAGGGGCAAGGGCCGATTCTGGATTACGTCCGACACGGCATTTATTGCTTGCCTGAGATCGACCTGCGCGCTCGTTGTTGCCATGGGTACTCCCGAGATAGTCGCTCGCGTCCCAGTGTCGGTCTCCACGGCACCAACGTCATCCTCATATCTGAGGATATGTTGCGGACGAGCAACACCTCGACTGCGGCTCTCAAGTCAGGGAGTCCCGGTGCGTCGGACTACTGCAAGGGTTCGATAAGCAGCGCCCAGGGTGCTCCGCGACGCCCTCTTGAGAGAGTTTTTTTCCGGTGTTTGGCGATGGAAACTGCCAAAGGTCGACTTGAAGTGCTGACCTGCCCCCTACCGGCGTACCAACTGAATTGAGGAAGTCCGGGGTTGCAAGGTTAATCGATCTGCGTGGTGGTTGAGCGAGATCGAGCTGCATCGCCAGCGCGCTGGCGATGCAGCTCGGCGAACCGAGCCGGTGGGATGCGCCCGATGCTGCCGTGTGGCCTGACCTCGTTGTAGTCCTGCCGCCAGATCGCGGTGGCGCTGCGGGCCTGGTGTAGCGTCTCGAACCATTGCTCATTCAGGCACTCGTCCCTGAACTTGCCATTGAAGCTCTCGATGTAGCCGTTCTGCATCGGTCGGCCCGGCTCGATCAGGATGTGCCGCCCGCCGTGCTTGTGCGCCCAGGCCATGAAGGCCCTGCTGGTGAACTCCGGGCCGTTGTCGGTGCGCACGGCCAACGGGTAACCGCGGAAGATGGCCGCGCGATCCAGCAGCCGGGTGACGTACTGGCCGGAGATGCCCCAGTCCACGGCGATGTCCACGCACTCATGGCTGAAGTCGTCGGCCACCGTGAGGAACTTGATGCGCCGGCCGTTGGCCAGGCTGTCGCTGACGAAGTCCATGCTCCAGACTTCGTTGACGCCCTGAGCCAGTTGCAGCGGCACACGCTCCGACGCTGGCCGCTTGGCCTTCTTGCGCCTGCGAACGGCCAAGCCGGCTTCGCTGTACAGCCGGTACACGCGTTTGTGATTCACGCCGGGAAACTCCGGGCGCAGCATGTCGTGGATGCGCCGGTAGCCAAAGCGTCGGCGCGCCTGGGCAATCTCGACGATCTTGCCCGTGAGATCTTTGGTCATCTGGTCAGTCTCGGGTGGGTGGCGGTAGCTGTCGCGGGAAAGCCCCACAAGGCGGCACGCGCGGCGCTCGGACAGGTGGTACTGCTCCACCATTCCCGTGATCGCCGTGCGCTTGGCCTGTGGGGCTAGCGCTTTACCCCCAGAACGCTCTTCAAGGCGTGCATGTCCAGGTGGGCCTCGGCCAGCAGCTTCTTGAGCTTGGCGTTCTCACCCTCCAACTCACGCAGCCGTTTCGCGTCGGGCACGTCCATGCCGCCGAACTTGGCCCGCCACTTGTAGAAGGTGGCGTCGCTGAAGCCGCCCTTGCGGCACAGCTCCTTGATCGGGACGCCGGCCTCGGCCTGCTTGATGAATCCGATGATTTGTTCTTCTGTGAATCTGCTCTTCTTCATGTCCGTCATTCTCCTGGTTGACGGACTTCCTGGAAATTACGCTGGTACGGCTGGGAGGGAGCAGGTCAATATCCCCCAAACGCTCAGCCCTATGATGGTCTTATAGCCGCTTCAAGCGCACTGCGCATCCCCAGTCTGGATGGGATTCCAGATGGAGCGATGCCTGGAGGGCCAGACGATCGTCTTCGTGAACTATCGCGCCTCTGGCCCAGCGTCTTCTTCAGCTTCCGGAGTCTTGGCATCAGGGTCGGCCGGCCACCAAGCAGGAGGCCAAGTCTGCCAGTGCGGCACGGTAAGACACTGCGTCAGCATCGTGTCGACCGCATTCTTGGCGTTGAGCTCGGCCCGCACCACACGCAGCCACACCTCGAGTCGTCCCTTATAGGGTTCCTGCAGCTCCGGCATCCTCTCATCGAGTTGGCCTAGAAACCCGCGCAATCGCGCAATCCGCTCCTGTTCTTCGGCCATAGCGAAGGCGTGCTTCAGCTGCTCGGCGCGCGCCTCAGACGTTCTGCGTTCTGCCTCACGCCTTTCCGCTTCGCGCTGCGCGGCTGCGGCTGCCGTTTCGCGCTCTTCTCTGTAATGCGGTTGAAGCGCTGCAAACTCGAGCAGCGCGCGGACGATCTCGTCGACCTTTGCCTCAAGTTTCTCGCCGGTTCCTTGCCACTGCTTGCGCGCCTGGTATTCCGTCCCGGATATTCTGAATACGAAGTTTCCGCTGGGCACCGTCTCATACGTGGGGACATACTCATTTGCCTTGCGTCGCCGAAGAACTTCTTCGTCGCTCAACGTTGTGCGCTTGTACCCTTCGGAAAATTCGAGCTCGAAAGACTCTCCTTTGTAAGCCGCCTCGATTGCCGCGGGCTTCTCCTCGTGGCCCCGGCTTCGCACCAGCGCCTCTCGCCTAGAGATTTTCACGCCGGCCTCCACCAGCCCCGTGAAGATGGTTGCGTGGAAGCGAAGCACCCAGTCCATCGCATTGAGCGATGCGGTGACATTCAGGCACCCTTTGGACAAAAGGCTGTACCGGCCATGTTGCGCGTAGGGCGGTCGCTCTTCATCATTGGAGACGTTCCACGCTTGGAGACTACGCTTGCTCCATTTTCTTTCGAGCCCAGGAATGCCGTGGCAATAGCGCATTGTCATTTTGACGAGTGGATGAGCATCGTCCAAGGATTGGGCAAAGTGCAGGGGCGCCTTACTCTCGGCTGTCTGCCGATGGTCTTTGAGCCACTCGGCCTGTTTGTGCTCACGGCTCTCTAGCCTCGCTCGCATTTCGGGAGAGACTACGGAGAACTGAACTTCGGCATCGTTCTGCGGATTAGGAAGCGGCACTTTTTCAACCTGATGCCCCGCCTGCAGTTTTGCCCAGTAGCCTCTTGGGGGCGCAGGGATACCGTGTCGGCGACACGCCTTTGCAAGGCCAACATCTGAAATTCCCAGTTCGGTCGAGAGGCGCGTCATTGGGGTGGCCCAAACCTTTTCGTACAGAACGCTGCGCTTCATTTGCACTCCTATATCTGAGCGCTACGGCATCTGCAGATTTTTGCGAATCTTCCGATGCATCACTCATCCCGAGAAATCAGTTTGCGGCCAGTCGCGACAGATTGTCCTCGTCTAGTGATCTGCCAGCGAAAACAGCTGCCAATTGCTCGTCAGGCAGGCAAGCAGCGAATTTCAGTTCGCTGGTTTCAACCAGATATTTGGCAAACGCCAGTGTGGCACTTGGCTCAATCGGACAACCCATCAGCGATGGTATGGATATTCCCGGGCCCGTTTCGACCCAAAGATCATCAACTCGCGTGCTTCCAATTGGCCCGAGACGGAGAGCTAGGGCGCTGTTGACTGCGCCACCGGCGAAAGTCCACCAGCGAAGTCGCCCCGAAGGTAGATGCTCGAGCAGGATCGATCCTTGGCGGTCCGGTGCAGTGATCAGGTCGCGAACCTCATCGAGCTGCTGCGTACCTCGTTTCGAAAGCCCCAGTTTGGCGTCGCCGTCGTTGAGCAATACGCGCCGCATCGCCTGACAAACTTCGAAGGCCAGCCACCTCGAAGTTCCGAGCCAGCGGGACTTACCTTTGTCCGCCGCAGGTTCCACCGACACCGTGCGCTTCGGCCAATCAACAGAAATCACTTTCCAACTTCGACCGCCCAATAGCAGGACGGCCGGACTGTCCTTTTGCTGCTGAACAGCCATAGGATCAACGTATCCAAGTTCCGTGCCGCCGTAACGTGCAACCAGAACCATAGGGCTCGAAAATGCCGACAACAGGTCGAGGAAGTGACTACGCCCGAATAGCTTTTCGCCTTCGGGGCCCATCGAGGCGAGGCCGGTGCTAACAACGAGGATACCTTTGTCGACCATGAATTCCATTAAGGCCGCCACAGTCTCGGATTGAAGCTCCGGAAATTGCGATTGAGCCGTACGCACGACCTCGTGCGACGGAAGCCCAGGGCGCTCGAGTACCAGTGCCATCATCTGTTGCGCCACCATGTGCCAAGGCAAAGGCGGGGGTGTGATGTGTTCAACGTACCTCTCGCGCCACAGCGCCGTGATCGCGCAGGCCAACAAGAAGGCCTCATCATTCGTTGTCAAGAACAGGAAACTGCGACGGCTGCCTGTGCGCCGCCCAGTCCGGCCCATACGCTGCAGGAAAGACGACACTGTACTGGGAGAGTCTATCTGGATCACGTAGTCCAAGTCGCCCACGTCAATCCCTAGTTCCAGCGTGCTGGTCGCGACGATCACGCAGTCCTGCTCCTCTGCAAAGGCGGTCTCGGCCAGCTTTCGTTCAGACGCGCTCAATGATGAATGCGAGACGAATGTCCGGGTGTTGAGAGCGCGCAGAGACACCGCTAGCTCCTCGACCTTGGAACGGCTATCACAGAAAACCAAACGCTTCGAGCCTCGGTGTAGCCGCGAGATCACGGTTGCAGCATTCGCAAGCGATCCAACGTGATCGATAGTGACATCGGCATCGGTAGTCACCGAGGAAGATCCAACGATCTGCCGTTCCCCTGGCCCTGCAAACCAGTTTAGAAGTTCATCTGGGTTGCCGACCGTCGCCGACAAACCAATTCTCTGAATCGGCTGCCTCGCATAAGCCTCAATACGCTTGATCACAGCCCGCAGATGCCAACCTCGGTCATCACCCGCGAACGCATGCAATTCGTCTACGATCACCACACGAACATTGCCGAACCATGCTGCTCGATCTACCTTCGTAGAAATGAGCATCCCTTCTAAGGACTCCGGGGTGGTCAACAGAATGTCTGGTGCTGTGCGTTTGGCGCGGGCCTTGGCACCTTGTCCAATGTCACCGTGCCAGACTTGTACTGTTCTGCCGACGAAACCAGCATATCGAGACAAGCGCGATTCAAGATTGTTCAGTAGCGCCTTAATCGGGCACACGTACAGCACGCTAGGTCCACCCCACTCCTCAGTCGCCATGCGCGATAAGACAGGGATTGTTGCAGCCTCAGTCTTACCGCCGGCTGTTGGGGCAAGGATAAGGCAATGCCTGCCTTCCAAAATGGGGGCTACGGCATCTGCCTGCGCCGAGCGCAGGCCGGTCCAGCCCATCGAATTGACGATGTGGTACTGCAGGGCGCCGTGCAGGCGTTCGAAGGCCTCCACGCTCATAGGCGGTCACCAAGGTTGTCTACAAGTTCAAAGCTCAATGTCATCGACCGAGCCCACGCCAACCGAGGCGCGTTCCTGCGCAGTCATCTCACTCTCGGCGATGGTCAGTGCGTAGTGCTTGCGAGGATCGAAGTCCTCGAATTGGTCGACGCGATCCATCACGTCTGCCACCAGCTTCTTCAGGAACAACCTTGGCGAGACGCCGACCTTTCCACCCAGGTTCCCCGTGACGGCCTTGGCCAGCGACTCGACGTACGTGTCGTCAACCAGGGCGCGGACCCTGTCACCCGCCACTGCACCATCGGCAAAGATGTCGCGCACCTTGCGACCGACCTCGAGTAGTGACTCATGACCGAACGCCGGCAGCCGCACTTGCACCGCACGCGGGTTGTCAAACCGCGAATCCGTTCCGAAGTCAACGTGCAGCCGCTGGGCCAGTGGCGCGAGTCGCTGAACGCCCTGCGCGCCTTCGTAGAAGGCCTGAGTGCCAGTGATCAAGAGGTACAGGCCGGGGAAGCGGCCGGCGTCGATCTCGTCGATCCATTGCCGCAGCGCATTCAAGCCCCGCTCGCGGGTGTCGGCTCGCATGCGCTGCAACGTCTCAACCTCGTCCAACACCAGCAGCAGTCCGCCGTAACCCGAGTCGCGCAGCATGGTCAGTAGGCCGGACAAGAAATTGGTCGCGCCAAAGTGGTCGATGTCACCCTTCACGCCAGCCGCGCGTCGGATCGACGCTGCCACGTTGGGTTGCCCACTGAGCCAGGCCATCAGCCCATCGGCCGTAGCGTTGTCACCGGCCTGCAGCGCGCGGCGGTACGCCCGTAGCGTGGCCGAAAACGCCGGTGCCACCTTGGTGACGCCAGCAAGCCTCGCCTCCATCAACGCCTCGGTCTTCGCCAGCAGCGTCGCCTCATCCGTTGGGTCCAGGCTGGTGTCCTCCAGCACGTCGCGCTCCAAGGCGTAGAACCAGCCGTCAACGATGCCGCGAAATGCGCCCTCACCGCTATCCGCCGTTGCGATGCGTTCCACCAACCGGCGGTAAACAGTTTCCAGGCGATGCAGCGGCGTCTCTGTCTCCGAAATCTGCACCTCGCTGGTGGCCAGTCCCCGCGCCCGGGCCCGCTCCTGCAGCCAACGGCCGAAGAAGGTCTTGCCTGACCCGTACTCGCCCCGTATGGCTTTGAAAGCCCCACGGCCGGCCGCAACGGCGTCCAACTCTTCGTCCAGCGTTCCCTGCAGCCGGCCGTATCCCACGGCCAGCGCATCGAGGCCTGCCTTGGGTACGGTGCCGCGCCTCAAGGCTTCGATCACCTCGGCTCTTCGTTGTGGGCTGATCATTTCGTGGCCCTCATCGCACCGTCACCCGAAACTGCCGGGCGAGCAACTCCTTGTTTAGTTCCACGCTGCCGGCGGTCTCGTCGAGAACGAGCACCGCGGTCTGGTCAACGTTGAGCACGCGCTTGGCAGCATTCACGAAGCCGCTGATGCGCATGGCAGGCATACCCAAGCGCTGCGCTAGCGCCGCTTTGGACAGTTTTCCGCCTCGGACAGCCAATGCATCCAGCAGTGCCCGAACGTCAGCGTCGGCGGGTGCCACGCGCGCCGCAAGCGCCTTCTGAGCCATATAGGCGGACGAGGCCTGAAGCGCGTCGATCCAGTGCACGCCAGGCGCCGGTGATGCCACGGGCGCTCCCCCTCCGAACAGGTCAGGGTGCGGCATGGCCACAGGTTTCGTCTTCAGTGGCTTGCGAGTGAACGCCGGGGCTTCAGGGGCCAATGGCGGCGCAGCGGACTCCAACGGCGCCCACCAGTCCGGTTGCGGCGCTGCGGCCACCTGCCAACCTTTGAGTGGCATGTTGCGCGGTGTGAACACGCTCAAGGGCACCACGACTTCCTGTGCCGAGACGCCCCCGTGATAGCCGTTCTTCTTGGCCCCGTGTCGAACACCTTCCGACCAGGCACAAACCACAGCGTTGCCGGAAGCTGCCTTCACTCGGCCGCCGTCGAACAGAAGCTCGCTCTCGTCCAGAGGGCCCGAAGGCAGCCGCCAGCGATCACCATCGCCTTGGCCTCGCTGCACGGTGCCAGCGTCGATGACGTGACCATGATCGGCAGTGATGATCACCACACGTCGCGCCCGGCGCGCTTCGCTCAGCAGGCGCCCGAGCAACCTCAGATCATCGATGGTCCATCGCACATGGATCTGGTTCGAGCCGCTCAGGTGGTCGTCCACAGCGTTGTAGACCACGGCCACCACCTGCTGCTGCATCGAGGCGATGGCGTCGCGAACCACGGATGACAAGCCCTCAGAGTCGGCGAGATCACCCTTGTGGAACACGATCGGCGCCGTGCCTGCACGTGACGCCGCCACGAGCGCAGCATGGGTCGAGAACGCCGACTTCTCCTGCGGGGCTGCACCGATAACAAGGCGGCCCGAAAACAGGCTGGTCCGGCTCACTTCGGTAATCGTCGGCAGCGCCGCTATGCCAACTGCAAGCGTCGGGGGTGGCCCAGCAACATGTTCGTCCCAGCCCAGGGCCTCCAGGTCCTCGCAAAGCTCGCGGAAGATGCTGTAGCTCAAACCATCTGCCACCAGCAACAGCACAGGCGCCTGCTGCGCCAGCGGGGCGACAAGCCGCTCGATGATCGCTTCAACCGGCATGCATGCAGCCTCGGCCCGCGGCTCACGATTCCACACCTGCAGCGCTTGCGCGAATGACTGATTGAGCACCTCAGCCTTCTTGCGTGCTGCGTCGCGCAGCGCAACGAACGCGGAAGAAAGACCAGGCAAGTCATCGCCGCCGATCAGCTTGAACCGCGCCCAGTCAACGAATGCGCCTTCCCGGGCGTAGGCCTGCGCAAGCTCTGCGAACCCCGGCGCCGCTCGGTTGCCGCGGTCCTTGCTCTCAGGCCGCTCTGCCACCATCCACCGGCATAGGCGAACCGCCATCTTCACGCGCAGCATCCGGGTACTCGTGGCATCGGCGTGCGCGTGGGTCGCGACCGAGTCGGCTGCGCGCTCGGTGGCCTGAAGCCGTGCAGCCGATGGATCGGCGATGAAGGCTTTCAGCGCATCGGCCAGCAACCCGAGCCGCTGTTCCAGGCCCAGCGGGAGTACATCGCTCAGGTGCGCGTAGGCATCCACATGCAACTCGCGCAGCAAGGCCTCAGCACGTTCGTTCACGGCGTGGCGCAAGGCCGGCGCCAAGGGGGCCAACGCGCTGGCGCTGAGAAGCTTCGCCGCGTCAGCGGCCCAAAGGCGCCCATCGGCGATGCCGATTCGCTTGTCACCCATGAATCGTTCGAGGCGAATCGCAGCTGCCGCCAGTTCCTGAACACCTTCGCCCTGAGGCGACACCACAACGCCACAGACCAAGCCGAGCGGCACCGCATCCTGAGTGTTGCCTGCCGTCACACAGCGCATGACGAGCGTGCCCACAGCCCCAGCTGATTCGCCCAGCCAAGCAGCGATCTGCGTCTTGGCGGCCTCAGGCAAGTCGGCAAGCAGCCCGGCCGAATCTGCGGCCAGCGACCAGTTCAACAACATCGTCGCGTCCGGCCTGGAGGCTTCCAAAGCCAGGCACCGGCCCAGGATGTGGCGCCAGGCGGTGTCCATGTCCAGGAAGCCGTTGGGCACGGGCGGATAGGCGCCTATGCTGGCGCGCTCAACCAGCAGTTGGGCCATCCACCGGAAGCGGCTCAGTCGCGCATCAATCTCGCGTGCCTTGAAGAGCTGCTGGACCATGCCCCATGCGTCGGGCTGAAACACCTGGGTGCGCGCCAGCCGGGCCACAACATCGCCGCCCAAGTCGCGAGAGGCCATCGGCGTCAGCAAGATGAGCCCCGAAGCCACTTGCCCACCGTCCGAGTCATCCAACGCAGACAGTGCTTCTCGCGCCATCAATGGGCTTTCGCACCAGCGCAGCTGGAACGGCCTGCCCGCCAACATGATGGCTTCAGGCCACGGCGCCTTGGCCTTGGCTTGGATGGCAATGACCCTGGCGTCACTCGCGCGGTCCAGCACCGCGAGCGCTTGTGCCTCAATCTGAGGCAGCGACAAGGGCCCGGCAGCCACGGTCACTTGCTGCTCCCCGGCTTCTCGAGCCGCCACGAGATTGAAAGCCGCAGCTCCGTATCGCTGTCCAGCTTCGCGTGCAGGTCGTCCAGCAGGGCCAGCGCTTGCGTGCTTTCGAGGTCAGCCGCAGCGGATTCCTGCACGATCACCGGTGGCTTGGGTGCAAACCCACCCGGTGGGACTGGCGCCGGCTCGGTCGGCGGCAGCGGTGGCGTCACTGGGCCTGCCGGAGCAGGCCCAGTGGGCGGTCCCGGTGGTGCGGCCGGTGGCGGCGCTGCGGTCAGCAGCCGCACGGCCTTGCCGCGTTGATCATCGAGGGTCGCCTTCAGACCGATCGCGTGCTCGTCGGCTGCCAAGGCCTCGCCCACCTTTGCCACGATCGCCCGTGCGGCAACTTGTCGCTCGTCGGTCAGCGCCTTCATCGCCTCGAAGATTTCCCAAGCCGCGGTGCGCGCCGCTTCATCCAGCTCGCGTGCCTTGGCCAGAGTCTGGCGCATCGCAACTTCAGATGTTTCTATCGACGCCTGCGCCAGCGTGGTGACGACGGCGGCGCCCTCAGCAACCAGAAGGCTGACCACCATGGCCAGGGCAGAACGCGCGGTTTGCAGCCGATGGCTATCGCCCGAATCCGGGAACAGGGCTGACTTCTCGTTCAGCGTCTTGACGAGGCTGACCGTCGGCTCCCGCGCCTCACGCGCCTTGGCCTGCACGTCTTCAACCAGCTTGGCCACGTTGCTAGCGTTGCGCGAGGTGGGGATGGTCAGACCGAACAGCGCTGCAGCACGCTTGCAGGCGGCGTCCCAGTCCACTTGCTCGGGCAGAGTCTGCTCGCGCAGTTCCAGGTCGTCCGGCATCTGGTCGACGCCGGGGGTGTAGGGTACGTTGCCCTTCACGAAGAGCCGGTTGGTTTGCCCCGCGAACGTCAGGATGATCAGGTTCTGCGCCTCTGCCGGCAGCCCCATCGCCAGCGGTTGGTCCATCCATCGGCGGAGATTCGCCACCGTGAACGTGGCGCCTTCTTTAGCTTGCTCTCGCAGAAAGTGCGAGCGCCAATGGTCGCCCAGCACAAAGTGCGTCTCGCCCGTCTTGCCGAGCTGCACCGGGTCGGCGATCGATCGAATCAGCTGCCGCACCACGCGGTCGCTGACCAACGCGCGCCCGTCGCTGGCCGAGACGGCACGTTCAAGTTCGGGCCACACCTTCTTCACTGCCGCCAGCTTCACCTCGGCGTCGAAGACCGGGTGCGCCGGATATTGATGCCTGAACAGTTGATCCAGCAGCGCCTCGAATGCTGACTTCAGGTTCGCCCCTACTGGCGGCAGAGGCGTCAGGGTCTGGTCGAGTGATCGAAACTGGTCTTCAGGTGCCAACGGGTTGACCACCGCGTCGCGCGAGTCGCCTGCGATGCCGTAGGCCACCTCCAGGTACTGCCGAACGCGCTGCTGCAACTGGTCGCGCTGATTTCGCAGCAGTGCCTGTGCCGGTCCGCGGTCCACCAGCGCCAAGTGGGCGGCCAGGTCGTTGAAGCGCTCCCCGGTGAGGATGTAGTCCAGCACCACCAGCCGGCCCAGGTCGTGTTGGGCCTTGGCACTGAAGAACGAGGGCATCCACACCAGCGTTTGCGTGTCGTCACCGCGGTACGCCGCCAGGCGCGCCAAGTCGTCAGCGGGTGTGTACTTCTGGTCGTCAAACGGAAAGTCGATCACCACCGTCCAGGTGCCGGGCCGCCCACGCAACTTCTCGTCCGACATCTCGCGCACGTTCTCGTACAGCACCTCCACCTCGCGCCGCGTGCCGCGCCACAGCACTGGGTAGGTGGCGAACATGTCATTGGTGTCGGTCACGCCGAGCTGCTCGAACAGCATCTCGCGCACGCGGCGCCGGCGGTTGCCCGGGTTGTCGCTGGACGCTGCCGGGCCGCGCACGATGGGTTCGATGTCCACGCCGGTGACCTGGATCGAGATCAAGGAGTTGGCGTCGTCCGTGACCTTGATCTCGCCGATGTCAGCGGCCCACTCCTTGCACTTGCGCAGCACGTCCTGGGTTTCGCGACCAGGGATGGGCGACCTGATCGTGCCGTGGTTCAACGCGGCCAGGCGCTGCGCCGTCAGGGCCTTCAGCGATTCCACCTCTGGCACCAATGCACTCAGCAGCAGCGTCTTGATGAGCCGCGCGTCATTGCGCAGCATGCGGGCCTTGGCCGGGTCGGCATCGCCGATGCGGATATTCTCCCAGGTCACGCCGTGTTGCCGCTCCAGATGCGGCAACAGCTTTTGCTTGTAGAGCCGCTTCGCGTTGTCGAAGTGGATACGCATCGCCTCGGAAAATGGCTCATCCCCATCGGCGATCACATCGAACAGATCACCCACCGGGATGATTTGCCCCAGCTCCAGATCATCACGCCGGTCTACCAGCAGTTGCAGCATCAGCTTCAGCGCGGTGCGCTCGCGCTGCAATGCAGCCGACACAGCGATCAAGGTCTGCACCAGCGCCGGGCTGAACGGGTAGACCTTGCGGAACATCTCCTTGTCCGCGGTCTCGGTGAGCAGCGTGTTCCAGACCTCGGGCCTGACCCGCTGAAACTCGTCGAAGGCGTTGCCAAGGGTCTGTCGAGCCGCCTCAGACACTGGCTTGAGCACGCGCTTCTCGACGATCGCAGGCAGGTTGCGATCCTCGAGCCGGATGGTGTGGAAACGCGCTTCCCAATGCCGCAGCGAATCGCTGAACTGCAGTTGCAGCGATCCGGCCAGGTTTTCGCCGACCAGCTCCCTCAAGTCGCGTTGCCGAGCGACAAAGCTTACCAGCGGGATGGGCCGGTCCGCATTGCCGGCTTCGACCAGCTTGACAAGCTTTGTGCCCTCGCTGCTGACAAAGCTCGCATCGGCCGCCCGGCTGGCCAGCCACAAGATCAACTCGTCCAGGAACAAGATCACCGCGTCGTAGCCCAGCGCCTTGGCATGGCGGCTCATGATGCTGAGCCCGTCGTCCAGCGGCACGAAAGCCTCGCCCCGGCTTTCGGCCACGTCGGCGATGGCCGTGAAGAACCGGCTGATCAAGTCTCCAACCAGGCGCACGCGATCATCCCCACTGGGCGGCTCCAGCATCGCCGCTTCGAAGCTCGCGGCATCCCAGCCGCCGCTCAAGTCACCCCAGCCGCTGTCGCCACCACCCCCGGTGTCCGACCCCGCGTTGAGATCACGGAAGAAGGCTTCGTCGCCGCTGCGCTTGCGCATGCGCACCGCATCTTCGAACAGCCGCTCCGACAGGTAGAAGCCCGGGACGGGTGCTTCCGGATGCCGCTTGCGCACAAACTCTGCATAGCCGCCCAGGATGGCCGACTCCATGCTGCGTGCGCCGATCATGTGATACGGCACGAGCAGGAACTTCCGGTCCTGCGTCCACGCGTTGTGCTGGGCCACCACGTTGGCCAGCTCGGGCATCGAGCGTGCCGACACGTTGTTGGCCAGCAGCAGGTTCAACACAGCCATGAAGTGGCTCTTGCCGGCGCCGAAACTGCCGTGCAGGTAAGCCGCCTTGCTGGTGCCGCCCTGCACCGACTGCTTGATGAAGGTCAGCGCGTCGTTAAAGCAGGCGTTGAGCTGCGGCGTCACCACGTAGTCGCGCAGCGTCGCTTCGGCATGCGTCACGCCATCGGCCAGCTTCAGGACGAAGTCGCCCTGGTGCACCTGTTCCGGGATGGCGATCAGTTCTCTGATCAGTGTCATGCTTGTTGTTCTCCCTGGGTGGTGCCATGCGGCCGATGTGTTGTGCGGGTCATGCGACCTGCTTGCGTCCACGTTTGATCGCTGTCACCGGTGGCTTCCATGCGCGCAGGTCGTCCAGCGTGAATTGCAGGGTCCGCGCCTCGTCGGTGACGAAGCTCTCGTAGTAGTCACCCATGCGCGCGCCGAAGTCGGGGTTCATCTCGTTGTGCCACTGTTTGAGCCAGGGCGCCAGTTCGAGCAGGCCCGCCAGCAACGGCTGCAGACGCTCAGGGCTCCAGCCTTCGCGTTCTTTCATGTCGATGAAGTACGAGGCGAGGGCCATCGCTTGCTGCAGATGGTCCCAGCCCGCCCAGGCGATGGGCAGACTGCCATCGGCGCCGCGTTCGCAGCCGGGGTAGCTGATCCAGCGCTCCTTAGGCACATCCAGTCCACCGCGCAACCGCCAAACGTCGGCTTTCAGGAAGTCCTTGCTCTGGTACTTGGGTGGCACGGGGATTTTGCCGACCTCGTTGTCCTTGCGCTCGACCTTCTGTCGCGCGATCTCCTGAGCCAATTGATCCTCGATCCAGGACAGTGCTTCGGGCGTTGTGGCGCTGCGGAAGCGTTTCATGGCCTGCGATTGCAGTTCTTCGCGCCAGCCCGGTGCCTCGGCTTCCACCTCGGCATCGATGCGGTCTTCATGCCGCTGCAGTGCCCACGTGGCCTCCCACTGTTCACGCTTGCGCAGGCCGCTGTCGGCGTAGCGCAGCACGGGCAGAAACGGCACCGACTCCGCGGCCACCAGGTCCGAAACCAACTCCGGCAGCTGAAAGTCCGTGCGGCCCGCGTACAGCGCAGCCACCTGCATGAAGTCGGCATCGCGCTGCACGGTGTCGGCCAGACGATGGGTGGACATCAGCTGCGGCGGCTGGTCAGCCGATCCGGGCCACAGCGCGGGTGCCTCCAGCCGGCCCAGCAGCCAGTCGCGCAGTGCGCTCCGCTCCAGGTCCTCCCACTTCGGTGAGTTCCAGCGGCGCTTGAATTCGGGCCGCTCAATTAGGCCGATCGACTTTTCGCTCTCGATCAGTTCGATACGTCGCTGCACGACACGACGATAGGTCTCGGGCCAGTGCGCCGGGATCTCAGTGGTGGGCGTCGAACCATGGCGTTCGAACCAGGTCGTTTGCTCTTTGCCTGCTGCCATTTTACGAGCCAACACGATTTCGAAGGCGCGTTCTCCCGGGTTCACTTCGATCGGCAATTCATGCTGGACTTCATCGTCAGTGACGCCGGCTGGCAACAGGTTATAGAGTCGATAGCAATGCCAATCCAACTCTTCTTGTCCAGAAATCATTTGGCGGCGTAACTGAACAGATCTGTCGCGAGCTGAATCAAGACTGGCGCGGGTTGGCAGTAGTCCTGCAGCTAGAAGTGCTGCGGGCTGGATGTCGCGCAACTGGCTGGCCCACGTGTCAAGCTGGGTTGAAATGCCCAGTGGACAACTGGCCACAACTGGAAAGTTCGCCAGCCCAGAGCTAGTAAATTCATAGAAGTACTCCCACTTATCTCCGCGGTGCCCCTCATTGATACCACCGCCGCCCTTATTGTGAAAGACTTGCTTTAGCCAAAAGCACGCGACTGATGAATTTAACAAGCCAAGTAGTCGGAGGTGGTCTTCTTCAGTCGAACTGGCTGGCAACTTGATTGATGGAGCTGATTGCTTAAAGACCATGCCTCTTCGCTCGATAGCAAAGTGGTTATGAGTTCCAACAAAGGCAAAGGTGATTCCCCGCTTGTTCTGGAACCGATCAGGAAAGAACATGGAATGTTCGTACCACTTAAGACCTCGCTCCTCAATGTTTTGGCCAAAATCTCGCCGCGCTTTAAGGTTTCGCCTATAGGTCCAAAAGTGTCGCCACAGTTTGGGCGGCATTTCCGAAAGAACGACTCCAGTTCGAAGGTCATACGGAAATATGGTCTCAAGTGCATTGTCTATCTCGAAATCCCTGACGCACTCGCCTTCAACCAATGGAACTGTGTACCCGGTCAATCCGTATCTCGGCGCCCAACTTGGCGTAACGAAGAACGCGTTGTCTTCTCCTGTATGTGTTGTCCTGCCAATCACAGAGGTCTGGGCACTCAACAAATTCTCTGCGGAGTCATCCAGTAACTCCAAGAGATTTGCGGCTCCACCGCCTCCAATACTCCACGGATGCTTGGCAAAGTTCACCCTAGGCGTGTCTGCCACGCTTACGAATTCGCTCTCGCTATCAGCAAAGTCGATCTGCCCCACGATGGCGCTCCAAACCAATCCGTGGGCAGGGTCGTCGGGGGCGCTCGGCTCGCCCGAAATGCCCATCACCGTTCGCACCTTGTCACGCATCGGCGCCCGATGACGGCCTAACAGAATGACGGTGGGGGTTCCGTGGCCGGGGATGTAGGCGCCCGAGGTGTCGACCACGTGCGTCAGGTCCAGTCTGGGCAGCACCTGTTCGATGAGCTTGCTGCCGAACTCGCGCTTCATGAAGGAGTTGGCGGTGATCAGGCCGACGTATCCCGCGCCGTGTCCGCTGTCTACCGCCGTCTCAGGCTGCATCGCCAGTTCGAAGAAGCGCTGAGTGAACGGCGCGCCAAGCGAATACTTCATGTGGCAGCTGGCGAACTTGCGCCGATAGGCGGC